>JAGMES010000296.1 GCA_023128035.1 Halanaerobiales bacterium | reverse complement strand
ATCTTCGTATAAGGTACCCCAGCTAATTCTCCAACGGTCTTATTATTAAAAATATCCTGAATCCGTAAAGAGATATTTTCTTATTGCCTTTTTTAAGAAATAATATTTGAATAATTTTAACTGTGTACAATTCTTTTTAAATTGTTCTATATTTATAATATTTTGACATGCAAAAATGTATTTTAGGACAAGAATTATAAAACTATCACGGATTCAGGAATATATTGAAAATAACCTTTTCCTTTTTTTGAGGTTTCGATTTGAAAAACATCACCAATTTTTAATCTTCTCATAATATCACTCCATATCATTATTCAATTCTTAAATCCTAGAATACTCTAAGCAATTATATTAATTGATTTCAAGTATTTTATTTTTAAAAAAAGACGGCTATTTCAAAAATAACCGTCTAAGCTCAGATTAATTTGATTTATATAAGTATTCTAAAAAAACATTAAAAGTATTTGAACAAAAACTAATATCATCTAAATCCATTCCAATAAAAGGAACTTCGACTATTGGTATACTTTCTTTTCTTGTATCAAATGCATAAGCAACACTTCCACCATCAGAACCAAACAAAAATAACCCAGGTGCAAATTCATTTACTGCATATTCTTCATTTAATTCAATTAATTCTTCTAAAGGCCATACAACTAGATAATTATTTTCTCCTATCTCTCCTTCTCCACCGTTATATTTAAGCATAAATTCCTTATACTCATCTGGAAATATTACTTTTAAGATTTCTTCAATTTCTCTTATTTTTTCACTTAAACCTACTCCATTAAAATCAAGTTTACTAATAAATTCATTAATATTCATGTAATTATTCTCCTCCTACACTTTATTTTTTTATTCTTTTAATAATCTATTCCACCAAGTTGTAAACTTAGCATGTTCTTTTCGTGATAACGGAATTTTGTTTGATAAATCAGTAGGACTTCCTCCAAATTTAACAGGATGTATTTCATGTATATCTTTTCCTTTTAATGCTGGATTTTGTCTATGAATTTTTCTATTTGCATTATTTGCTGCTTTTCTTGCAACATCATATTCTTCTCCTTCTAATATCTTAAAAGGTCCTTGTGGTTTTGATCCATCAGGATATCCATCCCAATTAGTTATTTTAAATGAACCATCACCTAATTCTTCTATACCATTTCCCGTCCCCTTAGCAAAATTTCCACAACTATTATGCACCCAAATACCACTACCAACAAAATACGTATGATAATCCTGAACCTCGAAGTTGTAAACCGTTATTTCATGACCTACTTCAATTACTTCAACTGATTCAACTCCTACGTATGAATCACCAGCCAATACCAACACACTATTAGCATTAAGATTTTTTGCTTCAACCCAGCCAATTCCTACAACCCAGAATGGATGTTCCTCTGTTGTATCTATCTCTTCCCCATTTTCCAAAATAATTTCAATTATTATATCTGTAGTTCTTACAAATGTCTGTACAACAGGTTTATACTCTTCTTTACCTGTAATTTCATCTTTGGAAAGTACCAAGTCGCCTGGTTGAAGTCGATGTAATAACTACGTTATTACATCTTAAGTTTAACAACTTTCGGAAGGAGATTTATACTCCCACCAAAAGGTAAATCCAGAACGATAGTTTAATCCACTTACAGAAGTTAGGGGACTTACGCCTTCCGAAAATGTTGTTGAATATCTTCAATTGCTTTATAACCTTCAAAAGTAATAATCATTGTGCCAGCAATGAAACAAACACCATCATCAACATACTTGAGAACATCTCCAGCATCATCGAATTTATTTCCCCAGCGTAGTGCATCTATTCCAGCTTCAAGCCCATTACCAATTGCTCTAGCTGCTTGTCCACTAACAAATGGAAGGAAATTCAGTAAATCATAATAAGAAAAATTACCCTGTGTCCATGAATAGAAAGTTATACCCCAATCTATAGGTTCACAGAAGATACTTGCAACCATTAAAGCTCCCATTGCTATAGATTTAGCCGAAATGACGAAACCAACCGTAGGCATATCATAGCTCGGTTTTAAGATAGCCTCTTGAATTCTACACTATATCTAAGAAATCTAATTATTCTCACTTTAATATAGCATATAATTTCCTAAACATCCGAAAAGCTATTAGGATATTTTACCAACAGCTTTTTTCTAAATTTTTTCATTAATCTTATACTACTTTAATCTCTAAAAAATCAAATCCTGTAACATTATATTTCATTAAAATTTTTTTCACACGTTCAGATACGAATTTTGGAATATTATCATCTTTCAATTTAAATATGTCTATTCTTTTCAACTGATTCCCGTTAACTGCAAAGAGCTTTACTGAAATTATTTTTTCATTTTCATCTAATTCAAATACATCATATTCAGACTGATCTAGATTTAGTGCATCTACTAAATTACAAATGTTAACTACATAATAATTTTTTAAGTATTGATTTGTTTTTTTATTTAATATTTTGATAGGCAAATATTGTATCCCCTCAATCTGTCCCTCTTCTAAAATCTTTTTTACTTTCTCAGAAACGATTAGCCACCCTAAATCATTACCTAAAAAATCAGTTTCTTTATTGCCTTCCATTGGATCATAGTATAAAGTAATTCTACTGTCCCAGTGATCAATTGATTTTCCTTTTTCTACATCATACTGACCAATACTATATAATTCGTCTGACATACAGCAAATTGCATCATTGTCATTCTCATAATCATATAATAATTTATAAAATTTCATTTTCATCTTCCTCATTTCCAATAATTTTTATAAAGCATTTCTGGATTTTTAATAATTTCTTGTTTCATCTGGTCAAATATTTTTAAGAACTTGTTTACATCTCCATCTGCTATTGAATCAAATCTTTTCATTTGATCTAATACATATTCGTGATATGCGTTTGGATGTCGTCCCTGATGAGGCATAAGCTCCTTATTCCAAGGATCATCCAAATCTAGCTTATATTTATCAGCAATCTTTTTAAACTCTTTTGTGTATGTTTTACTTTTATTACTCGCAAAATGATGCTTTTGAATAGGTTTTTTCTTGCCACCACCAGAGTTTTGTCTCATCATATATAAAGCAGTTCCCATCATAGCAGCTCCAGTAACTTTAGCAGTACTACTTATAGACACAGTTACAGGAGCTAACGCCAAAGAACTACCACCACTCGGAACCGAACCAAAGAGTAGAGTAATAGTCCCTAGATCTGCAACCCATCCTGCTACTTCTACAGCTGTTCCAGCAGTGTATAAAAGCAGAGGCCCTGCATTTCTACTTAACCAATCAAACAGTTTTTTCCCGGGTATAGCATATCCTATTTGAGGATCATCGTAACTAGGTTTCTCTATAGCCACTTTTATCGCGTAATATTCACTAATATCAATTTTTCCTTTATTCCATAATTCTCCCGCAATTTCTAGTGTTGGTAAATCAACTATAAATAAATCGTTTTCTGCGACCACAACAAAACTGATCGGTAGTAATAGATGGTCACCAATATCAAGATCCTCTAAGCTTTCTAAATTATTCAAAGCCATTACATGCTTCAACATATGCTTAGACTTATAGATCTCCTGAACTATTCCTCCCAGATCATCCCCTTCTTCAATGATGATATCCAATACATTTTGGTCAACATTGTGTACAATATAATGTCCAGTCGGATCAATATATTTCAATGGATTGTTAATAGTGTAAATGTAGA
>JAGMES010000295.1 GCA_023128035.1 Halanaerobiales bacterium | reverse complement strand
GTTCAGCTTTAGCTGGATGAGTTCACTAGAAATTGAAGGGAATGATTTTATGCTTGCTCAAAATTTTTTTTTGGATGACCTAAATTCAAAAAAATATAAGGATATTGTTCCTCTTTATAGACCTATTCGTGGGTTTGCACAGGATTTCTTTTGTGGAAAGAACCAAAAATTCTATGCTTTAGAAGATTTGAATGGAACTAAAGTTATAAATAGAAAATTAGGTTCTTCTCGAGTTTGGGTTTCTCCAATGACTTATTTTAATAAAGGAAAATTACATGATGATGTTGTAGTAATGAAAAAAGAGATTTTTGATGAACTAGAAAAAGATTTTGCTTTATTGATTGAACGGGTATCAATTTTTGAAGATAGTTATAAAAGTTTAAATAAGCGATCTCTAATAGATTTTTTAGATTTGACAAAAGAATTTAGTTTTCCAGTAGTCATAATATCTAAAACACCATGCTATTCGATTTTATCGAAACTAAATATGTGTAGTTTTTTTAGGGAAATTTCTATGAAAAATTGGGTTAATAAATATATTCCTGAAAATCATTTATATATCTTTGTAGAACATGCTTTAGGAATTGTTCATCGTGATGGATGGACTGAGATTATTGACGGGGAGAAACAGGTTAATTTTATTATGTCACCTTTTATTCGAAATTTTTCTATGCTTCAGGGATATGAAATAGAACCTGGAGGTGAAAGGTTTGAGTGAAAACTTGAAGTATGCTATTCCTGTAATTGTTACGATAATTATTTCGATAGTTACTATAATATATAATCAAAAACACAACAAAAAGATTAATAAAATTAAAAATATTATAAATGTTTTAAAACGTTTTACTAAACAATTTAAAATAATAAAGCAACCTATTGAAAAATATGAAGATATTTCTGATTACTTTATTTTTAAAGAAACTCTAGAAGATATAAAAACAGATTTTGATTATGAAAATATCCCTGAACACTTTAAGAAAACTATTTCTAATATTGAAAATAAAACAAATAATTATAGATCAGAAAGAAGTAAATCTTTAAACATTATAAAAAGTTACTTACCTCAGGATCTCAATAATAACTTTCTTAAAAAGGAATTATTAATTAGGGAGGATAGTGAGGCACATTTTCAAGAGGCAAGTAATAAGATCGCGGTGGAATTGCTAAAAGGTTCAAAAAGAAAAGATTTTATTAGTGACTATCAGAATTTAGAAAATTTAAGAGAAGTTTATGGAAGAAAAAATCATACTCCTATTAAAGAGTATGAAAATACTTCGCTATTAGTTAACCAAAAATATGAAATTAATACATTTTGGGAAACAAGAAAAGATTTGATTCAAGATATTGATGATCTTGTTGAAAAAGTACATAGTTTTGAAAATAAACCGTCTTTAAGGGATAAATAAAAGCCTTATGTTAAAATTAAACATAAGGCTTTTTGATTATATTTTTAGTTCAAGAACATCTCCATTATTCACATAGTCAGTAAACTTTGCATCTTTTCCATTAATCGTTATAACAAGTCGATTTGATAAAGAGTCAGGAACTTTGTAATTGATAAAATTTAAAATATGATTGAAGGAGATAGGCTTTGGACGACAGATGATGTTATCTCCATTTTCGATTTTTGTATCAATAGTGACTTCCTGATAATTTCTCCTGATCTCCCAATGGTTGGTTGGGATAGATAAATTTCGACCATTGAAGGTTACTTCAATATCAAGACTTTGATTGTTTTGTTGTTGTAAATCTTCAATTGTTAGTTTATCTTTACTAAGTGGAGTGATTTTAATCTTGCTTCCATCTGAAATAGGCATATCAAGATCAATATATTCTCCATTGATTTTAATGTCATATTTTCCAATTTGCATTGAGATTTGTCGATCATTGAGCGAAAAAAGAATTTCCCGGGAAATTAGAGCAGTTGCTGGAACTTCCATAAATTCCAGAAGAGCTTTCCGATAAGTTTCTGTAGTGATGACCTTAATTTCGGCCCGATCAATAACTGGAGTTTCTGGTTCGGCAGATTTATCATTCATCAATATCTGAGTCAGAATCTGATGTGGAGCTTTATTGATAAAAATGGTTTTTGGAGCAGTAAATTCAACAACATCCTGTACAAGAGCAAAGCCAGGTTTCCCATCTTTACCAGGTTCAAAAATTATTTCATCATCATTTTGAATAGGAGTATCATAAGTGGCTGACTCACCATTGACTTCAAGGAGTCCAAGTTGGCCCATAGTACCTTTAATAGTTTTTAATTTTCCATTAACTTTGATGGTTAATGCCATACCAGGTCTACCATAAAGATTTTGAATACCATAATTAGAAGATAAAAGCGCATCTGAGACAGTAGGCACTCCTAGTGAGAACAAGTCGATACGTTCCCCATTTAGCTTTATATCAATAAATGTGCTTGTGTTAGCATTTTGATTACAAGTTACAGCAATCCCTATTGGTGTAACAGCTTGGGTGCTGGTCAGATTCGGAATTTCACCCTTTATACCTTTAATATCTATTGCTTGTTTCACCCCTACACGATTGGAAGGGAGTTGTAGCTTTTCAGCTAATTTTTGAGTTATAAAGGGACTAAGACTTCCACCACCTATACATAATACAGCCTGAGGAGATTTCTGGTTTAATGCTAATATTTCATCCCCGATAAGCTTTGCAAGTTCTTCTACTGGTCTTTTTAAGACAAGAAGAGCTTCATGAGATTCAATTTCAAGTGTGCTTCCTAAAATATCTTTTATCTCAATTTTTTCCTGAGATGTGATAGAACGTTTGAGTTTTTCACTTGTCGCGTAATCTAGAAGATAATGTTCAGCAAGAGCTTCTGTTATCTCATCACCTGCTACAGGAACCATAGCATAGGCAACAATTGCCCCCCCTTGAGTAATGGCAATATCAGAAGTACCAGCACCGATATCTACTAAAGCCAGATTAAAATTATGCATCTCTTTTGGAATAACTACATTTGAGGCAGCAATAGGCTCTAAAGTCATATGATGAACAGTTAAATCAGCATGTTGGATTACTGTAATCAATGAGTCAATAACAATTCTTGGTAAGAAAGTAACGATGAGGTCAACTTCGATCTTTTTACCTTTTTGTCCAATTAAGTTTCCTAAATGCATATCATCTAATCGATAGGTAATTACACTATATCCAACAAAATGATAATCTGTAGGATCATGAATCTCTTCTTTAGCGAGTGTTTTTTGTGCGATCTGAACAGCTGCTAATTCTAAAGTATTGATATCTTCAGCAGTGATTTCTCTTTTCTGAGATAACTCTATATAATGAGTTTGTTTCACTGTTTTTAGGGCACGACCAGCAGCAGCAACTGCAGTTTTTGTTAATTTCTGACCAATTTTTTCTTCGAGTTTTGTTTTAATCTCCTGAACAACACGAGCAACTTCTATAACATTATGGATTTGCCCGTCTAACATGGCACGGTTTTCGTGTTCAAGAACTTCTGATGCGATAATTTCTAACCCTTCAGGGGTAGGAGTTAGAACTAAACCGACCACAGTTCGGGTACCAATATCCAGAGCAAAGAGTAAATTTTCATTAACCAATTTATAACCCCCCTTGACAGAAAGTAGTCACAACTAACATATTTCGACTTAAGCTAGAATTTCTCCTGCAAAAAGGGAAACTGAGAGAAAGGGCGTATTAATAAATTAGAAATATTTTGGAAGGAAGGTGGAAAACATATGAAAATGATTTATCTTTTGAGTTAAGACCC
>JAGMES010000294.1 GCA_023128035.1 Halanaerobiales bacterium | reverse complement strand
TTATCTTTTGAGATAAGACCCCCACTTCTATAAGTGGTGGGAATTGTTTTTAATCTTCAGTGGGGGTAGAATCCCCTACTGAAGCCCCAATGTTCAGCTTTAGCTGGACGAGTTCACTTTAGATTTTGAAACTAATTTTATTATTTTAGAAGTGGCGAGTCTAAAGGAAACTAACTTTCAATGATGAATATATATAATATTAAGTTTAAAAAAAGAGGAAAATGTACATTAACAATTACTTGGAGGGATTATGATGCAAGAAAAAATAAAGCAAGTTATCTCAAATCTAAATCCAACAAAACCCCTTATTAAAGATTATGAAATAGAGAGTTATTACGTTAGCATGGAAACTCCAACAAAGCTTTAGCAATATCACGATATATTGAAGTATTTGATGATAAATCTTTTATTTTTGTTTCAGGAGCTATTGGTATTGGTAAAACAACAGAATTATATAGATTAAGAAATTTTTTAATAGATCAAGAAGTTTTAGTGGTTTTTCCAGAAAACATATCTATTGAATTAGATTTAGATCAACTTAATGTTAATGATTTATTAATTTATTTAGTTAATTATATTCAAATGTTTATTTCTGAAGAAACGTCTAGGAAAAGATATGTTCAAGATGATGTTGAAGATATAGAGACTTTTATAAAATTATTTAATAATGATATAGCTAAAATTAAAAGCAAATACAAAAACATTACCTTTATATTAGATGATTTTGAAAAAATACCATTTAAGTGTTTTACAGATTTTATATTAGAGTTTGTCCCAATTTCACGTACTATAGAAGCTAATTTTATTATGTCGGTTAAACTTCAAACTTTTTTTGATGATAGTTTATTGGATATACGAGAAAAAAATATAAGTAAACATTATATTATCCCAGCAGTTCATATTGTAGATAGAAATGGAGAAAGAAATATTGAAAATATCTTATTTTTAAAAGAAATTATTAAAAGAAGATTAGGAGAGTTTGAAATTGAGGAACATTTTCTAGATCAAATCGTTAAGTATTCTGGTGGAGTTACAAGGGTTCTTATTAATTTAGTAAGGGGAATTTTAGTATCAGCTTTTACTAACGGTCGAGATTATGTAAATAGTCAAGATGTAAGAGAATCATTTAATGACTATTATAATGAATATCAACGAAGAATTTATAGTGATGATATTAAAGAGTTGAAGATGATTAATCGCGATAAAAGAATTGACCCTAGTAATGCACATTTTTTAGATAAACTTATAGTTTTAGAATATGCTGATCAAAAAAGATGGTATGAGGTTCATCCAATTGTGAACTCAATTTTAGAAGAAAATAAATCAAAATTAGAAAATATCTTATTGGGAGACAGTCAAGATGAAGATTAAAAATGTAAAACAGTTAGACTTTGATAATTTTCCCTCTTTCAAAGAGGGATTCGTTTTTTGAAAATTGATTTACATAGGATGTGAAACTATGAGATATTGTGTAATTACTCTAGATCTGATCAAATCTCGTCAGCTAAATGATCGAAAGGAAGTTCAAGAAGAGCTTAAAGAAGCTTTAAAGATTATTAATTCGAAATATGGTCAATCTCTTGAAGTTCCATTTGATTTTACTTTAGGCGATGAAGTCCAGGGAGTATTGAAGAATTTGCAGAACAGTTATCCTTTAATTCAGGATTTTCAGCGTTTGTTTGGATATCACTTTTATACTGGGGTTGGCTATGGAGAGATTCTCACAAAGATGAGTGAGCGCAGTGGTGCGATGGATGGGCCAGCTTTTCATTTAGCCCGTGAAGGCGTAGAGAGTCTTAAAGAAAGATATGCACATCAGCATCGAAAGAATCGGTTCATACCTTTGATTTATTATTCCTTTTCTGATTCACAATTAACTAACTTAGTGAATGGTTATCTGCAGATGATTGAACTTTTAAAATATAAGATGACAGAAAAACAGAGAGAGGTTTATTGGTTTCTAATGGAGTTGGATACATATAGTGAAATTGCAGATTATCTGAATCAATCAAAATCAGCTATAACTCAAAAGATTCAAGCTGGTAATGTAGAAGAGGTTCGAACAGGTGAAAAAGGATTTATTCAGTTTTTGGATTGGGTTGAGAAAGTTCAAAAGAATGGAGGAGAGTAGAAAATGCTTTTAGCTGAAGTGATGGGGTTGTTTGTTGCTTATTCTGTAGTGGAGTATATTTTTAGAGAAAAGTTAAATTTAATTTTAAGGACATTTGTTTTTATGGTAGTTATGTTGGCTGAATTTATGGTAGTTGGGATATGGCCAAGTGAATATATTGCTATTCCTATTTCTGGTATTACATATCTAGTGATTTCAATCATAATGGATAAATTTATTCGAAGTAAAAAGGGTAAAGAGTTTAAAATTTTTATGATCAAACAGAGTTTTCAAATTTTCATAATATCGATTGCTTTTTTATTTGCGGCAGTAAGTTTTTATCCAGTAACTGCAACCTGGCAAGGATTTTGGCATAATCATATGAGATGGGAGTTAATACTTTTGATTGTGATTGCTAACATTTGGTTAGCTCCTCGTTTAATCCGCACTGTCTTAAATGATTTGACTCATAAAACCTGTGAAGTGAGAGGCGGAGGTAAAATAGAGGAGCATTTAGAAGATGGTGGTGCATATCATGCAGGAACATTGATTGGGATTCTAGAACGTCTTTTGATTTTAACAATTCTCTTATTATCAGGTGGTCTTAATATTAGTGTTATTGGATTTCTTTTAGGAACTAAATCTCTAGCTCGTTTTAAAAAGTTTGATAATCAGGAGTTTGTGGAATACTTTATTGTGGGGACAATGACGAGTGTGTTATTTGCTTTGGTTTCGGTATTGCCTTTATATTTTATGGGTATATGAAAGTTTTGCTGCTTGTTAGAAGGTATGTATATACTTAAAAAACGTTCCTTCAAAAGTCAGCTTTGCATTTAATACTGAGTATAATTCCTTAGTTGAATTAAAGGGTCAACAATACTCTTCAAGGAAACATGAAAAAATTAAAGAATATCTAATGCCATTATTAAATGTTCAACGTAAAGGGTTTGGTTTATTATTACGAGTAATTAAAGAAAAACCTAATTATATTCAATAAAAAAACAATTATTTCAAAACAATTTCAACTCCCAATGCTGTAATTCAAACATTTTTGAATATATTAGAAAGACGTATTGAGGAGCTAAATGAGAGTTTTGATGATATTTAGCTTTAGCGACAGATAATTCGGGATTGCGTTCGGCGATTTCTAGAAGTGATGGAGTTTTGATTGATTTACAGAAACCAAAGATTACTAACTTAGAAACAGTGGACGAATATTCCACAGATAATGAGGAAGTATTCTTTGAATGGCAAAGTGAGCCATCTTATGTTCCAATTGTTAGATATGAGTACTCATTATTGACTGTGGCGTATCAGCCTTCGAGTAACTGGCAAAGTACTACTCAAAAACAAGTTCTCGTTACCGCAGATGAAGTAAATCTTGATCTCTTTAAAAATGGAGAGACTTATTATTTCTTTGTGAGAGCTTATGATGCTTCGAATAAGGTATCAGATATTGAGATGACTCATATTACAATTGATGCAACCCCACCGATGCGATCTTAGATTTTATCTATAGGTGATTATTAATCAAGTGATCTTTTATTAAGCTGGAAGAGTGAAGATAAAGAAATTATGAGTTATTCCTCTTTATGAAAAATACTTCTTTATTAGAAGTTTCTCACGCTTTTAATGAAACAGGTGAATACTGGATTAAGC
>JAGMES010000293.1 GCA_023128035.1 Halanaerobiales bacterium | reverse complement strand
TTAGGGAAAGTTGGATTTACTAATATCTATATGTTGCTGAAGATTGATGAAGATGCTAAGTATGTCTTTGAAGGTAGCGGTAATGCACAGGTTTCAGATATTGGTCAATTTAATGCACTTATTAAACTTCGAACAAAAGATTATCAATACAAAAGTGGAATTGAAAGCATTTATCTTTCTTTCAAATCCAGCGGTTTTGGATTAGCTTTAGGTACAACAGGTTTATATATTAACGGTGCTTATGGAGAATTTGCTGAGGGACCAGTTCCTGCTAATAGTCCAGCAGTAGTGAAACGAATAGGAAATGGAATGAGATTCAATCTAGGAGTTTACTTGCGTGACATAAGTGGAGGATTGAAAGGAGATACAGGATTCTGGGTAAACATTACGAATTCAAATGCAGCTGTAACAGGTAGAGTGACTCTATTAAATGAGCTGATCTCTACAGATGTATATGCAGCAATCACAAAGCATTTCTCTGATTTTTATGCAGAAGCAAATATTTCAATAGGAAGTATCTTGACAGGAAATGCTGGATTCCATATCTGGGGTGAAAATAATAAGTCATATCTGACAGGTTGGAGTAAAGTTCGTGTTGTAGTAAACCGAGGTCAGATAGTCGATTATTGGTGGATTAAAATACCATCTGGTACTTGGAAAACTCCAAGTATAGGGGCTGAGTTTGGAAACTTTAAGAATAATGTAAGAGGTGTAAAAGGATATATAGGTAGCTTACCTGTTATTGGACAGGTAGGTTTCTTTGCAGGGAATATCGGCCTAAAGATAGGTGGAGTTAGCAAGTATGTTTTAATTGATCGTAAGGATTGTGACTTTAGATTTGTTCCACTTAATCAAGATGGTGTGACATTTGCTGCTAATCAAATTAAATCATTTATTGGAAACTTTATTATTGAAGACAAGGAATATGTCAGTTTTGTCTTACCAGGAGAAAGTGGAATGATTCGCAATGAAAAATTTGCTCTAACTGCAGAAGTTAAAGAATTGAATGAATACTATGTTCAATCGACAGAAAGATTAATCTTTGCAGTTGGCTTTGAAGCAGGTGATCCTGAGATTGTAGCAATTGCACCAGTAGATGAAAATGGAGTTGTGAAGCAATATACAAAAGATTCAGAAGGTGTAGAGTATCTTAAAGAAGCTAATCAGATTTTGATGTCAATTCAAAATCCTGAACCTGGTTTATGGCATCTGGAGTTAGAAAATGCAAGAGGGCTGGATTATCAGGTGGCAGTACTCGGCACAACTCCAAAACCTGAATTGATAGTGATGACTCCAAAGTATCAGATGGAAAATGGAATGAATCACTATGAAATAACAGGTCGTGGAGGAGTGTTTAATGGCAAAGATAGTTATGTAGATTTATACTATGATACAGATGATCAGAACTATGATGGAAGATTAATAGCAGAAAGGATTTTATTGAAAGATCATACCTTTTCATATGATTGGGATACATCCAGTTTACCTACAGGTGAATACTATATTTACGGTAAGCTCTATGACGATGGTGAAGAGATGCCCGCAATCCTTGATTACGCTGAAGGTACGATTGCGGTGATGAATCAGGAACCAATTAAGCCACCATTAGAGGTAAATGCTGTAGTAGTAGATGAAGCGATTGAAGTAAATTGGTTGATGGATGATAACTCGAATATTGCAGGATATAAAGTTTACTATGGTACAGAAAGTGGTAATTACGAGTATTCTCTTGATGTTGGTCTACTCAATCATACTGCGCTGCCGATTTTAGAAGGTGATAAAACTTATATAAGTGTAGTTGCATATAATCAAGGCCAGGCAGAAAGTAGTTACTCTTCTGAGGTAATGGTTGATTTATCTGATATAGCGATTACAGAATTTAATTTGGAAGAAGTTAAGATTCCAGATTCGATTCATCTCTATATCGGAGAAATAGTAGAGGTAAGTATTCCTTATACTGTAAGTGGTATCTTTGCAAATAATGAAGGAGATTACTTTACAGTTAGTGTTACTAATCTACCAACTGGAGTATCTGCTAACTTTGATCAATCAGTCTATAATCTGTACAGTGAAAGTAAAGAGATTAGCTTAAGAATTTTAGCAGAATCAATTGATGATGTGATTGAAACTCCAGATCAAACAGCAAGCTTTAGGATAATGAAAGCAGAACCAGGGGTAAGAGGGGTTGCACTAAACTTTACTTCTGTAGGCAATCCAGACTTGAGTATGGCAAAAGAGGTTGATCTGATTTTAGAATTTAGAGATCCTGAGCTTTATGAAATATCTTCGAATGAGGGAATTAATAATCAGGCTAGAGAGATTACACTGCAGGGTGATAATTTTAGAGAAGGTGTGATGGTTTATCTTGGTGATATTCCAGTAGAAGTGGTCTCAATAGAGAAGTATCAGTTAATTGCTAAAGTTCCAGAAGGTTTTCAAGCTGGCACTTATGATGTAAAAGTAGTAAATGATGACGGTAAGTCTGCAAGCGTAAAGGAAAGCTATCAGGTATTAAAGCCTGATTATATCCTTAAAAGTTTGCAGAATAGACTGGTTATCTCAAAAGGAGCAGTTGCGAATATTTATCTAACTTTAGAAGGAATCAATGAGTTTGAAGATGAGATTCTTGTTCAAGTAGAGGAAGTGCCAACAGAAATGAAAGTACAACCAGTTGAGCAAGTGCTTGCTGTAGACGGAGAAGTCTCTTTCCTTGTAAGTGTTGGATATGAGGTACAACCTGGA
Organism: Halanaerobiales bacterium; assembly: GCA_023128035.1. The sequence goes on along the minus strand of JAGMES010000293.1, from coordinate 1,032 downwards.
ACTTACATACTAAGCTTTGTTGGTGATGATGAGCATCAGGTGAAAGTTTCTGTTGAAGTGGTAGATGGTGATATTAAACCACAGATTGAATCATTTAATAAGCCATTTGGTCTAACTACTGAAACAATGATTGTCTATGGTCAGGGGTTTGGAAATAATGGTGACCTCTATTTGAATGGTGAAAAGTTAGAGGTATTAAGCTGGAACTATAACCGGATTGAGTTTGTGATTTCAGAAGATGCAAAGAGTGGATATCTAACAGTAGAATCTGGTGGTTTAAGTAGTGATCCAGTAGAGTTATTGATCAAAGAAAAGAATTATTCCGTTAGTTTGTATCCGCGTAAACTACTTATCAATCGTGGTGATGAATTGAAGGTAAGCTTTGCGATAACTGGATTTAGCGATCCGATTGATTTTACTATCAATGGTACTCCAGTAGGTCTGACCTGTCAGTTTATGAATAGTAATTTGGATATTGTACCGAACTATACTTTAGAATGTATCTTTAAAACTAGTGAGATCATGGAAACGGGTACTTATCAGTTAGAGTTAATTGGTCAGGTTGGGGATAAGGTACAGAGTTATGGATTTGAAGTAATTGTAGCTGAGTTACCTGAGATTAAAAATCAAGAATTTGCAGAAGGTCGGGTAGGAGTTCAGTATCGGGATTGGATAGATGTAGATGGTGGATTTGCTCCATATCAGATTGAGGTTCTTGATAACAGTATGCCTTTAGGTCTAAAAATGGACGAAAATGGAGTTGTTTCTGGCGTGCCAGTAGAGCCAGGAGTATATTTTGTAAAAGTTCAGGTAATGGATACTGTGGGGACTGTAGATCAGAAGGAATTAAGGTTGAACGTATTGAGCAATGAGTGGATCTATCCAGAATATGATGTGATAGGTAGAAATGGAACAGTAGATAATGGTCCTGCTTCTGATCAGATAGGCTTTATGGTAGATGTAGAAAATGATTCAGATCTTCTATTAAGTAGTGAAAAGATGATTATTGCCATTAAGGATGATCAGGCTGAT
>JAGMES010000292.1 GCA_023128035.1 Halanaerobiales bacterium | reverse complement strand
TTTTTTCTGTAACTTTTCTCCCTGCGTCATTATAGTCAATAACTTTCTTAGTGCCATCTGCGAAACGAATTTCTTTTGGTCTACTAAATCCATCATAGTCAAATTCAGTCCTAATATTATTTCCATCTTCAACAAAATCTTTTCTACCAAACTCATCATATCCGATTTTTTCAACTAAAATAGCCTGTGCTTCTGGGCCAGCCCAACTTTCTACCTGTTGCCCTAATCCATCATAATAGAATGAAGTAGTTTGCTGATCTAAGTTATTTCCAAAAGAATCTTGATAGCATATAGTCGTTATAAAAAATCCATTCTCATCAGAAGATGTAGAGTAATCATATGATTTGTTGATTTGCCCCTCAACAGCAGGAACTTTCCTTTCATAATTTTCAGTCTTCAATCTGTTAATGCCATCATACGAATATCTTTTTGACTCAAGAATATTTTCAGAAGGATAGGTATCAATGCCTGTAATATGCCCAAATCTATTATAACGTAAATCTGTCACTATTGATTTGGAAACTCCATCTACATCTGTTACATGCTGAGTAATCTTTGTTGGGAAAATGTTATCATAATTCTCACCAGTAACAATATCATCTACTCCTAAATGACTGTATTCATACTCAGTTATAATGCAATTATCTGACTCAAAAGTAATATCATGTGTTGAGCTATTACCATATTCTTTATGAACTATGTTTGGCAACCCTGAAAAAGCGGGATTAGCATAATGATTGTATGTAATCTTTTTTATCTCATTATTAGCAAAATTTAACTTATCATAAGTTACATCTAAATCTTGTAGCCAGATATAACTGTCTCCTGAAAGATTTTTAATTTCAATTTCAATATAATAAGATTTTGTGGGATCTGGTATTTCTATTGAAAAAGTATCATTATCATAATACGAACCAAATAAAGAACTTCTAGGGAAATTAATATAGTAGTTTTCTGGACGTGGTTCACCTACAGCCCAGAATCTAACCTCATAGTTAAGGGCTTTAAACCATGAATCTATATAATAAAAAATATTAAAATCCACTCTTTGAGAACCTTTAGATATTTCTTTTATAAATTTATCACCTGTTTGAATTAAAGTAGCACCCAATGGACCTGAAAAATCTTCCGTAGTAAGTTCATAATATCCATTATAATACTCTTTTTCTTTAATTAATTTTACATTACCATAACTGTCATAGATATAGCTTTCCCCTACATATTCCGCTGATCCTGTTCCAACTGAATTCATGCTTTTCCGTGTCAAATTTAATACTTGAAATCTTGTATCAGTATCCTCTCTCGATTTAATATCATAATATGACTCTATTACCCTTCCTTCACCATCTTCTTGATAAATCAGAGTTCCATATTGATCATACTCCACATCAATAACTTTCTTTGTCAATTCTCCTGTAAAGAAATCTGTTTTTTTAATTGTTATTAATTCAGGTTTTTCGCCATCATAAAATGTCGTCCTCTCTTCCTTATAATTCGGCTTATTAGTAAGATATATTTCAGTTTTTTCATTTTGATAATCTTTATTAAAATATAATATCTCTTTTCTTGCATAATTAGTAATATTCCTATTACCATAGTAGTAAATATCTGTCTGGTAAGTTACACCCCAAAAATCATCATGATATTCGTACTTTCTGTCATTCTGTTTTTGACCATTCACTAAATCACAACGTCCAGTAACTTTATGGAAATATTCATACCCTCCATGTGAATCTAACTCACGTTTATAGTTTCTTTCATAAGTAAAAACACTCTCTCCTCCATATGGATTATATACATTAGTTAAAAATAAATAATATCGATTAGCTGTTTTATTTTCATTCCAATTATCATCAACCCAAAAACCAAATTCTGTCTCACCTTTATAATAGGAATACGATTTATTAACTTGTTCTGGTAATTCTACATTTGATAGTTTGTAATGATTATCCCCAATCGATTCTTTATAATACTTAATTATGTACGGTTTATTATCTGTATCAGATTCTAAAGTAACAGTAATTAATTCATCAGTATATGAAAATGTTATTATTCTATTTACCGAATCTACAATTTTATCCAAATAAACTCTATCATCTATATTGATCCATGTTAAACTAATCGTATCTCCATACCTATTTTGAATTTTAATTAGTTTACCTTCTGAATCGAAATAGTAGTTAATTCCTGTCTTATGCTTCAGTCGATAATGTGCAAATGGATAATTTGAATTGCTATATTGTTCGAGTATAAATTCTTTAATATCAATATCCTTTAATCCTGTTTTCACATTATTCCAATCAATTTTATAAGTTTGCCCACTACCAAAATGTAAATACTTTCCTTCTTCAAGAACCGGAAAATCAAATCCCCATCCTACTCCTAAATTGTATAATTTTTCTGAATAATTACCACCATAGGTATAATTAATTACAATATACTCTTCAGGTTTATACGTTACAAAATTAGCATCAATTTTATCTAATTCAGCTTTTTCACTACAATATACTCGGGTCAAATTTAAATTTAAACCATTTTTACCTGGTAAACTTAAGTCGGTTTCTGTAATCTTTAAAAAACCTGTTGCTGGATTAATAACTTCATTTCCATTTTTCATTATTGTCGCAAAAGGTGAACTTTTAAAAGCATCATATCCATAACCTGGATCATAAAAAGAGACTGCACTTGTAGATGAAGTTTGATAGTCAGGAGAAACATCTAAATCAATAGTTTGCAGAAAATTATCTTCCTCATCAGATTTCTTCGTTTTCTCTTTTTTTTCCTTTAATGCTTCCTTTGCTAAATAATCCAGATCCTTTTTATTTAAAACTCCAAAATAAACAATCATAGCTATCTCTTTTTCAGAAAAGCCCTCATTAACTAGAAAAGATAAAATCTGATTATGACTTAATTTTTCCTCATCTTTAATTATTTCCCTAGCATTCTTCATTTCTGCCAATGCCTTTTTAATTTCTTTCCAACTATAACCTTCAGAACTCAAGTTCACTACTGTTTTTAATGGTAAGTTAAAATCATAAGCAACAAGACTAGCCTCTACCAAATAATCCCATTCAAATCCTTGCTGTTGCAATTCTTTCATTTCTTTTTCATTAAATACTGGTAATCCTACCTCTTTCTTTGCTAATGTGGGATTAACACATATAAAAAGCAAGCAAAGAAAGAGCATCCAAATAAAATATAATCGTTTTGACATAATATTTTTCCTCCTTATTTATTTAGTATTTTATCTATTTTATACCTCAACGTTATCTTATCATAGGAATATATGACAAATCAATTATTTTAATATAATTTAAATATTTTTTTGATCACTCAGATTATAAGCCAACTTCTTTAAGTTTATAATCAGCGAGTCATGGTACACATAGGAAAATAATGCCTTATTATTCTGTAATTCTCTAACTCGTAATTTGATGAATTACCGTCCGCACACTCGTTACTTCAGTGATGAGTTAGGGCGGTAATTCTTTACATATGTAAAGAATATATTAAACATAAATCCTTGGTATTGCTTGTATCTCTCCTATACATATGTTATAATACGCATAAGAGGGATATTATGAGGTTGTGGCTATATTTACTCAATTCAGTATCATATAGTTTGGTGTGTAAAATACAGGTAGTTAATTGGTGCTATAGAAAAGAGATTAAAAGAAATATTATAGCTGAAAATAAAAGTTTGAACAATATATTAATAATCAAAAACAAAAACAAGGTGAGTCAAATGAAAAAGATAGTGAAAAAAGGATATAAGTTCAG
>JAGMES010000291.1 GCA_023128035.1 Halanaerobiales bacterium | reverse complement strand
TATTTGAAGAAACCATATTTTCAGTCGTTTCTTGATATTCAGGATTAAACTCTTGCTCTTCAAAAGATTCCACATTACCAAATTCATCATAGTTATATTTTTTTCCTACATACTCCATTGCTTCAGTACCTTTTGGATTTACACGTTTATGTGTCCAATTTAGCACCTGAAATTCTGACTCTGTATCTGTTCTAGACATTATACTATAATCAGTAACTATAGTAACCGATTCGCCAGTGCTTGAATCAATTTTGTTAACTGTTATTAAATTAGGTTGTTTATTGTTATCATACGTGATTATTTTAGTTTCTTTATATCCTGATTTGTCTGTTAAGTATATCTCAGTTCGATCATTTAAATGATCTTCATTGAAATTAAAAACTTCTTTTCTTGAATAATTAATATTGGTAGGTGAGTCTCCATAGTAATAAACTTCCGTATAATAATTTTGACCAGCATTGTCATGATTAATATATGCATGTTTTATATAATTTTGATACTCTCCGTTTAGTAAATCATGACGACTACTTAATTTATAGTATTTTTTATATCCTCCATAATTATCTAATTCTCTATTAAAACCATTACTATAACTATAAATTGTTTGACCTTGATATGGATTTGTAATAGAAATCAAATTTAAATAGGAACGAGTACTAAAAGAAGAATCTACATCTGCACAAAAAGCAAATTTTGCAGATTGCTTTAAATATTCATATGAAGTTTTTATATCTTCTGGTAACTCTACCCTTGCTAACTTAAATTGAGAATCCACAGGTTCCTTTATATATTTAATTATAAATGGTGTATCACCTTCTAAAGTAACGGTTACAGCATAATCATTATAATCTAATGTTATTATTCTATTAACTGAATCTACGATTTTATCTAGATAATATTTATCATTTCTATAGCCCCATGTAAATTTGATCTTATCACCATATCTATTTGCAATTTGAATTAAGTGACCACTGTATGTAAAATAATAATTAATTCCACTTTTATGTTGAAGCAAATATTTTGCATTTGATACTGCTGATCCAGTATAATCTTTTAGTACATACTCTCTAACATCTACATTTTTTAAACCCGTATCAGAATTAACTAAATCAATCTCATATGTATTTCCCTGACCCAGATGTAAATATTTATTTGCTTCTATAATTGGTAAATCAAAGCCCCATCCTACACCTAAATGATATTGGCTATCCAGATAATTAGTTCCACTACTATAGTTACGCACATTACAGATAACACGATCTACTCTAATTTTATATAAATCAGCCTTAATAGTTTTACTAAATCCATCATGAGTTACATATCCACCACTAATCCCACCTTCCAAAATAATTTCTTCATCGTGAGTGGGCACAGTAATAGTAATATAGTCACTTTGCGAAACTTCTGTTCCTTCTTTATCAGTGACAGTGTAATCATGACTTGGGTCTTGTGTACAAGTAACTGTAACATTGTAATCCGAAGAAATACTCTTTTCTTCAATAAAATCGTAAGTTGCATTAATTTTCGTTAAATTTGATTTTTCACTTTGATAAACACGGGTTAAATTAAAATCCAATCCATTCTTGCCTGGCAAACTCAAATCTGTTTCAGCAATGGCTAAAAAACCAGTAGAAGGACTAACACTCTCTTTGCGATTTTTTAACACAATACTAAAAGGTGAACTCTTATCAGCATCATATTCATATCCTGGATCATCATAGGATACCGAATTAGTGCTAGTAGATGTTATAGAAGGTTGTACAGATAAACTCATTGCTGAGAGTTCTGAATCTAAATTCTTCCTTCCATACTCATCCATCTCTTTCATTGCTTTAGCAGCCATTTTTTTGAAATCTTTATCAAATAATTCTGAATGATATACCATCATACCAATCTCTTTTACTGTAAAACCACGTTTGACTAAAGAAAATATTTATTAAAAATTAAATTAACTCACTTAAATCCAAACTTTTTAATCAAAATAAATAATCCATGTTTAACTTATCCCAAATAAATTGATTCTTAATGTATAAAATTACTCCATCCCTGACATATTATTAGTTTGTACCTAAAAATAAAAATGAGGAAAAGCATCCCGTATTGAGCCGGTTCATACTTTTCCTCACCTTCAAACATTACGATTAGTATAACCCATTTTCCAGATTCTATACCTGAATATGTTCGAAACTACTAATTCTCCAGTTTCTTTTGAACGCTCAGTAGCATCTTCAACAACACCTAATCTAAATCACTACCCGCTTCAGCCCATAAATTTAAACTTTTCAAAGTGTACACAAATAAAAATTGCTCTGTACCTTTAAATATTTCCCTTCTCCAAATGCAGTTAAAGCACGATCACATTGAACTTGTCCTGGAACAAATGCACGTAAAAATCAATGGCTTTTATAAAACCTAGTAGGATCCGCATACTTCAACGAAGTGTTACCACATTAACTCCAACTTATTAACCAAAATCATAGTTGATTAATAGCTATATAACTATTATATTTTTTACCATTTTATTTCATCCTAAAAGTAAGTGTAATCAAGCTTTTGAAGTCAGTAAATTTTCACTAAACCTCATTTTCATAATCTTAGCTTTTTTTAGTTCAGCAAGTTCAAAATCTCTTAAATTTTTAACCAACACGCCAGAAAAACAATCTTCTTGATCGAAAAGTATCGATATGTCACTTCCGATGTTAAATTCTTTGGTTGCAATATGATTATCAAGTATCATTACTATATTATTGATATTGTGTAAAAAAGCCAGGATATTGTTTTTTTGAAATATTTGAAACGTATTTTTATCAAATTTATTTACTTGGAAGATTGGTTCAAAGTCTTTTTTATCTTTAATCTCAGTGTAAAATGAATTTTCTTCGATGGTTTCATCTTGAAAAAAGAATTTAATGTAATTTACTAAACTATTATCTGGATTAATTGAAATATCAAATGCTGGTTTCCTACCATTTTCAAAAAACCAATGATATGGGGATGGATGTTTTTCTTTTTTATCAATCCTAACTAAAAGTAGTCCTTCTCCCATTGATTCAAACTTCCTTGTAATAGATGAGTCCGTATAACTGTAAAATCCTATCATTTTTAAATTCATAATTTCCTCCTACTTCATCAATGCATGATAAATAACACCTGTTTCGGTATTAATACCCAATTCCCATCCTCCAATTGTATCAAAGTATCTTCCAGGAGTGAGAATTGCCCATTTTTCCATAGCTCCTGTTACTGCTGCATTAAAACTTTTTAGCATTGCTTGACTTCTCATTTCAATTGTCCAACTTTCAGGTCCAAATCGCGCTATATATTCTCCCATATGTTCTGTAGCATTAGCATTTGCCCAAAGCGTTCTATTTCCTACTTCCAATTGGAAGGTGGCAGGAATATTAGTATTTGAAATATTTTTAGCTGTTGGATTTATCACATCCCACACTGTCCCAGTAGTTTTGCTCGTTCCCTCAGTAACTTTTTCAACAACTTCTAATGCTACGTCACTCCCAGCCTCACTCCATAAATTTAAACTTTTCAAAGTGTAAACAAATAAAAATTGTTCTGCTAACATTGTAGCCGTATGAATACTACCTTTAAAATATTTCCCTTCTCCAAATGCAGTTAAAGCACGATCCCATTGAACTTGCCCTGGAACAAAAGAACGTAAAAACCAATTGCTTTTATAAAGCCCCGTAGGATCCACATACTTCAACGGATTATTAGCGCAATAACTGTACCAATTCGCCCCATCCTTCACAGGATCCTCACTGATAAACCTTCCTA
>JAGMES010000290.1 GCA_023128035.1 Halanaerobiales bacterium | reverse complement strand
AATTTGTTTTACTGAAAAGAAGATAAGAAGTGGAATAACCTGGGATGGTGCTACCTCAACAAAGATAACTCAATAAAGAGAAATAAATAAGAAAAATGATTGTGGCAAAAAAAGACAAGACAGATAGATATATACTAGGCTTTTCATCAATGGGAAATCCAAAAAGAACATATGTAGATGTAAATGATGTTTATCACTTTCTATCTAAACAAGATAATTTAGAGTTATCTATTAAAAAACTACTACATCATATTAAAGAATATAAAGAAATAATTGAAGATTGATAATGAAACTACAAGATATATGTGTAAGTTTAGAATTGGCGCAGGAACTCAAGAAGGCAGGGTATACTCAGGATAGCATTTTTGTACTTGTTAAACATGGCGGAGTAAAAAATTGGTTTATTAGTCCACGAGTTGGGTGGGCTGAGTCAGACTGGAAATATAATAATTTAGAGTTCATTCCAGCTCCCACAGCAGTAGAGTTAAGCGAGGTGTTGCCAGAAGATATTAAAGATCATCAGTTAATTATGTTTAAAGAGGATGATTATTTTTATACCGAATATTTTCATTGGGATAAAAACACTAATGCCTATGAAACTGAAGGTGAAAAATTACCTGATTCTCTGGCACATATGTGGATACTCTTAAAAAAAGAAAGCTTGATGTGAGCTATCTAAAACCAGCTAAAACATTACCATCGTACGGAATTGGAGTGCCTCCAGATCATAGTGAAGTATGTCCATCTTGCAGAGAAAACCTAGCACAAATATTTTATAATTCCAACCCAAAGGTTAGGACAAATCAAGTTTATCCGTGTAAAAAATGCATGGATAAGTCAGCAAAACTACACAATGATACAAAAAAGAATAAGTGGTATGAAAAACAAGCCAGGGGTATATTTAAACATACTGTTACTGGTGAAGATAAGGTTCTTGACCAACGTGGAAATGAAATAGTCAATCCATATGACAGTGGGAAAGCCAATGAATTCGGCTGGATGCAGAGTGGACATAAAAACAAACACACAAAGTTCTTAGAAAAAGAAGGTAAGTTGTAATAGTTTCTATCTAGCCTGTATCTATGAAAATTGTTATTAGCAGACACTTGATAACTCTGCCAATCATAGTATCAACTTACAATAAGCGACTCTTCAATCTTTTTTTACCATTGAAAAATGCGGTTATCATTACTTTTTTAAACATAAAATCTGTTTCTATTGCATATTATGAGTTAATCATTATATATTTCGTCTTTATCCTGTTGAGTGAAGCCATTCTTACCAATAATAACAGCCTCTTCATATGATAAGCCATTATGAAATAGATAAGCTGGATAACGCAATGTATTAAATCCTATCTTTTCTCTTACATTATCTATGTTTCCGTTTAATAATTGCAATATGCTGATACTAAGTATGACTAGATCACTAGCCTCTTCTATGATGGCATCATCAGATGCTTCTTCCCCAAGCGCCTCTTCAAGTTCTTCTATTTCTCCTCGAAGAAACCCTATCATTCCATGTATGTTTTGATTTTGAGCAGACATTGTCGATCTGTCATCCACAAAATTCTCTAACATAGAAAATATATCTGGTTTCATAATAGTCCTCTCACCCATCCTAACAATATATATGCTAAATAAAAATACTCTTTTTCGTTTTCATCTCTATGTTTTTGTTTATGTTCCTCAGGTCTCAAGGCTATAGCATTATCCATAGTTTTAACTAATGCCGATGGTATTCCATACTTTTTTGCAAACCAGATACTAACTATATGGTCAACTTCTAAAGGCTCATCAATATCATGTCCTGGGTGGTCAGCGTGCCACCTATTCCTAGATGCGTCTTTTACTGAATTTGGAAATTCAAAGCCAACCCTAGACATCTATTAAATATCCTTTTCTAAATAAACTTTATAAATTGGAATTAGTTAATCCCGTTTATGTTTTTAGGGTATCTGAATTCTAGCATCTTAGTTCTGAACATTCCACATGAAGAACAAAGAATGCACACAGCTTCCCTCATAGTTGTATCAGTTTTGTCAATATTCTCATGAAAAAACGGTATCCAACTATGTTTGCAATTATCGTATTTATCTTTGGAAACTTTGTTCAACACTGCTTCCTTTAAACCAAACTCTATATGCTGTTTGGGATGAGATAAATACTAGACCAATTGAACCCAATAAATCATTGGTGTTGAAATCACCAATTAAATACGTTGTTGCAAATCCTACTAACACAGACACTAATAGTGATATTAGATATCTAGCTTTTTGATTATCTGGCACATAATTATTTATTGCCTCTATTAACATCGGCATAAGACCACCGACTACTATTGAAATCATTTCTGTATTCATATTGTTCCTTATTTTATTTATTACTATCTAATGCTTTTGTAAATCTAGACCAAATTACCTTAAAAATGTTGTCTGTACTTACGTTTTCTATGTTTTCCCCTCGAGTAATCTCCTCTATTGCATCAAAAAAGGCTTTTTCTGATTCAAATGCATTGTCACTCACGTCAAAATCATTTATTAAGACATGTTTGAACAACTCACAGGTATTTAGTGAATGCACTAGCTCGTTCACCTTATCGTTTAGCTCATCTATTGTTGAAATATAAAATTTATTTTTTTCAACGAGTTCTTTATTGTTATTTTCTAGGATAACTTTTTCTGCTTTGCAACTCTTGTTACTTGCATTACATGCCTCTAAATTAGAAGACAATAGTTTAGTTTTTGTACGTTCTTGTTTTAAGAATTCAGTTTCTCTATCCCAAACTTCAATTCCTTCTACTGAGTTTTTAACTCCCATGTGAGTTTGAAGCTTTTTACATTCCTCCAGCTCAGCTTCAAGACGTTTTGTCTTTTTTCTTTCATCCTCAAGGAACTTCTTTTCTTGGGTGATAACTGCTTTAGCCTCATCGAATGTTTTTACATTCATCCACTCTAAAAATTCTCCAGCTTCTTTATTGTCTTCAACTATTGGTTTCACAGCATCAATTACATCTTCTGAATATAATGCCTCTAAAAACAATACTGGGTCTACATACCAAGCATTTAACTGTGTTTTTGTTCTTGGTATTGTATCTATTCCATGTGAAAGTGTTTTTGGGTCAACTTTGTATATACTTAAATGTAAATGAGCATACTTAGTTCCAGAGTTTCCTATTTTAGCTACTTCATCACCTTCTTTGATATCCTTTACAGAGGCTATCATAGATTGATTGTGAGCACAATGAACCCATCTTTTTCCAAACTTAGTGTCTACCTCATAAACATTATGTCTACCATATCCTGTTGTTGGATGTGAGTTGTTATGATAATAAACTACTTTTCCATCTAGTATCGCATTAATTGGCTTACCTAAGTCTGTATTGCCTCCAGTCTTTAGATTTAAATCAATTCCACTGTGGTAATATGTTCCACGCCATTCTCCAAATGAACTAGCTATATACCAGTTCTTTAAATAATCTACTTTTGTTCCATTTCCTACTGGATATTTCATATATTCCTTTTTATTTTATTAACTAAATGTATAACCAATTAAACTTCCGCTTGCTGCTAATAATAGTGAATTATCTTGTGTTGTTGTTGCTCCTGGGAGAGTTGATCCAGTGATGCTTGTTAAATAATCAACATGTATTCTTCCTGTTCCCCCATTGCCTCCAGCATATCCATTTGCACCAGCTATCCCACTCGCTGCTTCCGCCCTCACCAAGCTTGTTCCTAAATCAGCAGTTTGACATTTAATTAAAATTGACCCACCGCTTCCTGCACCACTACTGAATGAATAATGATCATCAGATATTAATGTTCCCGCAACTCCACTTTGTCCAGATGAGAGT
>JAGMES010000029.1 GCA_023128035.1 Halanaerobiales bacterium | reverse complement strand
ACAGAATTATTTGAGAAATCATGTTCTTCATCATACACTATAGAATTATTACTATCTGTAATTACGATTTTAGATTTCCAACCTGATGGATTAAAGTTAATATCTGAATATGTCCATGTATATTCAGTGGGATCTTTAAAGTATCCATTTGCGAAATTATTATCTTCCGTCGAAAGTGCTTGTGGTTCTATAATTGCATTATAATCAACATATAATTTAGGTGATATATATATATCACCTTTTTCACTTGAATAATAATAGTCTAAAGTTTGACAAGAATCATCCCAAGGAGTAATTATAGCAAAACCATAGTTTGAGCCAATAAGCCAATCTTTCACCCAACTTTCACTTAAAGAAAAATTAACATAATGATTTTCTTCTTCAATAACTGTTTTGGGAATATAAGTTCCAGTTACCTCAGGTTTATTTCTCCATGTAAGTGTTCCTTCATTCCAACTTTCTGCTAGTTTATAAATTCTAACTTTTGCATTACCATCATTTTCATAATCGTTATATAAGTATAATCTTGCATACGCTTCAATTAAATTAGCATATTCTGGTATTCCAAGAAGAGAAAATTGAAGATAGGAATTTGAACTATAATAATAGAAACCTGACCTATTCATTCCTAATTCTAATCTTTCTTTTGTCCCTCGCTTAGTATCATCATCACCATATGAAGTAGCATACGCATCTTGTGCTTTATCATAACGGATGTAATAACTTGGGTCAATCACTACTGGATACGCACGTTCTTCACTATTTAACCATTCTTTATCAGGTATCATTGTCAAGACTAACTGTTTACCTTCTCCTTTTTCATCTATTCTCATCTCAATCTGATCGGAATATTCATCATTTGCATCTTCCATAAAAGCTTTCGGAATAATAGCTTGAACATCCCCCACTTCATCTTTTAATAAGATAGAACCATCATCTTGCTGTTCATAAGAAAAACCATGTAGATTAATCTTAAAACTAAATTCTGTTGGGTGTTCTGGAGATTGAAGAATAATTTCCTCCTTTAACCCAAAAACATTAGAAATATATTTTAAATCAGTATTTTGCCATACTCCCGGATATATTACCTCATTATCACCAAATTCACCTTTAATCCCATGACCACCTATCGGTTGAGAGCTTAACCAACTTGCTCCAATAACAAATCTTTGAGGCTTATTGGAATTTTGAGAAAAATAAAGATTAAATTTATTTTTAACCATCCCATGACTGAAGCCTGCTTTTTTTAGCTGCCCGTAATTTAGCTCACCTATCTCAGTTTGATCCTTAAGCTGTTCTAAATGTATGATTCTTGGATCAATCTCAATCCATTCTTCGCCCTTCTTATAATGAACTGGTACTTGATATAAAACGGATGAAAGGGAACCATCCTCATTCAAAAAATGTTTGCTGTATTTAGTTCTTTTTGCTAATATCTCTGTTTTATCTCTTTGTTTTGCTTCTGTATTTACTAGTTCTTCGCTCTCTACATCTATTGATGAGCTAGAACTACTATCTTCACCCTCATCTTCATTACCCTCACCTATCATTTCATTACCAGAAATATTCTGATCTTCACCAACCACACTTTTTTCATCAGCAAAGACTGTATAAGAAAATACAACCATCAAAATTAAACTAATAATAAGTAATATTATTCCCTTAAATCTCATGCCACACACTTCCTTTCTTTATTTTCCTCGTTATAATTATCTTTACCTATAAATATTTCCATAAAAGGTTTTGTACTATTCTCATTACATTATTTCGTTACCATTACATATTTTTCCTTCATAACTCTTGAACTCATGCTAGTATTATTTTAATTTTTTACAATAAAAAAACCCTGATCACAACGATCAAGGCTTATACATAACACTAGTATTTGTTTTAATCAATCTCTTTTTCTTTCAAATTCCGATGATGAAACTCTTGAATCCCTTTCTTCTCAAGAATCTCAACAGTTTGACTAAATGTCTTTTCATATTTTCCACTTTTTGATACTGTAATCACTGTCACTTTAACACCAGGTTCAAAATTTTCTTTCATTAAAAAAGTGCGTACTGTTGGTGGAACCTGCCCTGCCCATACTGGCATAACAAAAACTATTTCTGATGGTGTTTTTACTTGATCACCTACACGTTTATAAGATATTTCTTTTTTTCTAACGGTATTATACCCACCTTTAATAAATCCAAAAAATCCCCAATACCGATTTTCAGGTACATCTTTAATCTGAACTACTTCTCCTTGACCATTCTGCGTATACGTATGAGCGACTTTTGCACAAGTTCCAGTCCGTGAATAATAATAAACTCTGAGTGACATTTTTACTCCTCCCGATTATTCGATATATACCAATTTTCGGCACTGTATTTTCATTTACCTTCTCATTTTATTAAAAAAAATCGTTCACTAGTACAAATCATGACCATAGTCCCTACAAAAAAATAAGGACACCCCATAGGATGTCCTTATTTTTATCATTCTAATATTTTATTGACATGTTTTTTACACTTTTCATGGTTTAAAGTCAATACTCTCTTTTTCACTTTAAGAATAGAAGAAGCACTCATACTGAGTTCATCAAGACCTAATCCCAAAAGTGTTTCTGTAGCTTCGGGGTCTCCTGCCATCTCTCCACACATTCCAACCCAAATTCCTTCACTATGAGCACCTTCGACAATCTGCTTGATCAATCTCAGAACACCTGGATGAAATGGTTGATAATAACCACTAACTTTTTCATTCATCCGGTCTGCTGCCATAGTGTATTGGATCAAATCATTGGTTCCAATACTGAAGAAATCTACTTCCTTAGCAAGTCGATCAGCAATAAGTGCTGCTGATGGAATTTCCATCATTATGCCGACTTTAACTTTTTCATCAAAAGCTATTCCCTCTAAGCGTAATTCTGATTTTACTTCATTCAAAACTTCATTGGCTGCTCTCAAATCCTCTAATCCAGCGATAAAAGGATACATAATATGAAGATTACCGTAATTGCTTGCCCGTAAAAGAGCTCTCAACTGAGCTTTAAAGATATCCTTTCGATCAAGACAGAATCGAACTGCCCGCCAACCCATAAAAGGATTCATCTCTTTAGGCATATTTAGATATGGAACTTCTTTATCTCCACCAATATCAAGGGTTCTAATCACCACTGGCTTATCACCAAAAGCTTCAAGAACCGCTTTGTATGTTTTATATTGCTCATCTTCTGATGGTGATTCAGTCCGATCCATATATAAAAATTCAGTTCTAAAGAGTCCAACACCTTCAGCGCCATATTTTAATGCAGCTTCTAAGTCAGCTAAAGAGCCAATATTAGCAGCTAACTCAACACGATGTCCATCAAACGTTTCAGCAGGGCGTTCTTTCAATTTCAGTAATTGCTTCATATATTCTTGAAACTCATTTCTCTTAGTTGCATACTCAGCCCATTCTGTTTCATCAGGATCAATCAAAACTTGACCTGTTTCAGCGTCAAGAATTATTTGAGCTTGGTTTTTGGCAATCTCCAAAACTCCACTAACACCTAAGACAGCAGGGATTTCAAGAGAACGAGCCATAATCGCAGTATGAGAAGTACGCCCACCTATCTTAGTTACAAATCCTAAAACTTTCTCTTTATCCATCAGCGCAGTCGTTGATGGAGTCAGATCATGAGCCACAATTATTGCTGGTTCACTCATGTTTTGCAGAGGATTTAAATCAACTCCTAAAAGATTAGCCATAATTCGTCTAGAAATATCTAAGATATCAACTACTCTTTCTCTCATGTATTCATTATCCATTGCGCGAAAAAGGTCAGCATATTCTTCTGTTACTTTATCTATAGCTTCTACAGCAGTTTCTAAGCTTTCTTCAATACGTTGAAAAGCTTTATTTTTTATTTCAGGATCCTGCAACATCATTAAATGAGCCTGAAATACCTCTGCTTCCTCTTCGCCCAACTTCTCTAAGGCTTGCTCATAAATTTGTTCTAACTGCTCTGAGCTTTTTACGATAGCTTTTTCTAAAGACTCTTTCTCATCAGCAATCGAATCTTGATTGATCTTTAGAGATTGATAGCCTAAATCAGCTTCTTGATATAATAAAACATTTCCTAAAATAATTCCTGGAGATGCTCCAATTCCTTGTAATTTTGTAGTCATAGCAAAATCACTTCCTTACTCTTCCTCTGTTACAATCTTTTCGAAGGCTGCGAAAGCTTCTGTTTCATCAGCGCCATCTATTTTTAAAGTAATTTCTGCACCATTAGGAACAGCAGCAGTCATCATTTCCATCATGCTCTTAGCATTGAGAGCCTTACCATTATACACTAATTTAATATCAGAATTAAAAGAGTTTGCTAATTTAACTATTTTCGAAGCAGGTCTGGCATGTATTCCAGATTTAGCTGTAACTATTACTTGTTTTTCAATCATAGTCTTTAACCCTCTCTTTCAACTTTTACCATTTTAGATGCATTTTCTGCAGCAGCAAGCACTTGATCTAAATTCATTCCCATAGAAGCTTCAACCGCAGCCATTACCGCACCCTCAACGATTGGTGCATTGGCAATGATTACTTTTTCTCTTTTCTCAGGTGTTAGAGAGTCAAGAATCATTTCAGCACTCATTACTGCACTTCCTAAATCAGCTAAAACAACTACTCCATCTTCAGAGTATACGCTGGCAATCCCAGCACTTATTTCTTCTGAATTTGTTCCGATTCCGCCTTCTGGATTTCCGCCACAGGCTACAATAAAAACATCACCAGCCATTTGCAATGCAATATCTTTTGCACCTTGGGCAACTTTTGAGCTATGTGAAACTATTACTATTCCAACCATTTGCTACACCTCGATCTCTTAATCTGCTAGGCAGCTTTTTTAATAACTTTCGGAAGGATTATTGAGTCCAATCAAAAGTATTTTCTAGCCTCAAAGTTTTGCTCCATAAAGAAACTCGGCGATTTTAACCTTCCGAAAATGTTATTAATAGTTCTTTTACAATAGTTTGGATTATTAAGTAACTAGAGACTGCACCTGGGTCTAAGTGACCGATGCTGCGTTCTTTTAAAAAACTGGCCCGACCTTTGAGCGCCATTAGTGATTTAGTAGATTCCATTCCCTGTTTGGCAATCTCTTCAACAGACTTTAAAATTTCTAATGCATCTTTGCCTTCTACTTCAGATGAGTTTAAAAAATCAACCACTGGGCTAATTGTATCAACCATAGTCTTATCTTTCAGATTTGCTTTTCCTCTCTTAAGGACTCCATCTAAAGCAGCTTTCGCTATTTTAGCTCCATCTTCGAGATTTAAACTTTCTTTTCCAATAACCTGGTTACCAGCATACATAAAAGCTGTTCCCAATAATGGACCAGAAGCTCCTCCAACACTCGAAACCAATGTCATCCCAAGAGTCTTTAAGATTGTTCCTATATCTTTATCTTCAATTTCTGGTAACTTATTTTGAATTGCAGAAAAACCTCTTTCCATACTAATACCATGGTCACCATCACCTATTTTAGTATCTAGTTCGGTAAGATATTCTTTTTCACTGATAAGTTTTTCTGCCATTGCTTTAATAATTACCAGTACTTTGTTTTTATCGCAAACTACACTCATTATTTCGCCCCCATTTGAGTAAACGCAGGAGTATCTGCTGGATCATCTAAAAGAGATTTCAATTCGTCATCTAGCTTTAATAATGTTATAGATGCACCCGCCATCTCTAAAGATGTCATGTACTCACCAACAAAGGTTCGATAAATTTTAATACCTTTTTGTTCGCAAAGTTCTGCAACAGTTTTATTTAAAATATAAAGTTCCATCATTGGAGTAGCACCCAATCCATTAACCATTACCGCTACTTCATCACCTTCATTGAAAGGAAGATCTGCTACGATACTTTCAACTAAATCTTTAGCAACATCCTCTGCTGCCATAACTTTTGTTTTTTTAATTCCAGGCTCACCATGAATTCCTAAACCTAATTCAATCTCATCTTCAGCCAATTCAAATGATGGCTTTCCAGCAGCAGGCACAGTACAAGGAGCCAAACCAAGACCTTTAGATCTTACATTATCAACAACCTTTTTGGCAACTCTTTCAACTTCTTCTAAAGAAGCTCCACGCTCAGCCATAGCACCTGCGATCTTATGAACAAAAACAGTACCTGCAATACCACGACGACCAGTAGTATAAGTACTATTTTCAACTGCTACATCATCATTAACAATAACACTAGCAACTTTAATCCCTTCCATATCTGCCATCTCTGATGCCATTTCGAAGTTCATCAAATCACCAGAATAATTTTTTATAATTAACAGCACACCTTCACCAGCATTAGCACCCTTAACTCCTGCAATTACTTGATCTGGAGTAGGAGAAGTAAATACCGCTCCAGCAACAGCAGCGTCCAACATACCTAAACCTACATATCCCGCATGTGCTGGTTCATGACCACTTCCACCACCACTTAATAACGCCACTTTACCCTGTTTTGCTTCTTTACGAAGGATTACATCATATCCTTCAAGACGCTTTATTTGATCTCCATGAGCTAGAGTCATTCCAACAAGCATTTCTTCTACAACATTTTCAGGCTTATTGATAATTTTCTTCATTGAATTTTTTCTCCTCTCATTTATTCTAATGAGTCATAGATGCTGTTTTATTTCTTATTTCCAAAATATCTATCAGTACCTGATCCATTCTTCCCATACCTTCTTTATTAATCCGTCCTATATTATCTGTAGTCTTTTCTATAGTATCTTCAACAACCCCTTGAGGTACTTCTACACCAATTCCCTCCAATGACATCAGGGCAGCTAGATATGCTTCACTTGCAGCAGTTCCTACTTTCAAAGAACAAGACTCCTTTGCACCATCACAGATCATTCCTGCTGTATTTGCTAAAAGAGTCTGAATTGCTCTAACTGCCTCAGCGACAGTTCCATCCAGCAACATTGTTAATCCAGCAGTTGCTCCAGCACCTGCTGCTACTGCACAACCACAAACCGGTGAAAGACGACCAATTTTACTCTTGACAAAACTTGTAGAAAGATGACTGATAATAAGTGCTCTGGCAATCTCTTTCTGGTTTTTACCCAATTTATCACCAGCAAGTACAATCGGGAGAATTGCGGTTATGCCATGATTACCACTTCCTGCACTACTCATAACTGGCATCTGAGCTCCAGCCATCCGTGCATCTGAAGCAGCATAACAAAAGCTTTTTATCAGATAACCAAGATCATCTGAAACATTATATTTGTTTATAATCGTCATCATAGTTTTACCTAGACTTAAACCTGAAAGAGAATCCTGCTGTAAACCATATTCAGCAATCTCTTTATTCATCTTGGCGCCTCTCATGACATATTCAATATCTTCATCATCCATATCATTGGCAAGTTTTATAAGTTCTACATATGGAAGTTCACTGGTCATCTCCTGAATAGACTTTTCTGCTACTTTTTCTGTAGAAAATTTGGCTTTTTCAAAAATAACTACTGAATTCTTAACTACCTTTGTAATATTAGAATGATCATTTTCCAATGTACATATTACTTCATCTTTAGAATTTTTCACGGTAACTTCTACATATACTCCATGTCGTGTAGTATCACAAACGATTTGTACCAAATTCTGCTTCAATAATTTTTGTGCTTCTTCAATATCTTCAGGTTTACAGTCTTTTAAAACTTCAAGACCATATTCTGGCTTACCACATTGAACAGCCATAGCTGCTGCAAGAGCATTACCTCTAGCTCCATTAGCACCTGGAATTCCTACATCCATTCCATTTTTATATATACTATCACTAACAACAACTTTAACCAGAGAAATATCCTCTTTTGACTCCAATTCCTGACATGCTCTAGCAACTGCTAAAGCAACCGCCCCAGGTTCTGTACAACCTAAGGCGGGCTTTACTTCATTTATTAAAAATTCTTTTAATGTAAACATTTTTTAGCCTTCTTTACTATTTTTTTGTAATGATAACTCTACAAACATTACCACCAGCAGCAATAGTTTCAGGTAATTCCATTTCAAATCCTTTGAAAGTACTAACAATACCTCTATCACCATCCATAGCAATATCACAAAGATGTGCAATATCTTCTTCATTATCAGTTTGCTTCATCCATGCAGCTACCAATGGGCAGTAGTTAAATTCAACAACAAACTTATCTTCAGTTACTTCTTTAATATCCATTTCAAAGATTTTCTTATATAAATCATTAGCAAAATCAGCAGCAAATACATTCATATCTTCAGTATCAGTAAATTTGTTCTCTCCATGGAAACAACCACATTTTAAGATTGCTTTACGAGCAAAGTCATCCCAAGCCAAGCCTTGTTTACGAGCTTCTTCTGCTACCAAATAAAACCATGTAGCGCGATGCTCAATAGCTGCTCTCATATCATTTACATGTTCCTCGTTAATTTTGCATACGTTTTTAATTGTCATTTTAAATCTCTCCCTTTTTTTAGTTTAGAGTTAAGAGTTATACTTTAATCTTAACTCTCCTCTTTTAATGTTAAATTTTTTATTAAATTAAGAACTGATTTTTTTAACTCTTAATTCTCAATTCTTAATTCTTAATTGTAACGTTAGTCCATTCCAAGATAAGCCTTAGCTACCTTTGGATCATTAATAAGGTTCTTAGCTAAGCCTGAAAAAGAAATTTCACCAGTTTCTAATACGTAACCACGATCAGCAATTTGTAATGCCATATTAGCATTTTGTTCGATCAAGAGAATAGTTTTTCCCCAATCTCTAATTCGAAGAACCAATTCAAAAATCTGTTCTACAATGATCGGAGCTAATCCTAAAGATGGTTCATCCATCATTATTAATTTTGGATCAAGCATTAACCCACGACCGATTGCTAACATCTGTTGTTCTCCACCACTCAAAGTTCCACCATTTTGTTTTTTTCTTTCAAATAATCGAGGGAACAATTCATAAACGATTTCTAAGTTATCTTTAATTCTATTTGGATTGTCATTAGTGTTACCAAAATCACCCATGATTAAATTTTCTTCTACAGTTAAATGTGAAAAGATATGACGACCTTCTGGAATATGACAAATACCCATTTTTACGATTTGACTTGCTTCAAGATTTGTTATATCTTTATCCAGAAAGGTTACCGTACCGCCACTCTTTGGATTAAGATTTGAAATACTTCTTAAAGTACTTGTCTTACCAGCACCATTAGATCCAATCAAAGTAACGATCTCTTTTTCTTTAACATCAAAAGAAATTCCTCTAATAGCCTGTATATTCCCATAACTAACATGCAAATCCTTTACTGTTAACAATATATTCCCTCCCTTCTTAAGAAGTTTTTATACTCCCTTTGCCAAGATATGCTTCTATTACCTTCGGGTTAGTTTGAACCTCCTTAGGAGAGCCTTCACATATCTTTTCACCATAACTTATTACAGTGATTTCATCACAAATATTCATAATTAATTTCATATCATGCTCAATAACGACGATTGTTAAATCATCACTATTTAATTTTCTAATCAAATCCATCAACTCAGTGGTTTCAGATGGATTCATACCAGCTGCTGGTTCATCTAAAAGTAATAGACTAGGATTTAAAGCCAAAGCTCTAGCAATCTCCAATTTACGCTGAGTACCGTAAGGTAAGTTTGAAGCATATTCATATGCCAAATCTTCCATACCTACTTTACGTAATACCTCTAAACCTTTTTCAACAGCAAATTCTTCAGTTTTTTTATAAGTGGGAGTATGTAAAATTGCATCCATAAAATTTGTTTTTGTTCTACAATGGAAGCCAATTTTTACATTATCTAAAACTGTCATATACTTAAATAATTTGATGTTTTGAAATGTGCGAGCGATACCCATTGAAGCTATCTTTACTGGAGATAAACCAGCGATAGATTGTCCGTTAAATAAAACATCTCCACTTGTTGGGATATAACTCCCACTTAAAACATTGAATAAAGTCGTTTTACCAGCACCGTTTGGTCCAATGATTCCATAGATTAGGCCTTTTTTGACCTGAAAGCTAACATTTTCATTTGCTTTTAATCCACCAAAATATTTACATACATTTTTTGTTTCAAGTATTGGAACCATTTAGACCGCCTCCTTTGCACCAGTTTTATCTTGCTTTTTATCACTCTTCTTCTGTTCACTATATTTCTTTGATAGCATTCCACTACCAACAATTCCTTGAGGACGAATATACATTGTAAGTAGAATTGCAGCACCAAAAATTACTAATCTAAACTGAGCCATAGAGCGGAATATTTCTGGTAGAACTGTCAAGAAAGTAGCCCCTATAACAGGGCCTGCCAATGTGCCTTGACCTCCAACCAATACCATCGCTAACATCGAGAAACCTTCATCGAGAATAAAACTATCAGCACTGATGTAGCTTGCGAAGAAAGCATAAAATGCTCCAGCAACTCCTGCCCAAAAAGTTCCGTAAATCAAATTGAGTAACTTATATTTGAAAGTAGCAACCCCCATAGACCTTGCTGCAGTTTCATCTTCTCGAATAGCAATCCATGCCCGACCAATTCTAGAATTTAACACGCGATTTGTAGCAAAAAGCATTATAACAGCGATTGCTAAGATGATGTAATAAAAGTGAGTATTTGTAGTTAACCTAAATCCAAATAATGTCGGAAAAGGTATTCCAGGTATTCCCATTGGACCACGAGTTAATGAAGTCCAATTCAAAATAGTTAATCTTATAATCTCAGAAAAACCTAATGTTGTTATAGCCAAATAGATTCCTTTCAAACGAGCAGTAGGTACGCCCAAAAGACAACTAAATAACGAAGCCATTATACCACTTAAAGGTAACAACAGCCAAAAACTAATCCCGAAACGAGTTGCAAGAATACCTGCAGTATATGCTCCTACACAATAAAATCCAGCATGGCCGATATTAAATTGTCCAGAATAGCCGTTAATCACATTTAAACTACTAGCCAAAACTACATATAGTAAAACACTTACTGCAACCCGAATATAATAATCATTATTTAATAACTTGGGGAGTACGATCAATAACACCATCAATGCTATCAATAAAACTTTCTTATTTTCTGTGATAAACTTTCTCATATCTTATAGCTCCCCTTTCCGACCCATGATTCCTGAAGGCTTAATGATCAAAACAAGTATCAAAATGCCAAAGGAGATAATATCCCGATATCCTGAGGAGAGGAATGCAACTCCAAGATTCTCTAAAACACCAAGAAGTAATCCACCAATCGCTGCTCCAGGAATACTACCAAGTCCTCCAAATACAGCAGCAGTAAAGGCTTTCATTGATGCAGTTGCACCCATTATTGGATGAACTGAATTATAATATATTCCTAACAAAACTCCAGCAACTCCACCAAAAGCACACGCAATAGAGTTACCCAGTAAGATTGTCCGATTTACATTAATACCTAACAAAGCAGCAGCATCTTTATCCATAGAAACCGCGCGAATAGAAATTCCCACTTTTGTTCTGTAAAAGAGTAACTGCAACCCCCATGAAAACAGAATAACGATACCAATAATCAAAATTTGAATATAACTAATTCTAATAGTACCAAAAGCAAAATATTTTGCGCCAAGTACATCTGGCATTAACTTTTGTTGTGTTCCAAAAACAATTTGAGCTAAACTTTTCAAAAGGATTGATAATCCAATAGTACAAATTAAAGCTATTTCTCTAGGTGATCTACGGAAAGGCTTATAACACATCTTTTCAATAACAATACCCATAACCCATGAAGCGGCGAAACCTGCAAACAATGCGAATAAGAAATTACTCCATATAAAACAGTAAACAAAGTATCCCGCAAATGCTCCAATCATGATAACTTCACCTTGAACGAAGGAAACAAGTCCTACAATACCAATAATCATCGCAGTTCCCATTGCCATCAAAGCATAAATCGAACCCTGCGCAATTCCATTAATGATCTGTTGAAGAAGAAACATATTACCCCTCCATTTACTTTTTTTCTTAAGGGATGGGTCAATAAGGCTGCCCACCTTAAATTGACAGCCTAGTTAACTACTTATAAAAGTTTTATTTTAGTGAGTATAATCCTTCTTGATAACCCATTCTCCATTTTCAACAACCATGATTTTATATTTACGTATTACGTCTCCATCTTTAGTAAAGGTAATGGAACCAGTAACTCCTTGAAAGTTCTCAGTTTGTGCAAGAGCGTCACGAATATCTTTGCGATCAAAACCAGCTTTTTCGATAGCTTCTGCCAGGATCATCATAGTATCGTAAGCACATGCAGCATGAAGGTTTGGATCTCTACCAGCTCTTTCTTTAAATTCTGTGATAAACTCTTGAACTTCTGGATTTGGGTCATTTAAAGCAAAGAAGGTGTTAGTAGCAAGACCTTCTACAGCTTCGCCACCTAAAGTAAGTAAATTATCAGAGAATACAGAACTTGGAGCGGACATTTTAACATCCCAACCCATCTTCTGGATCTGACGAGCAACTAAAGAAGCTTCATTATACATTGCTGCAATATAGATACCATCTGGGTTTGTTTGACGCATCTTTGTCAAAATAGCGTTAAAGTCTCTTTCGCCTTCAAAGAAAGGTTGCACAGAAGTTACGTTCAAACCGAACTCTTTAGCAGCACTTACAAAACGATCTTTTGTAACAACTCCCCAGTCATTGTTAATATAGATAACAGCTACATTTTTCATTTCTAAAAAATCTTGAGCGATATACTTAACATTAAATGGACCTTCAGCATCCTGAGTACCAACAATACCAAACATATATGTTCCGGAAGGAGCATAAGCTGGATGTGAAGCTGTTGGAGAAAGTTGTACCATGCCATTACGCTCATAAATAGGTGCAGCAGCCAGACAACTAGTACTAGTGAAATCACCAATCTCAGCTACAATTTTCTTGTCCTGAACAAATCTTTGAGCAATAATTGCAGCTTCTCTTGGATCACCCTTGCTATCCATTACTACAATCTCAATTTGACGACCATTGATTCCACCTGCTGCATTAATTTTATCAGCAGCCATCTGCACTGAATAACGGAAGTTTTCACCAAACTCAGCATAGTTACCTGTAATTGGTGCAGATAAACCAATCTTTACTACATCGGAACCTGCAAAAGCCACGCTACTTAAAAGCATCAGACCTACCATCACCAACATAAGTAATTTTTTCATCCTTAGTTCCTCCTTTATTTTTTTATAAACTAACCCTTTTTGGGGGATAAGTTTTTCAAGAAAGTTCTCCTCCAGAAAGTTCTTACAATTGTAAAGCTTATCTCTAAAATATAGAGTTCGTATTCGGTACACCTACCCAGAAACCTCTGGCTATTTCATCAGTAGGGTTAACTAACTTGTGTGCATGATTTGCTGGATACAAAATTGAATCCCCTTTACAACAAACAAGTGGCTCTTTACCTTCAATATGAACCTCGATGATTCCTTCTAAAATATAACCAAATTCAATCCCATTATGAACTGTAAAATCCTGATTTGTCGAATTTGGAAAAAGAGTAATAAGTACAGGATCTATACAATCTTTTGTTTTGGGAAGAAGAAAACGTAAAATCCTTTCATTTTCAGTTGCTACTTCAATCTGCTTTTCTCTTGGTAAATACAAAAAGTCATCACTATCGTCTTCTTCAAAAAGAGCTGCCATATGGATAGAAAAATAAGTACATAATTTGTCAAGAACTTTTAATGACGGTGCAGTTTTCCCATTCTCTAAAAGACTTAAAAATGATGCAGACAAATCTGTGGATGCAGCCAAATCACTTAAGCTCAAACCATATCTTAAACGCTCTTTGCGAATTTTCTTACCCACATATGTATAACGTTCTAACATAAAGCTCACCCTTTCTGAAAATCTTTTCCGAATACTGCTCCAATTTTCACAACTGATGAAATATTCTAAAAATTTATAGTAGAAAAAATGTTTTGTTGTTGTTTTATGTTTTCTTAAGTATTATTATAGTTTACTAATACTAAAATGTCAAGCATAAATCTTTTGAAATATTAAAAATTTTTCTGTAATTTCAATCAATTTAGCTGAAATTCGATTTATTTGCTCGAAATATCTAAATATTTTATAATTTTTGTTAATTTGATATTGGAAATAAATTTAACGACTTCAGAAGGAGATTATGAGACCAGCAATCGAGGAGGGATGTCTCCTCCTGAGCTGTCGTTAAAAAGTTATTCTCTCTGACCTTTACTAATATTTCATATAAATAAGAGAATTATTTTGTACTAAAGTAATTTCTTATTGCTTTAGTAATCAACATAGCTACTGTTGCTCCTGGATCTTGTTTGCCTCGAGATTTATCACCATAACAATAAGCTTTTCCATGGTGGGATACCATCTCTATTGTTGCTTCCAAACCCTCATTGGATGCTTTATAAGCATCTTCAAAAGCTACTTTAAAAGTTTTTTCCAAATAAGATGCTTCCTTTAACGCTTCAACTGCCGGAATAAGAGCATCTAGAATTGTTTTGTCTCCCTGTTTAGCTTTACCTCTATCTTTAATGCCCTGAATAGCAGCAAAACCCATATCAGAAATATCTTTTAGTTCAATCTCCTCTTTGCCAAATATAGCTTTTCCAGATCTCATAATAGCTGTTGCCATAAGAGTACCCATCGTTGAAGGTGAAGCATTGGTCATTGCCATTCCTGCCTGAAAGAGAGCTTTTCCAATATCCTGACCTGCAAACTGATGTATACTTTCCTTCGATGCATCAAAACCCTTACACATAGTAAGACCTAAATCTCCATCACCCATAGCAGCGTCTAATTCAATCAAGTAATCTCTATTTTCATGTATTATATCATTGACAGAATCCATAATTTCTCTAACTTCGTTTATTGACAATTTCATGATAATTACTCCTTTCTAAAATCTGGTTGAGAAAAGAAAGGTGAGTATGCTGGTGCATCAATGAATTTCTTTAACTCATCATCAAGTTTCATCAGTGAAACTGACATACCTGCCATTTCCATAGATGTAGCAAATTCTCCAACATAATTTCGATAAACTTTAATACCTTTTTCTTGTAAAATTTGATCTATTTTTCTGTACACAATATACAATTCTTCTTTTGGAGTTGCCCCAAGACCATTTACTAATACTGAAACTTCATCACCCTCACAATATGGACCATCTTCTAGTATTGCTCCCATAAGAGTAATAGCAATTTCATCGGCACTTTCCAATTTGCCTCTATTGATTCCAGGTTCTCCATGGATACCCATACCAATCTCCATTTCGTCTTCACCTATCTGGAATGTTGATTTACCAACCATTGGAATTATACATGGAGACAAAGCCACTCCCATGGTTCTAGTAAAACTCAAAGCTTTTTCTGTAACATTTACAACCTCATCTAATTCATAGCCATCTTCAGCAGCAGCACCAGCTATCTTATATGCATAAAAAAGTCCTGCAACTCCTCTCCGCTTTTCTTCACGTCCCTTTGGAGAAGATGCTACATCATCTGCTACTAAAACAGTCTTCACTTTAATTCCATCCATATCAGCAAATTCAGTGGCCATATCAAAGTTCAACACATCTCCACCATAATTACCATAGATATAAACTACACCTTTACCACCATCAATCTGTTTAGTCACATTATACATCTGCTGAGCGTTTGGAGAAGCAAATACATCACCTACTGCAACTCCATCAATCAAACCTTTTCCCACATAACCTAAGAAAACAGGCAAATGTCCAGAACCACCACCAGTTGCTATAGCTACTTTGTCTTTAACTGGAGAATCTGCTCTGACCAATTCACGACAATCCGTACTAACCATCTTAATGTCATCCGGATGTGCCTTTATAATTCCTTCAATCATTTCATCAACAAAGTTTTCAGGATTGTTCATAATTTTTTTCATTTTATAAAGCCTCCTTTTTTTTGTTACGCATACAGCGTCTTTATTTTTAAGTGATAGTTGTTTCTTATATTTAAGATTATAATTCTTCAGAAATTTCGATTATCCTCTAAATATTCGTAATATTTTTCAGTAATATTAATTGTTTAGTGTCGTTATTTATAACATTACTAAAGTTTGGTTGATGTTTTTAGATTATTTGTAAAACTTATCTAATTTATGATTTTTAGAACATGGTCTTTATAAAAACAAAAAAGATCATGTGATAAAAAATGACAATGATTTTGCCATTCTTTATCACATGATCTACTAAGAATAATTTCACAATATGCTTCTACTTAAACTGATGCCTAACACCTCTCTGAGTAAAGAAATAAGCGATAACATTCCACACAACTAGAGTAAGTATTTCTTTCCATACCTGACCAAAACCTTCCCCTAATATACCAGATCGAACTGACTCTAATATTGATATATTTGGTAAGTACTCAAAAATATTCTTCAAAAATTCAGGAACTATAGCCATGAAAACTGGTGAGAGTACAAAAAAGAGCATCATTGGTGAGATCATTGCACTAGCACTTACCTGACTCTCAGTATAAAATCCGATTATAAGACCCAGTTGTATAAATAAAAGTGCTCCTAATATTACGACTAACCATACTAGAAATTGATTACCAGTAATACCACCATTTGGAGCTAAAACTAGTAGAGAAACAAACATCACCATGATTAAACTAAATAAAATTTTTCCGATAACAATTTCATGATAAGTTGCCGGAGAAACCAATAAACTATCTAAAGTTTTCTTCTCTTTCTCTTCTGCCAGAGTAAATCCTGGAATCATAATTCCTACCATTGCAAGACCGTAAAGTACCCACATCGGAAGCATCACTTCCTTTGGAATATCCTGGATGAAACTATAAATAAATGCTATGAAAGGTGGGAGAATAATAATAGGGAGAATTGACATGTTTTTCATCAGATCCTTTAAATCTTTTTTGAGCAAAGAAAGTATCATATAAAATCTCATAATATTCCCCCCCCTGTGAGTTCAATAAATACTTCTGCTAAAGTTGCTTCACGAGAATGAATTGTTAACACATTCTCATTTTTTAATAATTGACTAATCCGATCAGGAGTAGATTCTTCTTCCATAGTCAAACTTTCTTTTAATATCTCTTCGCCTTTTGTATATTCCACTTCAATCGTTCTTTGGCCATATTTTAACTTTAACTCATGAGGTTTTCCTTGCGCTACAATCTGTCCTTGATTGATAAATATAATCCGATTACATAACTGATCTGCCTCTTCCATATAGTGAGTTGTTAATATAATAGTAGTTCCCATTTCATTTAATTTACGAATTTGATCACGAATAATTTTAGATGAAGTCGGATCAAGACCGCTGGTAGGTTCATCTAAAAAGAGAATCTCAGGTTGATGCAAAATTGAACGAATAATAGTCATCCGCTGTTTTTGACCTTTGGATAACTTTTTCATCGGAGTTTTTCTTTTCTCGCTCAACTGAAAACTATCAATAAGCTCGTCCACCTTCTCTTTAGAAACCTGATGTAAGTCTGCATAAAAATAAAGATTATCTTCAATAGATAGTCTCTCATAAAAATTAGGATCTTCAAAAACTATCCCTATCTTCTTATGTATAGCTTTGGCATCAGTCGCCACATTCTTTCCGTTAATGAAAATCTCACCACTTGTAGGTTTCAATAGACCAATCATCATTCTAATGGTTGTTGTTTTTCCCGCACCATTAGAACCTAAAAAACCAAAAATTTCACCTTTTTCTACTGTAAAACTAACTCCTTTCACTGCTTCTACTTTGCCATAATGTTTTACTACATTCTGAACTTTAATCATTAGTTAACCTCCATTTCAACTCATATTGTTATAATCAAATAATGCTTCCACTAAAGGTAAATCAGCAGGAGCAAAATTGTATTCAGCCATCTCCTCTGGAGTCACCCATTCTATCAGATCATGATCGATGGGCTTTAACTCACCATCTATATATGTTGCATGATAACCGATTAATTCTATTTCTGCATGGGGGTATGTATAGCGACTTGTAGCAAGATATGAATCCACGGTGATATCTATATCAAATTCTTCTTTTATTTCACGCTGCAAGCATTCTTCTGGAGTTTCGTTAGGTTCAATCTTTCCACCTGGAAATTCCCATAGACCAGCAAGATTACCTTTCTTTTTGCGAGCGATAAGGTATTTGTTATCTTTTGAGATTATTGCTGCTGTAACTCGAATCATAGGACACCTCCTTTTACGATCTGTTAGTTAATCTTCCCAATAATACCCTCTATCTAAACTATCATTCGCACTTAAACTAAAAATTCCTGCATAATTGAAAAACTCCCGATTAAAAAGGGAGTTTTTTCTACTAATTTTGTTCTAATTTGATATAAGTAATCATCATCTTCTGTAATGTATTGGTAAATGAGATGTTTTCCGTTCTTTTCAATGTATGATTCTTTTCAGCAAATTCATATAATCGACACATCATTAAACGAAAGCAATTTCTCCTAATATTCGGCAAAAAAATAAAGGATCAGACTCATTTAGCCTGATCCTTATCTTTAAGTAACTACTACTTTATTCTCTAGTAAGGATATTCTGGACATGTTGCGCACTGAAAATCACCAGTACATCTGTTTCTTGGATCATAAATACACGCACTTGGGTTTGGGATGATTGCCATTAATTATCACCTCACTTTTTTCTGTTATTTTCTATTTTCTATTTTCTACACTTTGAAGCTCATCAGTAAGCACTATCTCTTGGCTTACTCTACCCTTTAGATCGAGAGTGGTATAGTATAGATCCAATTTTTCAGTATTCCCCTCACCAATCCAAAAAATATGTAACATATCATTGTCAAAATTTAAAGAAACTTGTGGAATTTTTTTATTATAGATTAAAATCAGTCTTTTTAAATCAGCGGTACATCAATAAAATTCATCAAAGGTAAATTCAACACCAAATTTACTAAAGTAATCCAATAAAGCCACATAAACACCATAAATGTTGCATTCATAAGTTCAGTTTTATTTAATTTAGTCACTGCTATATATATCATAGAGAAAACATATGCAATTCCAAGAATAAATATAGAATGATTTTGCAAATGTTGAAGTGGCCAATAACGATTTTCCACCACAATTAAATAGCTATCTATACCTAAACAGTGAAGAATATAAAGGTAAAGCGCAGAAATAAGAAATGATGCGATGTAAAGATTTAGTAGAATAGAACCTAATTTTAAACTTATTTTTTCAACATTTTCAACTATTTTAACATAAAGAAACGAAACACAAACAATGAAAAATAAGTTTATAAAGAAAACAAAAAAAAGTGGCATATAAAATAGTGTCGAAAAGAACACATACCACAAACTCTTTATAGAACTGTCTAGATAATCAGTGTTATTCATTCCAATGATTTGCCATGGTGAAATTTCTTTGGCCGTAATTGTATTTGCGTAATGCAAATAGCCACCATAATCATCAGCCTGATACCAAACAAGATGAAAATTATCAGCCGAATCATTTATTAAATTTATTTAGAATGATGATATAGGCTCTGGATAAATCCAATCTGCTTTTTTCTTTTGATTACTAAAATCACCAAGATAAGTTCGATCAACTAATGAACCATAGCTTTTAAGATTATATTGATATATTAAATGAATTTCACCTAATGAATCCATAGCTATAGAAGGATGATAATAATAATGACCGTGCTCATTGGTTAACTGAAGAATTTCAATATCATCTAATGTTTCTTGTAGATTAATTACAGTTCCGAAAAGGTTATTGGACTTATCTCTTAAAGACATCTTACCCTTATTCCATACCATATATAAATTATCCTCACGAATTAATAGCGAAGCTGAGCCAGTATTTACAGCATCAATAAAGATTGGAGATGAATCAATTTCTCCTAAATGATTAAACTGTTGATAATATAACTTAAAATCTTTACGATCCTCTTCTCGCCAAACAAGATGCCATCTTTGTTTTTGATCAATAGCTAAATTTGGATTATAGTTATTAGATTCTGACTGAGTAAGCTGTACTGGTTTCGTAACTTCCTCACCACTTGAACTAACCAACATGGTTTTAACCTGCCGATTCTTTCCAATCTGATCTGTCCAAACCAACATAAAATTACCTTCTGGTGAAAACACGGCTCTTAAATCATCAACATTGCTAAACTCATCTGTAAACACAATTTTCTGACTTAACACTCTTCCTCTTAAGTCAAGAATTGTATAAAATAAATCCAGATTTTATATACGGGCCAACAATCTTATAGGTTGACCAATCCTGATCAGGTAAATACGTTAAAGTAGGTACCTCATCCTTATTAAGTAACCAAACATAAAATCCTGAAACTAACACAATAATTACTGTGAAAATAACAAAGTAAATTAAATCTTTTTTTGCATAGAATCTCCTCCTTCAACTTTCAAACTACCTTTATATTTCAAGTAAAGTCCATTAAATTCCTTTAAATATATAAAATTTAGTTTTATTTTAGTTATAATAACAAAAACCACATTCATGAGTAGGATCAAATAAATCTCACCATACACGAATGTGATATCAAAAACATTTCTGAGTTCCAACCTCATGCACAAACAATTTCACCTTTGTCTTCCCCTGGTCATAACGATCAGGCAAAACAAGAAGTCTTAATAACTATAAAAAACCCTATTACTAGATATGTTTATTTGTATCTAGTAATAGGGTTTCAATTCATTAAAACGGATAACTCACACTCATCTGCACCATTGCCTGTGGAATCCCCAAGATCTCATTTGGCCCAAACTGAAATCTTTCCTCTCCTAAAAAGATTCCTCCTCGAATAGATAGATCAACACTACTACCGATCATATTATGATATTCTGGCCCCAACATCAAACTATGATCCTTTAGATTAAAGATACTCACCAGACCTGCTGCAGCGAATTCATCAATCTCATAACTTAGCATACCTATGAGCAAATCTGGTCCAATTGGCCCAAATATCATCTCATTCTGAACCAGCTGTGCTTCGTCTCGTAAATACTCTAATTGAGCTACCAATTTACTTCCATATTCTAAATCAAAGCTGTAATCCGTACCTACAAGATAGGTAGGTTTTCCATCTGCAAAATCTTCATCAAAATTATAGCCTAATGCTCCATATACAGCAATTGGCCCAACATCTCCTTTAGCAGTAAAACCCAATCGTTGCTTATATGGAATCAGTGTAAGTAACGATTCTGGCTCATTGACATAATTCATTGTCAGATCAAATCCATGAAAATTTGTACGGCCTCTTAAACCCCATTTTGTCGCATTTCTTCCTTCTGGAAATGCAGCAATTACTGTTAGATTGGATGACCAGTTTAAAGGAATATAAGCCCTTACAGCATTTTCACTAGTGTTCCCACCAGTCATTCCCATCAGATCACTGCTGATACTAAAATCTACAGGATTTAGTATTGAACTCAAAGACCAGGTAATCGGTTGACGACCTAGAGTCAGATGGAATTTATCAAACCGATGTTTAAAGTAAAGTTTACTCACACTCAAATTAAAGCCCGACAATCCACTTTCTTCATTTAATGCAAAGATTTTTCCCTGTGGATCATAATAAAGATCTACTTCCAGCCTTGCTGATGTCTGATCATATCTTGGCAGTAAAAATTCAAGATTTAGATGTTCCAACCAATCCACAGTAACCTCTCCATCAGGACTAACGGTAGTTATCAAATTAGTCTCAATTATTCCTCCAAGGCGGATCTCTGCACACACAACCCCTGCATAGATCGCTAACCACAGCAGAAAAATTGGTACTATTATACCAAATAACTTATATTTTCTTAACATTTACCTCTCTCCAATCTACTGCAAATTCTGCAGACTGAAAGTTCCTTCTGGAATCTCCAGATTAAATTCAATAGAATGAATTATAAATTCAGTGTAAGTATTTTTCTTCAACTTATTCTCCATCACCATATGAGTAGTGTACCAGCGTTCAGCAATCTGCTCCACTTTTTTCGCTTCAACCAATTTCAATAAACGTCCACTTTGAGCATAAAGTTCCTCTCTTAAGAAGACAAATCTCTCTTTATCAATCCAACTTATTCGACGATAATATGATACTTTCTTGCCTTCCTTTACAACTCCCTTGATTACATAGCATAACCTGCCATCAATCTCTTCTTCACGCAGAATTGTCCACTCATATAAGTCTGACATTTTTTCTGTCTCCATGGCATCTTGATAGGAGATGTCACTGCCCATCATTCCCTGTTCTAACATATGCCCCGATATCTTCACAACCTCTTCTGCATCAGGGAAGAACATCCAAAGCTCGCCATCTATCTTCAAAAATTTTGTTCCTCTATCTCTAGTATTAGTAAACTCAACTAAAGATGAACTACCTTCTCCGATAACTGTCATCGACTTAGTCATCTTCCGATTACCATTAACAATAATCATATCTGCTTCCATCTGTACTGAATCTGAGTATTGAAAATCATCTACTTTTTTGATGATCTCCTCAGCAGTCATTGCATAAGTAAGTCCTGACATCATCAATAACATCATAACTGATAAAACCATAACTAATTTACGCTTGCTCTTCACATCAGTCATCCCCTTTCAAGATCACATTGAACGTAAAGCCTCTGTTGGTTCTAATCTAGCAGCCCGTCTAGCTGGAATGATACAGGCGATCGTAGTTACTACAACACCTAAAATAAAACTAAAAATGAGATTTTCAAAAGTAAATACTGGATAAAAAACGTTTTTCATCATAATCTCTGCTGATACTCCATTCAACGCATCAGTATAGTAGTCAATTCCAACTATTGACAGTATCTTCGTACCAATTCCTCCTAAAATAACCCCTATAAAACTACCAACGATCCCCATTGAAAATCCTTCCATTAAAAACATATTCAGAACATCTCGACTCTTTAACCCTAGAGCACACATCATTCCGATCTCCTTAGTTCTCTCTTTAACGATCATTAACATAGTATTAATTACTACAAAGCTAGCCAATAAAACCAACATTATATAGATTAAATTATAAATATGTTCTGCAATCCGAAACATACCTATTAAGCTATTGGTCTCTTCCCATCCAAGTACTTCATAACGCCCTTCTGGATCATTTTCAGCAAAGAAACTTCTTACATCTGAAAGCATTGGCTTAATCTTATTGTAATCAGGAGTTAAAAGTAACATTTCTGTAACCTGATTAGGCATATCTAATATCCTCTGAGCCTGATCTAATGGAAGATAAATTACATGATCATCTAGTAATTTCAAATCACTCTTTACCCGACCAACAATCTTAAAGGTTGAACCTTTAAATGAGCCAAATGAAGTTGTATAAAAAATAGTAATCTTCTCACCAACATTAAGATCCATCTTATCTAAAATTCCTGTGCCTAAAACAATTTCTCGATTGCCTTTTTGCACCATTCGGCCTTCTACAATTTCACGCTCTATATTAGTAAAAGCTAACTCATCTTCAGGATTTACTCCCCATCCAAGCATCCCAATCAATTTATCATCCTTGCTTGCGGCTGCACCAAATTTTAGTCTTTCTACAACACGATTAATACCAGCAATCTTTTCTAATTCGCTAGTCATTTCCTCAGCGCCTTCTCCCTCAAAACCATCAACTGGATAATTGAGTGATAAAAGCCTTTCTTTCTGCCGATATTCTTTATCTACAATTTTTATATGCCCCGAATTATATTGAATATGCAAAGCCACCATAGAATCCAACATTCCTAAGATGAACCCCCGTACAATCACAACCAAACAAACAGAAAGTGCAATAGCCGCAATGGAAACTGAACTTCTCAATTTATTGCGGAAAAGATTCTTTGAAGCTATATTCCATAAAAATTTCATATTCAATCACCTCCTAGCGATGGTAAATAGCATCAATTGGATTTTTTCGAGCAGCCCATCTAGCTGGCAAAATACTCGAAAGAAAAGAAACAACTACACCAAAGTTAAATACAAATATAAATACTGGCAAATTCCATTCTCCATAAAAAACTCCAGAGAGCGGAAGTCCATAATCCATCCCATCAAATCCAAACCACGCCAAGTCAATTCCGTATTTTTTTAGTGTTATTACACCTATTGCTCCAAGAAAGCATCCCATGATTCCTCCAAGTATACCTATACCAACAGATTCAATCATAAAGGAAAATATAATCTCTCTTTCCCTCATCCCCATAGCCTTCATCATCCCTATCTCCTCTAACCTTTCAAGGGCAGACAGAATAATTACATTGATAATTCCTACTGCAGCAATAATCAAGATAATACTGATGATAAACTGATTTTCCATATTCTGCGCTTCATTCATCGCAATTATATCCTGTGATAAGTCTTTCCAGGTTTCAACCTCTAATTCAGGCCTTTGGTTCAAGAGATTAGATAACTCTACCCCTGCAGTTTTCGTATATTTTGCATCTTCTAAACGTATCACTATCTCACTCACTTGATTTTCAACATTCAATGCTTTTTGTGCAATCTCTAAAGGTACATATACAATACTATCATTTATAGCTGGATGACTGGTCTGTAAAAGACCCGTAATCACAGGATCAATAGTATTATAATCACCATTTTTAGTCTTAACTACGAGTGTGATAAAATCTCCAACCTGAAGATCCATTAATTCGGCGAGATCCTTACCAATTACCGCTTCCATTTTACCTTTTTGAGGCATCGAGCCTTCAACAAGATGCTCAGATGTAGTTAAAACATTCCGTTCCAAATCAGAATCAACGGCCCAAACAATAATTGGTAACTCGTCAATCCCATTGTTTAAGCTAGCCTTAAATTTTAATCTTGGCAGCATACCTTTAATATATGGTGTCTTCTTTACCTCAGATATCAGGTTATCCTCTATGCCAATTAGATTACTTAACGGAAGTTCATTCTTTTCTTCCCAGTACTGTGAATTAACAATTTCTAAATGCCCAGCCTCTAAATCTATAATATTATCAAAGGATAAATTAATCATCCCTATCATCATTGAGTCTATATAAATGTACATAAACAAACCTAAAGCAATTACACTTGCAGTAATCAAAGTCCGCCTTTTATGACGTGTAAGATTTTTTAAGGCTAATTTAATTAGAAACACTGATTCCGTCACCCCTCTCGTCGCGGACAATCTGACCATCTTTTAATGTTACCAGACGGGTAGCATATTCCATAACCAGAGAATCATGAGTAGAAAAGATAAATGTTGTTCCCATTTCTTTATTCATCTTCAGCATAATTTCTAATACATTAGTACTCGTCTTTGAATCTAAATTAGCTGTCGGTTCATCTGCCAGAACAATCCTTGGCTCTTTTATCAATGCTCTAGCTACAGCCACACGCTGTTTCTGACCACCTGATAACTCATTAGGTTTCCGATAAATCATTTCACCTATGCCTACAGATTCCAATATATGAACAACTCTTTCTTTGATTTCTTTTGGCTTATATTTTTTAAGTAATCGAAGAGCAAACTCAACATTTTCATATACTGTTAGCACAGGAATCAAATTATAGCTTTGAAAAATAAAACCTATATTGTTTCTACGAATCATTGCTAATTCTTCTTTAGAAAGTTTACCAATCTCTTTTCCATCCAGATAGATTTCACCGTCAGTTGGTGTATCAAGACAACCCACCATATTTAAAAGAGTAGTTTTTCCTGAACCTGAAGGCCCAGCAACAGAAGTAAATTCTCCCTGTTCAACCTCCATATTCACCCCACTCAATGCATGAACCTCAATCTTTCCTTGTTGATAAATCTTTTTAACATTTTTTAATTCGAGTAATGCCATTCCATCGACCTCCCTTTTGATACAATCTTAAAAATATAAATGTAAATATTGATTTTTATATCGAGCTTTTTTAACCTCTTTATTGCTCAAAATCTGAGGTAAAACCAACTTTCGTTTATAACTTCCAACAGTGATAATCAATACAATTCCTTTTTGATAAAGTTCGAATTTCTTCTTTTCTAAAAAAGGTACATATACTTTAAAATGATAATTATCCCCCTCTTTTTCTAGTTCCATAGGTTTGACATCATTAAAGCAATCAAGAGGATCACGTTCATCATATAACTTTTTAGAGATCATCTCTAAATTTTTCAACCCTTTAAGTTCATCACTTAATAATGGTAAAGTAAATATCTCTAGTGGTGTAAAAATCTCTCTAATCATTTCAAGATTCTCTTTCTGACGTTTAATCCAACTAGAATAGAAATCTCCACTTAGATTGTCAGGTAAAACTTTGTTTACTATAACACTATCCACATTAAATCCATATAAATTGAGATATGTATAAGCTCTCTGGCTTTCGTTTATCACCATCTGCTCAGGATTCATCACAAGACGGATAGAAGTAAGTTTTGGATTTGCAAGAATCTCTTTAGTTACCGCCATTCTTTCATAAATTTCGCTTATAGTTTCATAAACATCATCCTCTGGTAATGGGATGTTAAATAAGGTATCTGTAAATTTGCGTAGTACTTTAGTGCTTCTCCTCTCTATTTTAAAGAATCTTTCCATATACCACCCAACAACATCAAACAAACTCAATAATCTTAAAGTAGAGGCAGTGGGTGGACAATCTAGAATCAATACATCGAATTCTCCCTTTTGATAATGACGGTAAATCTCCAAAAGACTAAAAAGCTCTTCTATGCCAGGAAGCAAATTTAACTCTTCTGCGAAGACTTCTTTAATACCCATGACCTTAAAAATTTGAACCATATAATTATAAATTCGATCCCAACGTTCTTCTAATTCTGACTGTGGATTTATCTCCTCAGCCCAAAGATTCTCAATTACTGGAGTAGGCTCATGATTTAAAGAAATATCGAAAGAATCTGCAAGGCTATGGGCTAAATCAGTACTGATAACTAATGTTTTTACTCCCGCTTGACTTAATTTAACTCCACTAGCTGCCGCAACACTAGTCTTTCCTACTCCCCCTTTGCCTGTATAGATTATAATTCTCATGCTTCGTCCTCCCATTCAACTTCAATCCGCTTTACTTCTTCGCTCACTTCTTCAAAGCTATCATTTTTTAAAAAGAAAGATATCCATCTTTCTCCAAAATCTATCCATTTAATTAAATAATTTAGTTTTTCCTGATCGTTTTTTACCAATTCTTTTATCTCATCATTTTCATCACTTTCCAAGATTGCATTATATCCTGCCAATGCCTGCGATATTGCTTGTTTAGATACCTCAACCTCAGCCATCCCATTAGTTCTCAATAATTCCTGCATTATTTTTTGAAAATCTCTTTCTACGACATAAAAATCTTTACGACTTCCTTTTTGCCAAATTTTTTTGACACACTTCAAACTTTCTAATGTCCGAATATTGATACTGATAGTCGCTTTGCTCACAAATAATTCTTTTGCCATCTGATCAAGACTTAAAGGTTCATCTGCCATATAAAGTAAGCCAAAAAGACGTCCCAGGGTCTCACTAACACCCCATATTTTTAACGAACGTCCAAATGCTTGAATCAACAAATCATGAAGTTGTTGTATTCCGCTATGCTCAATCAATATGATCTCCCTTTCCTCAAATTCTTTTTATTTAGTTCGTTTAGTTTTTTCTAAACGTTTTAAACCTTACTTATATAATAAATCAAATATTACCTAGAGTCAACCATTTTATTACAGACAAGAAATAATTTCATTAATTAAAAAAGGATTTTTAAGGGTTTTTGTAGAAAGAGTTAATGTCTAACCGTAATTTTAAAAAAGGGGTTGATATTTTTGGATTCAGGAATGCTTAATTCAATAGTAAAAGTTACACCACTATTCTCTAAACTTTTTTCTAATAAAGTAAGTATTGGAGTTACAGATCTAGAAAAATTTATTGTTTACATCCCTGGCGAAACTCTTAACTTTAATATAAAACCAGGAGATCTAATTCAAGATCACACTATGAAAAAAGCGATTGAAACAGGTAAGGATTTTGTAGATTTAGTACCAGCAGAAGTTTTTGGCATCCCTTTTCGTGGCTTTACATTTCCTCTCAAAGAAAATGGAGAAATTGTAGGATGCATAGGGATTGCAAAAAACCTTGAATTAGAAGAGAAACTTAAAACTATAACTAACCAATTATCAGAAAGCATGAATCAGATTGTTGCAAGTACAGAAGAAATTTCTGCCACCGCTGAAAACACAGTAGACCGAACTGGACAGATTACTGATGAAGCTAAAAAAGTAAACGAATATATCTCAAATACCAATGAAATTTTAAAAATTGTTAAATATGTTGCAGACCGTTCTCGGCTCCTTGGCCTTAATGCAGCAATAGAAGCATCCCGAGCAGGGGAAGTAGGACTTGGTTTTACGGTTGTAGCAGAAGAAATACGGAAACTCGCCGACAAAAGTCAGGAATCTGTTCAGGAAGTTTATCAAATAATTAATCAATTAGAATCTTCTGTCAAACTACTCGTAAATTTTATCACTGAAATTAACTCAGTAACCGAAAATCAAGCTGCCGCTATTGAAGAAGTCTCCGCATCAACAGAAGAAATTAACGCAGTTGTTGAAGAGTTAAACCATTTGACTAATAAGTTATAGGAAAAAACCAGCGCATTTAAAGAGCGCTGGTTTTATTGAAATTCCCTTCTTTATATTCCTTTAAAAAAGGAATCCTTCAAAATATAACGAAATATAATGACATACATACCTAAACAGGTAAAACAATTTAAAGGAGCGAATTTCATGCGATTCAAATTTTCTTATTCTCTATTAATCTTTACTTTTATCCTCTTCTTAAGTTTCCAGGCACACGCAGTGCCAGAAGGTTGGGGTGAAGGCTGGTCTGACTATAAAACCCTATCTACCGCTTCTCAGCTTTCAGAAGCCCCGAAAGTTTTAACAGACTCCATGGGAAATTACCTAATCTTCTGGACAACCAAAAAAGATCAAAATCTACAAATAATGTATATGAAAGTAGACTCTAATGGAAAAATTTTGAAGAAAGCAGTCTCTCTTACTCAAGATACAGAATGGTCTGTCCATGATTTTGTACCTTTTATGATAAACGACCAGCAAATTGATCTCTTTTCCCTCGTAATCAGAAATGGAACTTATGAATTACGCTATAATCAGCATATCGACAATAATTCATCTGATAGCAACGAGAAATCAGCAATTACGCTCAAAAAATTCAAAAGACCAGCCCATGGTTTAAATGGAGTAAAAGATTCAAATGGTAACTATCATTTATTTTGGTCTAACTCTGATACAGGAAATCATGCTCTTTACTATACTAGAATAACTTCTGCTTTAGAAATAGAAATTGATTCTAAATTACTTACAAACAACCCTAGAATGACTACTTCTTCAGATAGTGCAATTGATTCTCAGAATAGAATTCATGTCATCTATAATGATCAGCAACCTGATACTAACTGGAAATTGTCCTATATTGTTCTTGATGATTCTGGTGAAATATTAAAAGAACCAGTTAATCTAGGAAAATCTATGAAATATAAGAATAATATTGTTCCGAATATCATCATCAATAGTGAAGATCAAGCTTATATCTTTTGGTGTCACAGCACCCATGGTGGATTTGGTATGATCAATTATGAAGTATTCGTAAACATGGTCGATTCAGATTTAAATATCCTTTATGATGAACCAATTCAAATATCTAACCATGGATATCAAACAGTTATGGCATTTCCACCTTCAGCTTTTGTAGATGATGAAGATCAAGTTCATGTAGTTTGGGCAGATTCATTAACACTACCTATGACTGTTTATTACAAGATCATTAAAAACTATCAGATAATAAAACCAACAGAACGATTGGTTATCCATCATACAACATTTTGGTTACCAAACTTACAGATTGATCGTGATAATAATAAACACCTCTTTCTAATGCAGTTTATCGGCAATGGAAACACTAATCTAGCATATATGAATACAGTTAATCCAGCAAGAGTAACATACTGGAACCGTATTGGCTTAAACGAAGATTATCTTTTCATCAGTGCAGTCTTTCAATTTGGTAGAAATATAATATTTAGTATAGTAGCAATTGTTTTAAATTTCTTACCGATTTTAGTCTCTGGTATTGCTATGATCTTTATAAATAAATATTTAGATAAAAAACATATTTTACTGAAAATATTAATTATAATTGGCATACTACTTATCTTCCAAATGACCCCAATATTTCTCAGCGTAACCGGAAGTACTATGACATATAGGCTAATTATGATTGGCCTAGCTTCTTTACTCACGATTGGATGGGGTTATCTAACCAAAAAGAAAATGAAGCTTACTGATTTTGCTGTTTGCTTGCTGATTGCTGCTGTATGGATATTCTGTTATACTATCTTAATGCTGATGCCTGTAGGGACTCAGTTAATACACTAAGTAATAATAAAAACCGCAATGGAGAATTCTCCCTGCGGCTTTTACTTTTATTTATTAATATCTAAATTCAAATTCAAATCTTGAGCAGTCTTAACCATTAGCATCTGCATAAAAGCATTTGCATCCATACCAGTATTTTCTCCACCACCAGCACCGAAAATGATATCAGGAGTTGGACGCTGTTGAGTATATGCTTCAGACCAAACTCTATTAACCTCGATAAGAGCATCTAATTTCTGTTGGAGCGCTCCATCCGCTTCAATCAGCTTTTTCTTAGCTTCAGCTTCTGCTGATGCCTTAACCCGAACCGCTTCAGAATTTAATTTTTCAGTTTCTAACTCAACCAGAGCTTTCTGCTTATCTAATTCTGCTACAGAAAGATTCTTTTCAGCTTCAATCTCAGCAACTTGTTTCTCTTGCTCTGCTTGAATCTCCGCCCGAATCTTCTTTTGTTCTTCTTCATATTTTGCAACCATTACCTGTTTTCTACCCATCTCTTCAGCAGCAATGGTATCTTGACGTGATTTTTCAGCTTCATATTTAGCTAACTCAGCCTCTTGAGCCTTTTCACGCTTTTGATTGATCTTTTCTTGAACATCTTTTTCATAATCGATATCAGTTACGTTTACGTTAACAATTTTAACATTATAAGTTTCAAGATCTCTAGGCTTACGGACTGCCAAACCATTCTCATCTTTGACAATCTCTTGAAGAGTAACTGAATCATTCTCACCCTGATTAATTATAATAGAACGAGTTTCATAAAGACCATTGGTCACCTGATCAATGATCGAAGACATAAATTGTGGCTTATTTCTGTAAGAGCCTTCTGCAGTCATCATACTAGCAGCAATTTGACTAGCTTGCATAGCCATCTGTTCAATGGCTCCTAATTGGAAAGCATCATTGTTTTTGAAGACCTTCTGAATCAATAAACGTTTCTCTTCTTCAGCAGGCATCATATAACGTACGTTCATACTAACATAACCTACACCACCATCAGCAAAACGAACATCAATGGATGTATCGTCTCTTTGACCTTCTCCAGGCCATTTTGACCAATACAAAGTATCGGCTTCCTTCCAAGTAGTGATAGTATTAATCCATTTTACATAATAACCAGGTGTTGAGCGAACAATCATATTACCTGTAACTGTCTGAACTACTTTGTAATAACCAATATCATTT
Organism: Halanaerobiales bacterium; assembly: GCA_023128035.1. The sequence goes on along the minus strand of JAGMES010000029.1, from coordinate 9,521 downwards.
CGATCTAAAGTTGTAACTCCAAAACCAATTACTACAACTACTAAGATAACAACTAGGAGCATTGAACCTCCTAATTTGAAACCCACTTTCTTCTTTGGAGCTTTTGGCTCCTGTGGCAAATTCATATTGTCCATTCGTATTCCTCCCTTTAAGTACTTACATACTTACTTACTATGTATTTCACCACTAATTTAGAAATACCTTTTTTAAAATAAATTATTTCGACACTTTTTCTATGTTTATTCTTCAACTTCTACTTTTTCTAGACAACGTGGTGCTAAAAACGAAATACCAATTGCACCCAAAGGTGCGGTAAATAGAATGGACATAACGGCAATTGCTAGAATAATTTCTCCATTTTCAACTCCCATCGTTAACGGAACCGCTCCAATAGCAGCTTGAACTGTTGCTTTAGGGATATATGCAACCACCGAAAAGATTCTTTCGCGAATATTTAATCCTGAGTTACAAGTTGAAATCAGAACTCCAAGACTTCTAGCGATTAAACCTATTACAATAATTAGAAGTCCAACCTTTCCAGCTTGAAAAGCAACCTTAATATTAACCGTTGAACCAATTAATACAAATAGAAGAATCTCAGCAAAAACCCAGATTTTATTTAGCTTAGATGAAAGACGAGAAGCAATCTCCTCATTCTCTTCCAAAATTATAAACCCAGTCATCATCACACCAAGAAGGCTGGCAATCGGCAAAAACTCTTCCATATAATTAATCGAGATGGCAACTCCTAATAAAAGCAAAACTTTTTTTGTATCCCGAATCCTGTATTTTGATCCTGCAATAAATTTGATATAAACATATCCAACAACCCCACCTAACAATAAGCCTGCCAAAATCCGTAAAGGCACTCCTGCAATCATTAATGGAATAGATGTAGTTTTACCAATACCAATATTTAAGAAAATCGTAAATAGGGTTATTGCGATTACATCATCCACTGAAGCACTAGCAAGAATCATAGTCGGAATCTCTTTATTCTTACCATACCCCTTCTCCTTTAAAACAATCATCGAAGGAACTATAACCGCTGGCGAAACTGCGGCAATGATAAAACCCAACATCCCAGCTTCAGCCCATGAAATTCCTAATAAATACCGAGAAGCAAATAGAATCGTAAAGCCCTCAACTAAACCAGGAATAAAACTCATTTTGACTGCTGTACTTCCCATCTTCTTAAGTGCTGATTTATTAATCCCTAAACCTGCACGTAAGAGAATAATAATCAAAGCAAGAGTTCTGAGTTCACCAGAGATCAATAAAATTTTCTCATCAATAATCCCAAATACATATGGGCCAATCAGAACACCAACAATAATCATACCTAAAAGACCTGGTAACTTAATTTTTTTGAAGACAGTACTAAATAAAATACCAAGAAAGATAATAACAGCTAAACTAAAATTCATCTAAATTTCCTCCTATTCATAAATAAAAAAGCCCCTGCTTATACAATAAGTACAAACAGGAGCCATTGTCCTTATTTAAAGGAATTTGTACGGTGAGCTCCACCACCACTATTAAGTTTCTGTTGACATTTTTATTGTATACAATACTCTTATTGATGTCAAGTCTTTCCTTATATATTTATTATCTAGTTGTAAATCAATTTAATATTTATCATGAAAAATACTTATGTTTTGAAGGATATTGGGAATATTTATCGAAATTTATATATATGTTTTTTGAAGTATAAGTTTTATCAGTATAACATCTGCTAAAAAAGGAGATATTAGATATGAATAATCAAAAATTTTCTGGTTTGTGTTTTATATGTAAAAACTGCGAGGCTATTAATATATTCGAAGAAAATATAGAATGCACTAAATACCCGGATACCACAATCTGTGGTTTTGAAAATTTAGCTTTAGAACTGACATATGGACAACTATTTATTCATCTATATAAATATATTAGCTCAAATAATCAAATCATAAACTTTTTTAGTGATGAAAAAAAACGTAGTACCTATATGAAATATCAACACACACTTATGGATTATTTTAAATCTAATCAAAGGGAAATTCGAACATTTTCCCTTCTAAGCTCATCCAAACTATTAGCGACTTTTTTAGAGAACTACTTTAGAGAGAATCAGATAAAAATTATCGAAGCAGCACTTTTAGTTATAGCAGTCTTGAAAGCTTTAGACCGTTATAGTGATAAAATTCGTCAAAGATATTGGGAAGGTAACAATATAGATTTACCAATCTATCATATTAATGGACAAGATGTTTTACACGTCAAAGCTGTAAACTTTATCAACGATCATTTACAATATACAACTCAATATAAACCAGTAGAAAAAGTTCCTATGGACTCATTATATAATTTTTTTGATAATCTAATAGTTATAAATAACTTTTCGCGTTTATTCAAATGGAAAAAAATATCTGGAAGAGATTTTTTATTTTATCCCCAAATTGAAAACATCAAAATACAAACTGATACTCTAGGTGTTAATAAAGAAGTTCAAATGGAATCTATGATAAAATCTGACTTTATCGCTGAAGAAAAAGGCTATAGATTTCGATTTGAAGATTATAAAAATCTAGATACGCTTAAAATAAACATTGAAAATGCTTTAAATATGACAGTAAAAAACAAAGCTAATATATTAATTTTTCCTGAACTTTCTGTTCCACCTGAATTAAAAAGTTGGATTAGTGAAAAAATAAAAAACATTTCTTGTGAACACGACCATGAAATTTTATTAACAATAGCAGGCTCTTATCATGAAGTTATTTCTCAAGATTCTGAAACATATAAATGTAATAGATCATACATTTACAACCAATTCGGTAAAGAACTATTCTATCAGCCCAAAAAAAATAAATTTAAAAAATCTATTGAAGGTGAATTAAGAGATAATGAAGAAATTTCTGATATAGAGGATCTATATGACCCATATTCTAAATATACCATTTTTGACTTTCCTTTAGGCAGGCTTATGGTTTTAATTTGTGCTGACTTTAGTGGAGGAGAACGTGATAAGGATTTAAGAGATATAGGTGTTAACTTAATTTTCTGTCCTGCAATGACCAATACGCTTAGTGGTAAATTTTCAAACATGACCATACATTACGGGAATCAACTATCAGCTACTACAGTTATCTCTAACCATCATTACTCAAATCATGCTGCATATAGCTATGTTCCTTTTAAAGAGATAAAACATAAAATAAAACTAAATCAGCAATCTAATTTAGAGAAAAACACTGAATGGTTGGTTTTAAATTTTCACAATCTGGGAGGGCTAAATCATGAATGAAATAACAGAGTTCATCAATAAAATTAAGTGTCAAGATATTGATAATGACCAGATAGAACAATCTATTGGAGCCCTCATATATCAGTTGATATTACATAGTTATGAAACGTCCTATATAATACCCGAAAAAAATATATTTGAACTTAAACAGTGCTATAAAAAATGGTCAAAATTTACCATTGATTCTTTTGATCAACCTAGCTATATTTTAGGCAAACTAGAAATTTTAATTCAAATTGCAAATAATATTAATTCCGAAAAACTTTCTAAAGAATTCTTAAATTCATTAGAAGGAATAAACTATGACATTTTAAGAATAATTTACTTCGTCGGCGAAGCCGATATAAAATGCATTTCTAAAAAACTTGATTTACCACTAAAATTTATAAAGCAAGAGTTAAATGTTTTAATAAAAAAAGAACTCATTAAATATACAGATTTTTTAAATATTAAAATTTATAGTTTATCATTAAAAGCAAAAGTTCTATTAGAACGATATCTAAAAATTGATGAAACCGAAGAACTTATAAATATATTTCAAGATTTAGTTATATCACTAGCTGAAAAAAAACAGCCAGAACAAGTAATAGTGGAGTTGAAGCAAAATTATGAATATCATAAAGTTGAATATATTTGTCATAATTTTTGCTACAATTTCAATAACACCTTAAACCACATACTAAATAACACATTACAATATATAGAAACTGATGATTTTTTAAATTCACACAACAAGAAACTTGAATATATAGAAATTATTTCTTCTAAAAATACAGAGTGGAAACCTTTTTATAAATATAATTTCCAGAAAGGAGAAAAATAATATGGCAAATTTTTTTGAACAATTTAATGAGTGGTATAAAGCTTTAGATAAAAATCAACGACTTGAACTAATTACCGCTGCAAAAAAAGACTATGAAAAGTTAGAAAAAGTTGCTCATCAATATGGAGGATCTGATATATTACAAGAAGTAGTTAATTACATAATAGACCAATTATCCAATTCGGAAAATTTTATAGCTATCGAAGCAGAAATTGATAGCACTATAGGAGAATGTATCGTATCACATGCAAAAAGTAAATGTATAACAAAACTTAAGTTATCTGAAGACATAGAAATTATTAATCAAATTCATGATAATGAAGAGCTAAAAAGTTACTGCAAATATATAATCGAAAATTTAATACTTTCTTCAAAAAATCCCAATATCATTCCACCTTTTAATTCTGAATGGGAACATAGCTTAGTCAGGTTTGTAGGTAATATTTGTATTAATTTTGTATATAATTTCGATTCGTTCGAGGATAATGTTGAAAGATTCTCAAAAGAATTTAAAGTAGATTCATCAAAAATTCGTGCCATTCTCAGTATTGTCAATGAAAATAGAACTAAACTTTTTCAAAAATTCGTCTTACAACAAGTTTTTGAGCAACAAGCAGAAATTAGTAAACTAAAAAAATTGTTATTACCTATACTTGAAAATAAAAATTAAAAAACAAATACTACATAGCGATATGAAAACTTAAAAGTAGATTGATAAATTTATAACATTTCTACTTACTGTTATTCATATCGTATGTAGTGTTTTTTTTACTCCAACCCATATTGTTTAATCTTATTAATAATCGTTCGACGCGAAATCCCTAACTCTGCTGCTGCATGAGTTCTATTTCCATTATTTTTTATTAACGCTTCCCTTATTCTTGAAGATTCTATCTCAGCAAGAGTAAGATTATTAAAATCCAATGCTACCTTTTTATCAATTCTTTCTTTCACTTTAAAATTTATGTTAAAAAAAAGTTCCAATTCATCACCTGTAGAAAGAATCATTGACCTTTCAACCAGATTTTTCAATTCACGCACATTACCTGGATAATCGTAACTTAGCAATTGTTCTTTCACTTCATCAGATACTTTGGAAACTTTTTTTCCTAATTTCTGATTCATCTCTGCTATAAAATATTCTGTTAAAGGTATAATATCTTCTTTCCTCTCCCTTAAAGGTGGAATTTGAAAATTCAGTACATTTAAACGATAATACAAGTCTTCTCTAAATCGTCTTTCAGCAATCTCAACCTCTAGATCTCGATTAGTAGCTGCAATAATCTGATTATCGAGAGCGATAGTTTTCGTTCCCCCGATTCTCTCCATCTCGTTTTCCTGCAATACCCTTAAAAGTTTAACTTGCATATTTAGAGGAAGTTCACCAATCTCATCTAAAAAGATAGTACCACCTTGAGCAAGCTCAATCTTCCCTATCTTTCTTTGATAAGCTCCACTAAATGCCCCCTTCTCATGTCCAAAAAGTTCTGACTCCATCAAATTTTCGGGAATAGCTCCACAGTTAATGGGAACGAAATTCCCCTCACGTCCACTTAATTCATGTATTTGTCTTGCCATTACCTCTTTTCCTACACCTGTCTCTCCTGTCAATAGAACAGGAGCACCTGCAGTAGCCACTCTTTTTATATTCTCCATCATTTGCATTTTCACCGGACTTTTACAGACAAAAGAAACTCGATTTAGATCTTTTAAATAATTATTACTCTGTGTCAAACGAATCTTCTCATCCAACTTCTTAATCTTCATCAATAAATCATCCAAATAAAAAGGTTTCGTCAAGTAATCATATGCCCCAACCTTCATCGCTTCCACTGCATCACTAATTTCACCATGAGCAGAAATCATAATAACCTCTCCAGACCATCCCATAGCTTTAATCTCTTTTAAACAGGCTAGTCCATCCATTCCTGGCATTCGTAAATCAAGTAAAACTAATTCTATATCATTTTCTTTAAGAATCAGCAAACCTTCTTCACCTGTTCCAGCCTCTAATAATTCATGCCCTTTTAATGCAAGGAATTTGCCTACTTTTTCTCTCAATTTTGCTTCATCATCAATCATCAAAATTCGCATTAACATTCACCACACAATCTTAAAATTATAAAGGTAAAATAACCGTAAAACGCTTTGAATCATCATCCGCCTGCAAAAGTAATTGACCATTGTGAGCCTTCAAAATTTGACGTGAAATCGCTAATCCCAATCCTGAACCATTTGTTTTACTGGTTACAAAGGGATCAAATAGTTTATCTTTAATCTCCTTAGGAATTGGTTCTCCCCAATCCTGTATAAAAATTTCCACATTACGGCGATTAAAGTGCATCCCCAGTAGAATCTTACGTTCTTCTGGCGAAATATCATCACTATAACTTTGATAACTATTCTGAACAAGATTTAAGAAAACCTGAGTTAATTGATCACGATCTACGCAAACCTTCACTTTAGATCCTGGATCATCAAATGATGCTATAAGCCCTGGAAATCGGTGCTGAACTCGCTGAACAAATATATTTAAAAAAGTGCCAACTTCAATCTTTTCCAGATTAGGTTTCTCACCTTTAGCAAAAGTTCTTATCCTTTCTACCAAACGATTCAAACGTTGAATTTCTCCACTAATATCTTCAAGTTCTTCTTTCATCATATCAGGATCATCCAGCTCTTTAAGATAATCCACCGTTGCCTGCATTACCCCTAGAGGATTTTTAATCTCATGGGCAACCTGACGACTTAGTTTCCCTGTATAAATAAAACGTTCATTTCGCACCATTTCAGTTTGAATCGCTACCCATTTTTTTCTACTAATAATAGCAAGCGCTACAAGCCCTAATATACCAATAAGCATCAAAAGATACTTTATCAAAGCTCGATACTCATGGTTCAAATAAGGATCATAATCCATCCCAATAATTAAACCTTGTTTTTCCTCTGTTTCCCTACCTTTACGAAGCAATTTTTCCAGCTGCAAAATATCCTTCCCTTCCAGCTTCCGATGGATAAATCTCAAATCTTCTTCAGGAAATATTATTTTCTTCAAGGCAAGTTCTGAATTCGTGATGCTCTCTTCAACTAAAGTGCCATCTGAATTTATCAGATAATAATAAATAATTCCTTCATTTTCCGAAGTTAGACTGACCGTTTTTGGATGAAAAGCGAACGAAACCTGTAATAGTTCCAATCTTGCAGTATTGTTGATCAGTTCCACTTCCTTTAAATATGAAGAAACCAAAAAAAAGATTACAGAGCATATCAAAATCACCCAGACAGCAGAAAATAGCCAGTGAAACGGAGTGGATTTTTTTTTCACAACACTTCTCCTTTCTATAAAAACCAGATTCTAAAAAGATTTCTACACAAAAGTATATTTACCTGCTAAAAAATGCATACCACTAATGAAACTGTGTAACTTTTGCACACTATATTTTTCTTCTACTATGCAATTTTTTCACACTTATCTCATAAATAACGCAAATCATATTTTTAAAATACGTAATCACGCCATCTGTATCGCTTTTTTAAAGTTGGCACGGTTTGTGCATTAGAATGTAGGTGTATATGTGTTTGACAAGAAAAATTTATGAGGAGGCAAAACAAATGAAATCACAAAAAATCCGTTACACGGTTCAGGCAATCTTTTTGATTCTGATTCTCTTAATCTCATTTAATCATTTAGTAGCAGAAAAAGGATGGTCATTCTTACCTTCTAATCCAAATCTCCATGCAATCTGTCCTCTTGGCGGTATAGCAACCCTTTATAGTATGATTACACAGGATATTATTGTTAAGAAACTTCATACATCTAATATAGTTCTAATGTGGAGTGTAATAGCTATGGGCATATTCTTAGGTGCAGCTTTCTGTGGGTGGATTTGTCCTTTCGGTACAGTTCAAGAATACATCGGACGTTTAGGCAGAAAAATTTTCAAAAAACGCTATAACAAATTTATTCCAAAGAAAATCAAACCTTTTTTACAAGCTTTTAGATATATTTTCCTTGCTATCATACTCTACAAAACTGTTGAAACTGGTAAACTCTTCTTTGCACCATATGATCCATATCATACTCTCTTTAATATCTGGTCAGATGAGCTTAGCATTATATCTTTTGTAATACTTGGCATTACTATCCTAGCAGGATTAATTGAAGAAAGAGCTTGGTGTAAATATGCATGCCCCTTAGGAGCAATCAATGGACTCTTTAATAAAATCAGTATCTTTAAAATTCATAGAAACGAAAAACAATGTCTAGATTGTGGAATCTGTAACCGCGAATGTCCTATGGATATTGATGTAGATAATAAATCAAAAATTACTTCTTCTATCTGTGTTCGCTGTGGTAAATGTGTTTCTATCTGTCCGGCTAAATCTGATACCTTAGAATATCAAGTTGGAAAATTTAACGAGGTGAGCGAATAATGAAAAAGTTAAACTTTTACACTCTTACCTTGATTATCTTTCTATGTTTTGGTTTAACAATTGGTGGTTCCATGTTAACTAGCTATTGGAGAACTGAAAGAACTACAACTCCAAAATTAATAAAAAATGGCTCTTTTGAGGAAAATTATGATCCATATGATATTCGAGGATCATATACTGTTGCAGAAGTATTAGAACTCTTTGAAATTCCAAAAGGTGACTTCTATAAAGGTCTAAACTTACCTCAATCCTTCCCAGTAAATAGTCAACTAAAAAATCTTGAAGCATTAGAACTGGAAGGAATAGCAGAAGAGCATTTGGGTGTCTCTGATGTTCAAGAATTTGTAGCAGCCTATATAGGATTAGTTGAACCAGATTCTGAAGCGGTTGAGAATATAACTGAACCAACATCTACCATTGCCCCGCATACCGAGACATATACTGAGCCTAAAGGGGGAACACCGCTGTCACAAGTTTTTGAGTGGGGAGTAACTAAAGAAATGTTAGAAAAAAAATTCAATGTTAACTTTGAACAATTAGGATTAACTCCAGAAAACACTTTACGAGATTTAACTGATAGTTCTGAGATTAAAATGTATGACTTAAAAGAATATATATCTTCAAAAATGAACTAAAAAAACACCCCTGCAAGCTTATTGCTTGATATGCTCCCCTTATGGTAGACAGTTAAAATAATATAACTGTTTATTATGAGGGGAGTTTTATCATGGGAAGAAAGCCTAAAATTATATTTGAAGTGAAGGTAACGGCAGTAAAAGATTACTTAAATGGTATTAAGAGTGTTCAAAAAATTAGTGATGAACTATCAGTTAATCAGAGATCGGTTAACGAATGGATTAGAATTTATAGATCAATGGGAGAATCTGGACGACTCCCTCAACAAAGGAATACAAGCTATTCTAAAGAACTGAAGATAGCAGCTGTTGAAGATTACTTGGCAGGCACCGGTTCTTT
>JAGMES010000289.1 GCA_023128035.1 Halanaerobiales bacterium | reverse complement strand
ATGAAATCAACTCAATTACTGCTAAGGTTAGTTCTGGATTTTCCACGATCTCATTGATTAAATTCACAAAATGTTTAGCCAGTTTGTGAATTGTCTCTTTCTTAAATAACCTCGTACTATATTCTAAACTAAAGTTGATTCCATCTCTTCCCTCATAAGTATTTAGTGTTAAATCAAATTTAGAGATATTGTATTCAAATGGATACGGTTTGAAATTTAGATTTTCAATCTGTATATTTTGATCCATCGCATTTTGAACGATAAACATTACGTCAAATAGGGGATTTCTACTTAAATCCCTTGAAATTAATTCTCTTTGTAACTTCTCTACTAACATCTCAAATTGATAATCCTGATTGTCATATGCTTTTAAGGCATTCTCTTTTACTTCTCCTAAAAACTCTAAGTAGGTTTTATCATCCTCTGCATAGTTTCTCATAACTAAGGTGTTAACAAACATACCTATGACATTTTCCAGATCACAATGACGTCTACCAGCTATTGGCGAGCCCACTACTATATCTACCTGACCACTATATTTTGCTAACAGCACATTAAAAGCTGCCAATAATGTCATATACAGAGTTGACCCTGTTTGAGCAGTTAGTTCATTTACTTTCAATGACACCTCTTCACTTAAAGCAAAATCGATTGTACTTCCTTCAAAAGTCTTTTCTGCGGGATGTCCCGTAACACCAGTTGCACCTCCAAAACTCGTTGGAGAATAATCTGTCGGAAGATTAAGAACTGGAACCTCATCAGCGAAAGTATTTAACCAATATTCTTCCTGCTTTTTAACCTCCTCAGATTGTAATAGTTCATTTTGCCAGGCTGAAAAATCCTTATACTGAATTCTTAATTCTTCTAAACTTTGACCTACATAAAAGTTTGAAAAATCTTTAAAGAAAATATCCATTGAAACACCATCAGAGATAATATGATGCATATCCAACATAAACAGATGTTTATTATCAAAATTGACCAATCCCACTCTGAACAAAGGCGCTTGACCTAAATCAAATGGTTTAATAAATTCTTGAACTATGTTTTGAAGTTCTCTTTCAGTTGCTTCTAAATAATTAACATTAAACTTAACATCTTGATGTACTATTTGCATCACATCACCATCAACTAAAGTAAACGATGTTCTTAAAGCTTCATGTCTTTTTATTAAATTCTTAAAGGCATTTTCAAAACATTCTTTATCAAGATCATCTTCAATTAGCATAATAAAAGGCATGTTATAAGTAATACTTTCACCTTCTAACTCCTTTAAGGCAAACAACCGCTTTTGTGCTGAGGATACAGGATAAAATGTTTTCTCAGAAATTTTTGGTATAGAATCATATGCAACCTCTGAAGTTCCAGAAATAATTTCTATCATTCTTTTCAATGTTGGGTTTTTAAAGACTTCTTTTAATGATAGTTCAACATTAAATTCTTTATATATCCTCGATATCAATTGAGTAGCTTTTAAAGAATGACCTCCTAATTCAAAGAAATTATCATTGATGCCAACTTTCTCTATAGCCAATATTTTTGACCAGATTTTTGCCATCTTTATTTCAGATTCAGTATCTGGAACCACATATTCTGTTCCTATACTGAAGTTCCCATCTACTTCAGGTAAAGCTCTACGATCAATCTTACCATTCGCATTCAATGGCATTTTATCCAGATAAATAAAATAAGCTGGAATCATATAGTCAGGTAATTCTTTAACTAAATATTCTCTTAATTCAACTACAGACAATTCATTATCAGAAACTATATAAGCACAAAGATATTTATTATCATTTGAATCTACTTTATCTACGACAATAACTTCTCTAATCTGATCATGGATCAATAGTTGATTTTCAATCTCACCTAACTCTATTCTGAATCCTCTGATCTTAACTTGATTATCAACACGTCCCAAAAACTCAATATTTCCGTCAGGTATCCACCTTGCAAGATCACCTGTTCGATACATTCTTTCACCAAATTGATTTTCCACAAATTTTTCTTCTGTTAATTCTGGTCTATTTAAGTATCCTCTAGCCAAACCATCTCCAGCTATACACAATTCACCTGGAACTCCAATTGGTTGGAGTTGATTATTTTTATCCAGGATATAAACTTTAGTATTTGATACTGGTTTTCCAATTGGAATATTAGACGTGTATTCCTGATCAATCCTAAAGTAAGTTGTAAAGGTTGTACTTTCAGTTGGACCATATCCATTAATAATTCTTAACTCTTCATTCTCAATTCTTAACTTATTAATGTGTTTTGCTGATAAAGCATCTCCACCAACAAGCAGGGTTTTCAATTCAGCAAAGATACCTGGATTTTCTTCCAAAAGCTGATTAAATAGTGGAGATGTCAACCAGATCATTGTAATTTGATTCTCTTTGAGTCTCTCTTCAAACCTCTCTGCTGATAATAGGTCATTTTTGTTAATTAGGTATAAACATGCACCGTTTAATAATGAACCCCAAATTTCAAACGTCGAAGCATCAAAAGCCAAAGAACCTGTTTGTAAGATACGATCATTTTCATTGATAATTAACATATTAGAGTTAGAAATTAAACGATTGACATTTAGATGTTCAATCATAACCCCTTTAGGCTTACCAGTAGAACCAGAGGTATAGATTATATAGATCAAGTCATCAAATTTATTTAAAGTTTCCAGATTCGAAGTGGCTCCAACATAATGTTGATTATCTGTAATATTAATTATTTCACCTGTAAACCCTGCTCGCTCTATCGATTCATTTTGTGTTAACAATAATTGACTTTTTGAATCGCTGAGCATAAACTCTACTCTGCTTTCTGGATAATCCATATCAATTGGTAAATATGTTCCTCCTGCTTTAATGATTGCCAATACTCCAATAATCATCTCTATAGAACGATCCAACATAATTCCTACTACCTGATCTGGGCCAACCCCCTTTGTTCTTAGCACCCTAGCCAGTTGATTCGCTTTTTCATTTAACTCACGATATGTTAATTTCTGATCTTTAAAGACCACAGCAATATTCTCTGGTGTTTTTTCTACCTGTTCTTCAAACAATTGCTGAACTGTCTTATCTTTTGGATATTCTACTTTTGTATTATTAAAATCAAATAATAGCTGCTGCATTTCCGATTTTGTTATCATATCAATTTCAGATATACGTAATTTCGGATTCTCAATAACCTTGCGGATAATGTTTACAAAATGTTTGGCAAATCTTTCAATAGTATCATTCTTGAATATATCAGTACTATACTCTAACTTGAAATGAATTTGATCTTTAACTTCAAAAGCATGCAAGGTAATGTCAAACTGTGCTGTTTTATTATTATATTCATAAGGTTTAAATTTCAAATTTCCTACATTTTGCTCTTCACTCTTGCTGTTTTGCAAAACAAAGACTACATCAATCAATGGATTTCTCTCAAGATTTGTTGATATCCCTAAATTCTCTACCAACATCTCAAACGGATAATCTTGATTATCATATGCATTTAATGCGTTTTCCTTAACTTCTGCTAAAAACTCAACAAAAGTTCTGTTTCCTTCTGGCATATTCCTAAGAACTAAGGTATTAACAAACATACCAATTAGATTTTCCAAATCAATATGCTGTCTATTGGCGACTCCAGTACCGATAATTATGTCTTCCTGGCCAGTATATTTAGCCAAAAGAATATTTAAAACTGATAATAGTGTCATATATAAAGTAGCATCCTGTTCATTAGTCAAGAGCTTTAATTTCATCGTTAAATCACTACTTAGCTCAAATTTTAAAGAATCTCCTTTAAAACTTTTTTCTGCTGGCCTTGAATAATCAGCTGGTAGATTAAGTACAGGAATTTCATCACTAAATCTACTTAACCAATACTCTTCCTGCTTTTTAAACATGTCAGTATTAAACAATGTATTTTGCC
>JAGMES010000288.1 GCA_023128035.1 Halanaerobiales bacterium | reverse complement strand
TCCATAATTTCTTCATCCGTATAGTCAAAAAGATGTTTAATATACTCAAGAGATAAGAGTATGTTTACAGGAAAATTAGGGCGTCCATTATCAAGACAGTATAAAACTGAAAAGATACTCTCATCTATTTAGCAAAAAATATGTTCATAAAAAACTGGAGCCCATGATTTCAGTAGTTTTTTGACTATACCTGAGTTCATTGAATTTAAACTGTTGAATAGTTCTGATTGCTTATGTTGATCATTAGGTCTAAACATTATAAATACCCCCAATAAATATTAAAGTACACGCAATAAAGTTATTATTACATATATATTATATCATAATATTACTTTAATGCAATTATTAACAAGATTGTATCTAAAAAAATTGAGGAAAAACCCAATAAAGCCAATGTTGATGCTTTGCCAACCTGTTCATATGCCCAGATCATTTATGCAAAATTAGTCATTATAGAGACAGCCCTAAGCTGCCTCCATCTATTTTAAAGTAAGTGTATTCCCGCTTCTTCACATGCTGCTATCATCTCTTGTGGCCAGATTGCTGCTTGAACCTCCCCTATATGAGCTTTTCTTAAGAAAAACATACATATTCTAGATTGACCAATTCCTCCACCAATAGTATAAGGAAGCTTTTTCTCTAATAACAATCTGTGATATTCTAATTCTTTTCGCTCTTCACACCCAGCAATCTTTAACTGTTTTTCTAATGTTTCTTCATCAACACGAATTCCCATGGAGGATAATTCAAAAGCTGACTCTAAAACAGGATTCCAAAAAATAATATCTCCATTTAACTGCCAGTCATCATAATCAGGTGCTCTTCCATCATGTCTCATTCCTGAATTTAGTTCCCCACCAATTTTCATCAGAAAAACCGAGCCTTTTTCTTTTGTGATGGCATTTTCTCTTTCTTTCTGTGATAATTTTGGGTACATATCTTCTAGTTCTTGTGCAGAAATAAAACTAATCTCTTCAGGTAAGATAGGCTCAAAACCATCATATAAATCACTCACATAGTTCTCTGTATCTTTTAAAACTTTATAAATATCATTAACAATTGCTTTTAAATATTCGATATTTCTCTCTTTTTTCTCCACTACCTTTTCCCAATCCCATTGATCTACATAGATAGAGTGTAAGTTATCTAAATCCTCATCTCTACGAATAGCATTCATATCAGTATATAATCCTTCTCCAATATCAAAACTGTATTTATAAAGGGCCAGCCGTTTCCATTTTGCTAATGAATGTATAATCTCTACTTTCTTACCCCCAATACCTTTTACATCAAAAGAAACTGGCCTTTCAACACCATTTAAGTTATCGTTCAATCCGGTTTCGGGAAATACAAACAATGGAGCAGACACCCTGATTAAATTCAAGCTTTCAGCAAGTCTTCTTTCAAAAAAGTCTTTAATTTTCTTTATGGCAATCTCTGTTTCTTTGATATTCAATTTTGAATTATAATTTTTCATTATGATTCCTCCTTATTTTTAGATATAAAAAAGCCTTTCATCCTGATATTAGGACGAAAGGCTTGACTTCCGCAGTACCACCTAAATTAGCAAAGTGCTCACTTAATACAATACAGAACATTATGTTCGATAGTGCCCAATCTATAACGGTTTGGCTCCGTCTAAGTCTACTCTCAAATAGATTTTGACTTAGATACTCCGAGATGTTCTTCAAAATAGGCTTCGTGTTGGTCTCCCACCATCACCAACTCGCTAAAACTACTTCCTATTTCTACTCTTCTCATCATCATTTGTAGCAAGTATTTAATTATTCTATATTATAAGGGTTGTTTTATAAAAAGTCAAGACTTTTTATAAAATATTTTCAAGCAACACTTCTTTATTATAAAATCATATGTGTTAACGGACTCTTTGAAGAGTCCTTATTTCATTGTAATCGCCTGCCCAGGACAATACTTCAAACATTTACCACAACCAATACACTTATCTAAATCTACTTTAGCCGGGCCAGCCCCAAATAATCCCTTTTTCTCCTGGGTTATTGCTTGAACTGGGCAGATTCTTTTCGCTGGACAAAAAGGTGATCTATCACATTTTTTCTGATCAATATATGCTTTTTTCATCTATTTTCCCTCCATCTTAAATAATCAATTATTTTGTATACCCCCTCTTGGTATACAAAATTTATCACTCTATTCGACTAATTTCAATCTTATTATATCTAAATTTTACGATAATTAATAACACTAAGGCTCATTTAAGGTTGTCAGAATCATCCAGTAGTGATATACTAGACTAGGTACAAAAATCTTAAAATAGGAGGGAATATATGGATTTATTACAAAAACAAGACTTGATTTTGAAGGGAAATATGAAGAAAGTTATCATAACCCTTTCTCTACCCATAATGTTAAGCAATCTCATTCAAACAATTTACAACTTGACTGACACTTTCTGGGTGGGTCGACTTGGAGCTAATGAAGTGGCTTCCATTGTTCTGATCTGGCCAGTTATATTTTTTTTCATGTCTTTTGGAGCAGGAGTCAATATTGCTGGTACAGCTTTAATCTCCCAGTATATAGGCTCACAACGTAAGAAAGAAGCAACTCAAATAGCTGGTCAAATTTTATCTTTTTCCGCATTGTTTTCCATTGTTTTTGGTCTAGCAGGATTCTTCCTTTCACATTCCCTTGTATCTCTCATGGGAGGAAAAGGAGAAATACTTCAACTGGCAACTGGCTACCTAAAAATTATTTTTTCTGGAATGCCTTTTATGTTCCTCTTCTTTGCTTTCAATTCCATTAAGCAAGGTCAAGGAGATACTGTCACTCCAATGGTTATCGGGGCCATTTCAGTAGGATTAAATATTATCTTAGATCCAATCTTCATCTTTAAATTTGGCTTGGGAGTTAATGGAGCAGCATATGCAACCTTATTATCACGGGCGATATTTACTATCTACGCAGTATATACTCTTTTTATTCACGACAATGGCATCAGGCTAAAAAAATCTGATTTAATGTTTAACAAAGAATTAATCAAAATTATCAAAATTGGTCTTCCCACTTCTATTGGTCAATCAATGTCAGCTTTAGGCTTTGGATTATTAAATGCATTTATTATCTCTTATGGAAGCAATACTTTAGCAGCTTTTGGAATTGGAAATCGTATCAATTCTTTAGTTTTAATGCCCGCAATGGGGATAGGAAGTGCTCTCGCTACCGTTATTGGTCAAAATTTAGGTGCAAATCAAATTCAACGTGCTAAAAAAGCCGTTCGCCAAAGTGTGCTTCTTAATACAGTAATGATGGTCTGTGGATCAATTATAATGTTCTTACTTTCTTCACTAATAATTCAACAATTCACAAATGATCCTGAAGTTAGAAGACAGGCAACCGAGTATCTTCGATTAATCTCTTTAGTCTTACCTTTTGTTGGATATTTTCAGATTTTCATAGGAACTTTTCAAGGTTCAGGTCATACAGTATCAGCTATGATTCTAATGATGGGACGTTTATGGGGACTAAGAATCCCAATGATTTTACTCTTCAAATATTTTACCAACTGGGGAAGTAGTGCAATCTGGTATGCAATGATTTTAAGCAACTTGTTGATCTGTGTTATAGGTTTAGGAATTTATAGTACTGGAAACTGGCAGCAGAAAGTAATTAAAAAGAAGACTTTGAACCTTGATGAAAAGATTCAAAAGTCTACTGGATAAATAATAAGCATAAAACGAGAGCAAAATATTTTGCTCTCGTTTTTATACTCATATAAATTGAAATTATCTATGTCTAGATTTATTATTCTTTATCTTCATCTACTTTCATCAAAAAGTTATTCTCTAAATTTGCCTCATCTACTTCATTAATTTCAAAATCTCGATAATATCTCTGACATGTAAAAGGATCTTCAAGAGCAATTTCTTCTGCTTCTTCCTGAGAGGTTTCCCAAGAGGTTTCCCAA
>JAGMES010000287.1 GCA_023128035.1 Halanaerobiales bacterium | reverse complement strand
AATTTCAGCCTATGAAGACACCTCCATAGGTGAAGACGAAATAAATTTAAACTTTGAATACTGTACTGACTTATTTAAAATGGAAACAATGGAAAGACTATCAACTCACTATGTAAATATCTTAAGAAAAATAACTGATAATCCAGAGGTAAAACTGACGGAGATTGAGATACTTATCGATATGGAAAGAAAACAGTTACTAGACGAATTTAACGATACCAATCTGGGTTATGAAAAGGAGAAAACATTACATGAGTTGTTTATTGAACAGGTAGACAGGACGCCAGCGAAAGTGGCCTTAGTATTTAATGATGAGAAGTTGATCTATGGGGAATTAAATACAAAGACTAATCAACTGGCTCATTTGCTTAGAGAATATGGTGTTGCCAGAGATGAAATCATTGGTATCATGGCTGACCGTTCTATCGAGATGATTATCGGAATTCTAGCTGTATTAAAAGCCGGTGGAGCTTATCTGCCAGTAGATCCTGACTATCCGATAGAAAGAATAGAGTACATGCTTGAAGATAGTGATGCAAGGATATTGCTTACTCACAATGATACTGCAGAAAATGTTGCATATGATGGAATAGTAATTGATCTTCAAGATAGCGATCTATATACAGGAAACGGACAAAACCTTGAAAATATTAATACTCCAGCGGATTTAGCATATGTGATGTATACTTCTGGTTCAACAGGGAAGCCAAAAGGGGTAATGATTGAGCATAGGAGTGTAGTAAATCTATCTAACTATTATAATGAAATTTTTACTTTGAAAAATAAAAATATCGTACACATGTCCAATGTTTCCTTTGATACTTCGGTAGTGGAAATATTCCCACCGTTGATGTATGGGGCGAGTGTTTATGTAATTAGGAAAGAGCTGGCCCTTGACAGTAAGAAATTTATAAAATTTGTAGAAGATAATCAGATCAATATTGCTCAGTTTGTTCCAATGACCTTAAAAGAAATATTGGCTCAAAACGAAAAAATTGAAAGTCTGGAAGCAATTATCGTTGGTGGAGATAAACTTGAAGATACATTAAAAGATGAAATTCTTTCATTGGGATATAAACTAACTAATCACTATGGACCAACTGAATGTACAGTAGATGCAACAGTTGCCAGATGTGAAAAATCAAAATCTTCAATAGGAATGCCGATAGCAAACACTAGAGCTTATATATTAGATAAAGATAATAATCCAACTCCTATAGGAGTACCAGGTGAACTATGCATAGCTGGAGATGGATTGGCCAGAGGATATTTGAACAGACCTGAGCTGACAACAGCGAAATTTGTACATAATCCATTCTTACCAGATGAAAAAATGTATAGGACTGGTGATTTAGCAAGTTGGCAACCTGATGGAAATATAACTTTCTTAGGAAGAATAGATAATCAGGTTAAGATACGGGGCTATAGAATTGAAATTGGAGAGATTGAGTCACAATTGTTAAAACATGAGGATATTAAAGAAGCGGTTGTAGTCGATAAAATGGATCAAAATGGACTCAAATACCTATCTGCTTATATAGTTTCTGATGATGAAGTTACAATGGCTAAAATGAGGGTACATCTTTCTACTGAACTGCCTGATTATATGATACCATCATATTTTATGCAGATTGACAAAATACCTTATACTAACAACGGCAAAGTAGATAGAAAGGTACTGCCTGAACCAGATGGTAGTGTTCAAACAGGAGTAGAATATGTTGCGCCAACCAATAAGATAGAACAAAAACTCGTAGAAATTTGGCAAGAAGTACTCAGAGTAGAGCACTTAGGTCTAAACCATAATTTCTTCGAAGTGGGTGGTCATTCATTAAAGGCTACTGTCTTAGTCTCTAAGATACACAAAAAGTTGAATGTTGAAGTACCATTGGGTGAAATATTCAAAAAACCGACTATAAAAGAGCTTGCAGAATATATTCAAAAAGCGGAAGAAAACATATATACTTCAATATCCCCTGTAGAAGAAGCGGATTACTATCCAGTATCTTCTTCTCAAAAAAGGATATTTATCCAATGGCAATTAGATGAACAATCGACTGCATACAATATGCCAGCAGCTATTATTCTTGAAGGAGAGTTAGACTTACAGAAGCTTGAACAAGCCATTAATGAACTCATCGAGCGACATGAAGCCTTAAGAACATCATTCGAATTGGTTAATAGTGAACCTGTCCAGAAGATTCATAAAAAGATCGATATCAACATTAACTATAGAGAAACCAAAGAAGAAAATTTAAAAGATTTAGCAGAACAATTTATAAAGCCTTTTGATCTTAGCAAAGCACCGCTTTTGAGAGTTACTCTTATAAAATTCGAAGCTAAAAAGTACTTGTTGCTATTTGATATGCACCATATTATTTCTGATGGGGTATCATTATCTATAGTAATTAGAGATTTTGAACATTTATATCAAGGTAAAAATATGCCACAGCTGAGAATTCAGTACAAAGACTATGCGTCATGGCATAATTCACTGATGGAATCAGAAATAATGGAGAAAATGGGTAAGTACTGGATTGAAAAAATGAATAACTTTACCTATACTGAACTGCCAGCAAGAAGTTCCGATAAAGAAAATGAAGGAAAGAGAACGCAGTTAGTACTTGATGAATCTATAACAAAAAGAATAGATGAATTTTGTAAAAAGCATAAAGTTACAAAATTTGCATTTGTATTAGCAATCTTTAAACTAATAATAATGAAAACAATTAATCAAAAAGATATAACCATTGGAATTTCAGTAGCAGGTAGAAGAGATGAAGAACTGGAAAATATACTAGGTGTTTTCTTGAATCTTCTGGTTATTCGTACTCAAATTCAGAAAGATGCAGAATTTAAAGAGCACTTATACAACGTGAGAGATAACTTGATGGAGGCTCAAGAATATCAGGATTATCCATATGAACACTTATACGCAAAATTAAAAGAAGAATTGAACTTTAAGGAAAATTCCTTATTCTCAATACTATTCAACTATATGCCTTATCAGGAAAGCAATAATGAAATTACTCTTAATGAATTTACCGTAAAACCTTATCAAATTGAGGAAGCACAACCTAAGTATGGCCTTACTTTGTATGTAAATGAAGGCAAAGATAGAATGTTCCTGAGTGCTGTTTTCCAAAGTAAGTTGGGAGAATCGGTAATAGAACATATTTTGAATAGCTTTAAAGATGTCATTGAAGTGGTATTGGATAATGAAGATATTCTAATTAATCAGATATCTCTGGCAGAAAAAGAGAATCAGGAAGAGATGTTCTCACAGGAATTTGATGTAGAGTTTGACGATTTGGAATTTTTCTAAGTACAGGTAAAATACGAAAAGAAGAGAAAGCAGATTGTTTAAGAAACAATCTGCTTTCTCTTCTTTTTTATAAATGAGTAAAACTCATTAAAGAAATATTCCCCTGTGCGATGTTTTGAAAGTGTTAAAAATAGCTTAAGGGCTAGTTTACTTAGTGACTGTAAATATTTGTAAGCTAATTTGCTCATTTAGAGTTACATAATTGTTTGATTTAGAAAAAGCAATACTGGAGTCGGTATTGCTTTTTTCATATTTGAAATAATTTGTTAGCAAATTTGTTTTCTAGAAAGGAAATCAAAAAAGTATCTAGAAAATTGGATGGAGTAAACCAAGTATAATTCAGGAGGACAAATGATGTTTTTAACCTCTAGTTGACAAGAAGTCCTTCATTCTTTATAGGTGTGGATGAATTGTCAAGGTCTTGATTTTATTGGTATTCTATGATAAGATAGAATCAGTCGTAAACACAAAGAAAGTAGTAATAATAATGGAATTAGATAGTAATAATCATTCAGTCTTTTTATCGCATTATCACTTGATTCTTGTAGTGAAATACAGATAAAAAGTGGGGTGAAAAAGAATGATGATGATTACAAAACGGTTCGAAGTGAACTCGTCCAGCTAAAG
>JAGMES010000286.1 GCA_023128035.1 Halanaerobiales bacterium | reverse complement strand
TACTTTATATGGTATGCAAGTGCGACTACTTTTTGTGGGCTAATCATTATACCATTTATTTTGTCATTTTGTAAAGGTGAATTTTTCATCTTTTATAAAATTTCGAGTAAAATATACAAATTTCTAGTAAAAGTCAACTATTATACTGCTGCTAATTCTTAGTTTTGAAAATCAGGAAATACACTCCATGTTCCACTTTCATCAAAAACTTCTGTAAATCTTTCTGTTTGTTCTTCAATTGGTACCTTTTTGGTTTCAAAAACCATTTTCAACATTTCTAAAGCTTTTCTAGCATCTTCTTCTGTTGTTTCAATACCTTTCTCTTCTATTTGAGCTTGGAGTTGTTGAATTTTTCGGTAAGGCTCGACAACTCCTTTCTGATATTCATCATCATCCCAATTTCTGTTACGGGTACAAACAACAATAGCTAAACATTTAGAAACCACTTTAGCGAAATCTTTCTTTTTTAAAACTTCTCTAACAGCATCTAAATGTGCTTTATTTTCTAATTGTAAAACTTCAATACTTTTAAAACTTCTTTTCATTAGGCTCTTTAATACTTTCTTAGGCCCCATTTCAATTGCTCTAACAATACCTTGTTTATGTATGTACTCCATTGATTCATGCCATCTAACTGGACTATCTATTTGGTTAGCTAAATTTTCAATTATTTTTTCAGACCCTTCATATGGTAAGGCGTTAACATTAGAAATTACTGGAAACTTAATTGTTCCAAAAGTATATTTCTGCAATTCCTCACTCAATCTTTCTCTTGTAGGTAGCATAAGAGGACTATGGAAAGGAGCACTAACTTGCAATAACTTTACCATTCCTCCCAATTCTGCTAACTTTTCTCCTGCTCGTTTTACTGCATTAATATGACCCGAAATTACAATCTGCTTATCTGAATTATAATTAGCTGGAACAACTACATCATTCGGCTTGGAAACTTCCTTACATACTTCATCTACATCTTTACGGTCTAATTTCATAACTGCCATCATTCCACCTACACCAATTGGAACAGCCTCTTGCATAAACTGACCGCGTTTATTTACTATTTTAACAGCATCTCTAAACTCTAATGCACCGGAACTAACCAAAGCAGAAAACTCACCTAGACTGTGTCCTGCAACGTATTCAGGTGTGATTCCAATTTCTTGCATATATACTCTAAAAGAAGCTATACTGTTAGTAAGAATCGCAGGTTGAGTATTCTCAGTCTTTGTTAATTCTTCCATATCTCCCTCAAAACACAATTTCATCAGATCATATCCTAAAGCATCATTTGCTTCCTCAAAAGTTTGTTTCGCTATTGCAAATTCCTGACATAAGTCTTTACCCATCCCAACATATTGTGCACCTTGGCCCGGAAATATAAATGCTAAACCTTTCATTCTGAAACCTCCTCTTTTATTAATACAAAATATCATCCATAGTTTATTACATTTTTACTATTATTATATATGTTAATAATTATAACGTCAAGTGACATATAAGCTTTTTTAGAATAGAAGGAAAATTATAATAAGCTATTAATATAATTAGTATTGAAGGATACTGTTGGTAGATAAAATATATTTCTTAATTACAACGGTTAAGGCATAAAAAAGAATCCTCTAAAAGAGAATTCTTTTTTTATATTAGCCTTGAGCAATCATTTCTTCAGCTTTTTTCAATGCATCTTCAATTTTTGCAGGATCTTTTCCACCGGCTTGAGCCATATTTGGTCGGCCGCCACCACCACCACCTGTAACTCTTGCAGCTTCACCAACAATCTTACCTGCTTGATATTTTTTGGTTAAATCGTCTGTTACCATCGAAACAAATAGAACTTTATTTTTGAAATCAGAAGCGAGAATTAGAACACCAGACCCTAATTTTTGCTTCAGTTCATCACCCATATTCCGTAAAGCATTACCATCTATTCCTTCTACCTTAGCTGCGAGAAATTTAATACCATTAATCTCTTTAACCTGATTTAAAATATCATCAACTTGAGATCCAGCGAATTTCTGCTTCAATGCGTTAATCTCTTTATCTTTTTCTTTCATTTCTGCTAACAACCGCTCCACACGAACAACTAGATCATCTGGATTTGCTCTCACAAGATTAGCAGCCTCTTCGAGTAAAGCTTCTCGTTTACTCAGATAATCTAATGCGAGTTTTCCTGTTAAAGCTTCAATCCGGCGAACTCCAGCAGCAATACCTGCTTCACTTACAATCTTGAAAACTCCAATCTCACCACTAGATTGAATGTGAATTCCACCACAAAGCTCCATACTATAATCTCCAACACTTACTACCCGAACATCAGAACCATATTTTTCATCAAAGAGAGCAACTGCTCCCATCTTGCGAGCATTCTCCAGAGAAGTTACTGTAGTCTTAACAGGATGGTTTTTACGAATTTCATTATTCACTTTTTCTTCAATAGCTTTTAACTCTTCTTTAGTTAGACTCTGGAAATGAGTAAAGTCAAAACGAAGACGAATTGGTTCCACAAGAGAACCTGCCTGATTAACATGATCACCTAATACTTCTTTTAAAACTTTATGCAAAATATGTGTTGCACTGTGGTTTCTGGTAATATCTTTTCGTATTCCGTCTTCCACAATAGCTTTAACTTTCATTCCAACAGTAAGAGCTCCATCTTCAATCAATACATCAGAAAAATTCACCTCAGCAAGCTTGCGAGTACCAGTTACTGTCGTAATAAGACCTTCTGCTTCTAAACGACCTATATCACCAGCTTGACCCCCACTCTCTGCATAAAAAGGAGTTCTCTTTAAAACTACCTGACCCATCTCACCTGGAGTCAGAGTCTCAACCATATCTCCATCTTTTACTAGAACAATGATCTCGGTCTCTTCTTCTAAAGAAGAGTATCCTGTAAACTCAGGTAATCCTTTTTCTTCGCGAATCTTTTTATATACTTCAGCAACAGTATCGCCAAAACCATAATCTTCACGAGCAGCACGAGCCCGCTGACGTTGTGCTTCCATAGCAGCATTGAAGCCATCTATGGCCACTGTGAATCCAGAATCCAGGACAATTTCCTGTGTTAGATCTAATGGAAAACCATAAGTGTCATAAAGCTTAAACGCTTGTTCTCCATTAATCTCGTTACTGTCAACTTTTTTCTGTTCAGCAATCATCTGACTCAAAATATTTAAACCCTGATCTAAAGTTTCCTGGAAACGATTTTCTTCATTTTCTACAATCATAGCAACATGTTCTGCCTTTTCAACAAGTTCTGGATAACCAGGCTTCATCATCTCTACAACAACTGACACCAATTTAAAGAGGAAAGGTTCTGTAATTTCAAGAACTCGTCCCCACCTGACAGCACGGCGAAGAATTCTACGAATTACATATCCTCTACCCTCATTAGATGGCACAGCACCATCAGCGACAGCAAAGGTAATTGAACGGATATGATCAGCAATTACTCGATATGCAGTCCGTACCTGTTCATCTTTTGTATAGTCAATTCCAGTCATCTCCTGAACTTTATCAATAACTGGTTTTACAAGATCAGTCTCATAGTTAGAATCAGTATTTTGCAAAACAGAAGCGATTCGCTCTAAACCCATTCCTGTATCTATATTTTTCTGTGGTAATGGTAAATACTCTCCTTCTTCAGTCTGATTATACTGAGTAAATACAAGATTCCAGATTTCTAAATAACGATCACATTCACAGCCAACCTGACAATTTGGATCATCACAGCTATATTCCTCGCCACGATCATAATGAATCTCAGAACAAGGTCCACATGGACCTGTTCCTATTTCCCAAAAATTTTCTTCCAATCGTACAATTCTATCAGATGATAGTCCAACTTTTTTATTCCAGATTTCAAAAGCTTCTTCATCACCTGGATGAATAGTTATCCAAAGACGATCTTCTGGCAATCCCAATACTTCAGTAAGAAATTCCCAGGCCCATTTGATTGCA
>JAGMES010000285.1 GCA_023128035.1 Halanaerobiales bacterium | reverse complement strand
AAAAATCCGCCTTTACTTTATGACCTAACTTCATTACAAAGGGAAGCGAGTAAAGCCTTTGGACTTACTCCGAAAAAGAGTTTGGGCATTTTACAAAAGCTCTATGAGGAGAAGAAGGTTTTAACCTATCCGCGGACAGATTGTCCTTACATATCCAGTGACATCAATATCCTAGAGTTATTTCAGACGATTCAAAAGTCTAACCGACATGTAGATATTGAAGCTGGCTCCTTGAACTTAAAGAGTAAAGCGGTGAATAACAAGAAGATTACCGATCACCATGCTATTATTCCGACCGAGGTTGTTCCCAAAGGATTAACGTCAGATGAAACCAAAATCTACGATATGGTGGCACGAAGATTTGTTTCCGCGTTTCTCTCACCGAAAAAGACACAGGTTTTCAAGGTTGAAGCAGTATCAGGAGGGGAAACCTTTAAGGCCAGATATCAAAAAGTTCTCGATCCTGGATTTACCATCCTTTGGAAAGATGATACTGTGAAAAAAAATACTAGCCAGTTACCAACGATTAAGGAAAATGAAATTCTAGAGATTAACCAAGTTCGGGATAAAGAGGGAACAACGACTCCACCCGAATATCTAACCGAAGATACGTTGTTAGGATTGATGGAACGTTGTGGTAAACTGGTAGATGATAAAGAGCTCAAAGATGTTCTCAACAAAGCCAAAGGGATTGGAACACCGGCGACCCGAGCCGAGATTATCGAAAAGTTATTTCGGTTAAATTACATGGTCAAAGAAGGTAAAAAGATCAAGCCCACTCAAAAAGGGAGGGACCTGATGAAGTTATTAGCAGACGACCCGTTAATAGACCCGACCTTTGTGGCGGGGTGGGAGCAAAAATTGAGTCAGATCGAAAAGGGGGAGCTGGTGGAAAGAGATTTTATCGATGAAATCAAGCTCTATATTCAAGAACTGATTACAAAATTGGAAAAAACAGATGGGAAGCGTCTGTCTGATGGTAAAGATTCTTTCGGCAAATGTTTAAAATGTGGAGCCCCACTCATTGAAACAAAGAGATCTTTTAGTTGCCCAAACTGGAATCATCCGCAAAAGAAATGTGATTTCAGCATTTTTAAGGTGATTGGTGGTAAGACGCTGACCCCTAACCAAGTGAATACTCTGCTGAAAAAGAGAAGAACTGCGATACTTAAAGGTTTTAAGTCTAAAAAGACGGGGAAGAAGTATCAGGCACGACTGATTCTTGACGAGAATCTAAAGGTTAAGTTTGAATTTGAGTAAGGGAAAATGGTAATCGACGAGAGGCATCTGTGCCCATATTGATGGCTTATGCATCAGTAAAAGAGAACCTGGATCAAAATTATCTAGTAGTAGAAGTCCTTGAGGAGGCAAGAAGTATCGAGCCAGACAATATAGAGTTATTACTCTTATATATCACATTGCATGGCCAATCGGGAGATTTTGTTTCACACCTTTTTTTCCATCCATATGAAAACCTCCAATTGTAGTTTATTATATTCTGCAATTGGAGGTTTTTTATTGTCATTATGGTTCAAAATAAATGTCATATTTAAGAAAATAATAGAGCAAAATTAAAAATAGAATCAAATATGAAAAACAAAGAAGGAAATTTGTATTTATTGGCGAAATAAAGATAAGGACTATTTTTAAGTAATAAGTATTTATTTGGAAAACCGATATATTTTATAGTCTTATATTTTTCAAGTAAATATAGAGTATTTCATCTACGTTCAGGTAGTATTTTATATTATAACTAAACGATGCTATACGCTAGGTTTGAATAAACACTTAGGTAGCATTTTTTAAGTCTGAACAGAAAGGATCGAATAATCATGTTGCGAAATGAGTTAGACCATATTGGGATTGCTGTGGAAGAGATTGACCAGGCGATCGAATATTATCAATGGTTTGGTTTTGAATGTACCAAACCATTGGTTGATCCGGTTCAAAATGTTAAATTAGCTTTATGTCGGAATGAACGATATGATACTTTGGAGTTGATTGCAGCGATTGATGAGACTTCGCCTAGTTTTGGAGTTTTGCAGAGAAGAGGTGAGAGTCCGTATCATCTATGCTATAAGGTTTCCAGCATAGATGATTTTTTTCAACAATTAGATCAAGAGCAATTTGATTATGAAGTGGTGAGTCCACCTCAGCCTGCCTGTTTATTTGGGGGACAGGCTGTGGCTTTTATTTACTTACCAAAGATTGGATTGCTAGAATTATTAGAAGATCCCCAGATGGAGGATGAAAAGAAGAAAGATTATGATTCCACCGCGCTCATCGTCGCTTCTGATCTGGCTGCAAACCTTCGGTTTTATCAGTTGTTAGGATATAAGATTCTTAGTCAAAAAGAAGAGGTACAGAAGAACCAGGTATACCTGACACTTGAAAAAGAAAATAGTGGACGGCTTCAAATTATTATTCCTTCAGAAGAGAGCAAAGAAATGGAGTTTTTAAAGCAAAATGGACCGGCTTTATTGCAGTTACTTCTTTTGGTAGATGATATGGATGAGTTGATCGCAGGGATGGAAGAAAAAGGTCGGAATTTTACAGAATTTTCACGCGAACAGATTGTACCCAATTTAAACAACGTTAATCGACTTATTCAGATTAATGATGTAAGTTACCTGTTCTTTTATAACGAATTTTCTAAGGCGGATATGGTTGTACCAGAGATGAAAGCAATGTATCTAACAGAATCTGATGTAACGGAAAGTCAGAAGTTAGTTTTAGAGTTGGATGATATACAGGATGCCCAGATGAATATTATTGTGCAGATGGATCTGTTAGGAATGTTACAATCTACAGTTTTTAAGGAAGCAGTCCAGACGGTTCTTCAAAAATATCCACATCTAACTTCTATATTTGTTAAGAAAGGTGAAATCATACAACAGACCTTTTCACAGGAAGATGTAAAATATCGCTATCTTGATTATACGATAGAAGATTACTTGGATCAGACCAGCAAGTTTTCAGAATTATTGGCTAATGAGAAAAGAAGCACTTTCGATTTAAGAGAAAGTGGAATGCGATGTACTTTAGTGAAACGGGGAGAAACTTTACATACATTTAAAGTTATAGTTCATAGCTCATTAGTAGATCAATGGAGTATTTCCTGTTTGATTTCAGAGATTGGGCGGGTTTATCACCGACGGGTTCATTCTTTAACGTTTGAAATTTTAGCTGGAGAGTACGATTATTTTGATTATGTATGTTGGAATAAGGAACTGATGCAAAATGCGTATATGAATATGTATCTTGATTATTGGTTCGATCAGTATGCCACCCCTCCTATTCAATTAGAATTAGTAATTGATCAAAAGGGAGGTCAAAAGGGCCAGTCTAGCGATCATTCTTTCAGCATTTCCCAGGAATTAACCGATCAACTCCACTGTTTAGCTGAAGAGCGCGAAATACCTTTAGAGCAGATTATGCTAGCAGGGTATATATTACTTTTGCGGAATGTCAGCCAAATGAATGATATAACTGTTGGAGTTCCTCTAGATACTCATAAACAATTGTTAGGTAATATTAGCAATATATTACCAGTTCGGGTGAATACTTCTGAAATGTTTTTTTTTAATCAATTGTTAGAAGAAGTTCATCATCAAATGAGTCATGGTCTAGAATTTAAACTCTATCCGTTGTATGCCTTAATAGAAAAATTGGGTTTGCAATTTACAGAGATGAATCCTCTCTTTTCAACTATGTTGGTCTCTTGGTTAGATGACTTTGCGTTTCAATCAGGAGAGTTAGAGTGGAAATTAACTGACTATCAGTACCCATTGCTGGGATGTGACTTGACTCTTATATTATTCGCTCATTCTGGGGAACTTCGAGGTAATTTTACATATAATAAGAATATTTTTAATCAGCAGTTGATCGAGTTATTTGCTGAGCGGTATCTTAAAATATTAAATACCATTAGCCAGATCATTACCGTGTAATTATTGTTTTGTTACTACTCACCTACTAACATTTTACTAAAAAATATTTGGTAAATAATGTGGATTATTTA
>JAGMES010000284.1 GCA_023128035.1 Halanaerobiales bacterium | reverse complement strand
TAGTTAGCGACTGAATAGTTACCTTAAATTATTAATAATTTGCCTGTTGATAATGATATGTATATGGCCATCCTGAAGATACATCACCTTTTAAGTAATTGTAAATACCTTCTGCTTTATTTCTTATAAAATCTGTATCTACTACTGCTTCATAAGAATAACTCATTGGTCCAATTCGTGTTATTGCTTTGCCTTGTAATGTTATATTTCCCCACCATGTTGATTTGAAATAATCGAGTTTATAAACCCCTAATCCATCAGTGTACGCTGTTACTTTGCCTTCGCGATTTTTTTCTGTATATAATATATCCATAACTAAATATCCAAGGTTTTGATTTACATAAGCATCTGCATAATATCCCTGTGAATCGTTAATAGAGTCTATACTAATACCAGCCTCAAATATTGTAACGACGTTACTCGCAGTATTATATATTTTCGCTCCTTGAGTTGATAATTTTGCTGCTGTGGCAGCATTACCTAATGTTAAATCTGCAGCTAAAAATACCATCCCCAATCCAAATTGCTTAAGAGCTGCACTAACATCATGATCATAATGTAGTTCTAACAAGGCAGTTGTAAAATTGCTCGCCCCATATGGATAAAGAGCAGTAACACTAGTCAATATCATTATTTCTTCTAATTCTTCTCTATCTCTTATTTCAACACTTATTCCAGTTTCGCTTACCAACGCTTTAAACGGGCTTGTAATAGCTTGAGTATTAATTTCTTCTTGAACTGGAGCAATATATGTACCATCTAGCATAGCTAATAGTTTCTCTTCAGGCCAAAACATTTTCTCCCCATCACATTCTACATAAAAATGATCTTCAGGAATTACATCAGGATACTTTTCATTAATTACACTTAATATTTTATCATCCAATTTTAAATTCTTGTTTTGTAACTGTACTTCCGCTACTGTGAAACCTTCGTAAGTTTTTTCAGAAATCACTTCTTTTACATCTTTATTCAAACAAGCTACTGCACCTAATACGACTAAAAACAACACCAATAATAAACAAAACTTTTTCTTCACTATCATTTCCTCCTCCAACATTTTTTGTGTAAAATTCGCTATTTTTTTCACAAACCAATAGTACCATATTATGTTAATTATTTCAATATTTTTTTGAAATTTATTTTATTTGTTTTCTCGACAAATAATTTTACCTTCTTTTTTATGATCAAAAAGGAAAATCGTTTTAAACAGCGAATAAGTTGAGTAGAATATAAATTGGCGGTGATCACATGAGTAACGTTGAAAACTTACTTCAAAAAATCCTTGAAAACCAGGTTAAGATGCAATCTGATATTACTGGGCTTAAAGCTAACCAAGAACGTTTTGAGAAAAAACTTGATGCTATTGCTAATCAAGTTGCCGATCTAACCGAGTTCAAAGCTGAAACTACTGATATGCTTACCAAAATGGATGAGAAAATAGATCAGATAAAGTTTGTCAAGCATAAAGCTTTCAGAAACGAAGAAGATCTGTTTAATTTAAAACAAGCTTTCAAATATAGAGGAAATCCAGAACAGGTCTAAGATTTTGTCGTTCTCCAGTAGTACAAAAAACCATAGAGATCGACGACATAGTTTCCTTACGAGGAATTGAAGCTCAGACAAATACGTCTGGGCTTTTGCTATGTAGATCATGACACAGTTCTATTCTTTGGCAATTCTCGTGATTATATTTTTTTGTTATTCAACTATTTTAGCAAAATTATGTAAAAAAGAAGGTTTTGCATTCTAACTATCTAATACTATTATAGTTAGAATTTATTTGTAAGACAGCGCTTAACATTCAACGATAACTGAACTTTGTTTATTCCGAATTGCTGTTATATGTCACTTTTCTTGTTTTATTATTAGTAAATTATATTAAAGAGAGAAGAGATAAGGTATGAGTCTTACATACATGATTGCTAAATGCATTGTTAAGAATGTTGCGAAAAGTGCTATTAAGGGTACACCAATTTCTGGATCAGAAGTCCGTACTGCCTATAAGGCGCTGGATATACTCGGAGACCAAGACGGTGTAACCGAATTAGGAGATGCAGTGAAGTTTATTAAGGATGAAGCAGGAAATATAGTAGAAGGTGTAGTAGGGGTAATTGACTTTCTAAAGGACTTAATATGATATATAAATAGTAGCATTAGTATAGTATTTTAGTTAGTTGTCTGGATAGGATTGTATCTTTATTTGGCTAGCACTATGGAATAGCAACGTTGGGAATTTATTAAGAATGTTAAGTGCCATTATTCGAATACTGCACCAATTAGAAAGATCGGGATTAGCCCCTATCTTTAGGTTAGTGTTTTTTGTCAATTATAGTATATTTAAAAAGTATTTTCATTGTATTCTAGTTCTGCTATAACACTTTTGATATATTATTAACTATATTAATTTCTTAAATCTTTTTTTAAGATTTGGATTCAATTTTATTGCTTTTAAACAGTCTTTGGTTCCTTTAATGTATTCTCTCTTTTCAAAATGGGTTAAACCACGATTAAAATAAGCGGTTGCATATTCTGGATTCAACTCTATTGCTTTCGAATGTTTTTCTATCGCTTTTACATTATGTCTTCTAATATTATAAATGTTTCCTTGATTCATGTAAGCAATAAAATGTTCTGGATTTAATTCTATTGATTTCGAATAGTCTTCTAAAGCTATTTCATACATCCTTAAGTTTTTGTAAATAACACCTCTATTGTTATAAGCATCAGCAAATTCTGGTTCCAAATTTATTGCTTTTGTAAAGCTTAATAATGCTTCCTTGAATTTTTTTCTTTCATAATATATTTTTCCTTTAAAAAAATACCCTCTTGAATTTTTAGGATGTTCTTTTATAAAGTCATTAATTGCATTCTCCTGTTCTTCTTTATTTTTAATACTATAAATATTCATTAATTCTTCCAGTAAAGAAGAATCATCAAAGTTTATATATTGTAATATAATTCTATAATTTTGTTGTTTCAAATTTTCTAAAGAAATAATGTTCATATCTTTTATTTGGCATATAAAATCACCTATATTACGCTTAATAATTTCAATTATTCTTAGTTGTTCATATAATTTGGTACTATTCATGGGATCTGTTTCAGAAACTTCTTTATGTTGTTTTTTAAATGTATTTTCCCAATATCTAATATATTCTAAACTCCCTGTACCTTTAAATATTTCAAATGCATTATCCAAAACTATAGGTAATATTCTATCCTTAAAGCTTTCATCTTTAATAAATTCTAAAACTTCATACATACAATTTTCTGATTTTAAATAACTATCACTTATTATCATCAATACATAGTCAATTTTTCTGATTTTTTTCATAAATTCTTTTATACTTTCTTTATACCCTATATCACGAACATCTCTTTTAAGAGTAATTCCAATGGCCTGAAAATCTTTGTCAATGCTCTCTACTACATCTTTATCTTTCCAGGAGTATGAGATAAATATATCTGAGCTTTTCATGAGAGAAACCTCCCTATAATTGATATATTGGAATTTCTACATAATTAGTTAATATACCTCTAATTATTTTAAAAATTTTACATTTAAAAAGACCAGGTTACTAGCTTGGTCTTTCTTTTGTCTAATGCAGCTGCACCAATTAAAAAGATCAGAGCTAAGCCTGATCTTTTGTTATACTCGGATCATGAAGAAAGATTTAAATACGCCTCTTCTATCTTCTGAAGTCTTTCAATTTCTTTTTTAAATTTAAAATGTACTTGTTGCAAATTATTACATTCAACTATTTTTGCTCCTATTTCCATACTTAATTTTTTATTTTCTTTAGACAGGGTAGAAATTTCTTGCTTTAACGTATCAATTTCGGTAGAATCTTTTTTTGAAGAAAAAACTACTTTAGATCCAAAATAAAGTCCACTTATCATCAATATTAGTAACTATTCAGTCGCTAACTAAAAAGTAAAGCTTTTGACTGGTTAGTTACTGCCGCCTTTATTGCAGTAAAAGCATCGATTTTATGTTTATTAGCAGTTCCGATATAAGACATAATTGTTG
>JAGMES010000283.1 GCA_023128035.1 Halanaerobiales bacterium | reverse complement strand
TTCTCTTATATTGGAATGAATCTTCTAGCTGGTGATTATACTATTGCTGTAGAGGAATTCGTTGGTGCAGATGAGCCAATTCAAACTCTGAAGTGTCATTTTGAAATTCGCAGTGTAGAGTTTACTTACTAGGATATGTTAAGAAATAGTCGTACTCTTGAGGAGTACGGCTATTTTTTTATGTTGATTTGAACCTTATTTGAATTATGTAAGTGAACATGTTTTAATGTAAGTTGACAAAATAGTATATAACTAATTTTAAAGACTTGCGGGAAGAAAATTATTTTTACATAGATAAAACTAAATATATAGAAATCTTAGAGAATTTCAATAGTAAATATTTATTTTTTATAAGACCTAGGAGGTTTGGAAAGTCACTTTTTCTCTCAACTATAGAACATTATTATGATCTAAATCAAAGAGAGGAGTTTGAAAATCTTTTTTCTGGTTTATATATTGGAGACAATCCGACTAAGTTGAAGAATGAATCTTTTATTTATGATAATGAAGAACTTAGAGAACCACAAATTGATGCTTACGCTAGCGTTTATGATCATTTTGTGGTTAAACAAAATACTCAAGATGTTATTGTTAGTAGAAATAGGCTAAGTTAATTTATATATTTATCCAAATTAGATTATTAACACTGTTATAAAAAAGAAAGGTGTTGATTACTATGAAGTTTTTAGCAACAAGTAATGAAATTAGAAATTTTCCTGATACTCAAAAATTGTACGATTATTTAAAGCAGATTACGCATGACAGAGAGGGGTATGGATATTACAAGTATCCAGTAGCGGGTGGTGATGAGATTGAAATACCAGATATTGTTTTAATAGATAAAGAATACGGAGTTTGTGCAATAGATGTTTATTCTTATCCTCTTGATTTCATACCGTTTTTTGATGAAATGGAATGGAAATTAGAAGATAAAGTTTATGATTCACCGTTTATTAAGTTAGAGGATTATGAAGTAAGTATGGAATCCAAGTATAAGAGGTACAGAATTCTAAGAAGAAAAGTAAGTATTAACACCATTATTGTATTACCCTTAATTGAAAAGGAAATGTTTATTAAAAAATTTCCTGATATTAATATAGATAATGTAATCTTTAAAGATTATTTAGATAAGAAATATGACGATTTTTGGTTGGAAAAATCTAATTTTTCAATTAATGAGGCTGATCTATTTATTGCTGTTTCTCAAGGTGCTGGGCCTTTAAACAATTATAAAGGTAATTATAGTGGTGGAAAGGTGAATAAAATTGGGGAAGCAATAAAGTTAATTGATGTGAAAATTAACTCTTTGGATAGCGAGCAACATGCAGCAGCTATTCAAATACCTGATGGACCACAAAGAATACGTGGTATGGCAGGTACTGGCAAAACTATAATCTTAACCATGAAAGCAGCTTTTTTACATGCCAGACATCCTGATAAGAAAATTTTGTATACTTTTCACACCCAGAGTCTTTATAATCAAGTTAGAAAATTGATAACTAGATTTTATAGAGAAGATAAAAAGACAGATCCAAATTGGGATAATTTACTTGTTATGCATTCTTGGGGTGGGGCAAGTAAAGAAGGGGTTTATTACCGAACTTGTTTAAGAAATTCTATTAGACCTCTTCCGTTTTCAAGGTCACACGCGAATCCTTTGGATTATGTTTGTTCAGAAGTTTTGAAACATGATTTAACTGAAGAATTTGATTTTGTGCTTGTTGATGAAGCTCAAGACCTTCCACCAAGTTTTTTTCAATTGCTTTACCATACGACTAAGAATCCAAAGAGAATTATATTTGCTTATGATGAATTACAAAGTCTTGACAGTGAGGAATTTTTAGATGTTGATGAGTTATTTGGGTATGAAAACGGAAAGCCTAGAGTAGATTTTAGTGCTGGTTCTTATGGTAATGATATTGAAATGGATTATGTACTAAAAAAATCCTATAGAAATCCTTTAGAAGTTTTGATGTTGGCTCATGGTATTGGTTTGGGAATATATAATCCAACGGGCATTATGCAAGTTATTGAAGAGAAAAAGATTTGGTCTTCAATAGGATATGAAGTTATTGAAGGGAATTGTCAATCAAATGATGAAATGGTAATTCAGCGACCGATGGAAAACAGTGTCAGTGCAATACGAGAGTTTTACGATGGGAAATTTAAACCTGTTGAATATAAAAAATTTAATAGTAGAGACGAAGAGATAAAAGGAATTGCTAGTCGGATAATTAATGATGTAAATGAAGAAAATGTGCTACCGCATGATATTGTAGTTATAACTTTAGACAACAGCAATATTAAAAATAATTTCGCTCATTTACAAAACATACTATTCAATACCCGGAATTCCGAGTATAATTCCGGGTATTGATAGAGGAAGGGATGTATTTGGAGAATCCGGCTATGTTACTCTTTCAACAGTGTACAAAGCAAAAGGTAATGAGGCGTTTATAGTCTATGTTATGGGGTTTGATCATTTATATGATTATGTAAACTTTGTCGAGACTAGAAATAAAGCTTTTACTAGTATTACACGCTCTAAAGGTTGGTGTAGAATTAGTGGTATAGGGTCAAACATGGAAAAAGCTATTAAAGAAATAAAGGATATAATTAAAAATGTTCCTCGCTTTGAATTTACTTATCCAACCTCAGATAAGATAGCAAGAAAACTCAGTAATGAAGAACATGCTAGACGTATACAGACAAAAAAAGAAGGTGAAAAATCTATTGATAATTTACTAAATATAGAGGATGAGTTTTTCTCAAACTTATCAGATGAGGTGAAAGCAGAGTTGAAAAAGAAATTGGAGGGAAACTAATTGAAGGTTAAAAGTTTATATTCTAATTTGAAGACATTTTATAATCTAAAGGCGAGAGAACTTCATTTTTTAAATCCTAGATTTATATTGGTGCAAAATACTTTAACTTGGGATAAGCATATAAGTAACGAGAAATTCATTACTTATCCTGAGTATTATAACTGGGTTGTTAATAATTCTCAGTATAGTCTTATGTTCGAAGATGAATCTTATATTCAAATATACTTTGAAAGTGATGGAGAGGATGAAAATGTTAAAAAGGGTTCTATGGCGTATTTGCCGGAACCGGAACAATATAGTGAATATTTTCGATTTGATTTAGATATGAATAATATTACTCCTTATAACCATACTGCATATCATATTCATTTTGGATATAGGTCAAAGGATGTTCGGTTTTGTTTATACCAATTTCCGTTTCCTAGTGAATTTATTAAATTTATTTTGACTTCTGTATATGAATATGAAGTATCATGCTTTAATCCACAAAAACTGTTTTCTAATTTAGATGAACTAAATAACCAATACAATCACCATTTAAGCTTCTCGCTAGCAAGGTAATAAGTGAGATGGATAGTTTTAAATAAATTTATGACTTACTATTCTCTCCTATTGTTACTCCGTATAATTTACTAGATACTATAATCGTTAGCTTAAAAAATCCCAATAAATTATTAGCTTTAATATATCTTATATTTCGTAAACTATATTTTTTTCTAGCTTTTTAATGCTTTTTATATCGTATATAAGTTTTTGAATTCAATTCCGTAATAACCTAGTAACTTCTTAAGAGGTTCAAAACTTACTGGGCTTAATATTTGTTGATCATTGTTAATGTTTAAATACTCATTTAAATCTAGTACTTCACATTTAAAACCAATCTTTGTAACAACAGTTTTAAGTAATTCAAAGGTGATAGCAACTTCCTTATGATTTTCAACATAATTAGAAATAATTGATGTTCCGTCAGGTTTAGCATATTCTGTAATGACTGCTATACCCTCTGATTTTAATACTCTCATTATTTCTTCTAAAAATAGAATAGCACTTAAATTAAAGTAAGGACTTTTGAAATTGTAAAAATTAGGTATTCCATATCCATTTCGCTTGATGACTTTTATCTTGTTATTTAACCCCTCTATGAAGCCATTTGTAATTTTAGAATCAAAATAGTTTACTATTTTATTCTCCCATCGCTTTACAGTTCCCATTGCTTTGATCATTGGTTCA
>JAGMES010000282.1 GCA_023128035.1 Halanaerobiales bacterium | reverse complement strand
CGTTACTTTTTGTGGGCTAATCATTATATACATTAATTTTATTTAAACTTTTTATACAATTATGTACTATCTTATTAAATTGTGATTCACCCATTTTATTGTCCAAATTGACTTCAACTAATGGAAACTCATTTTCAGTGAACATTTATTCATTCACCCCACAATATTTACAGTGTACATCATAACAATTGAGTTGTTTATTGATCGCATAACCTACAGCCATACATCCGGTACTACACCAATAAAGATCACAATCTTTGCAGCGATCTTTTGTATATCGGAAAATAGTCATTAAACAATCCCATTTGTCTGTATTCCAAATGGTCTCCAAATCATCATAAGCTAGATTTCCACCTGAAAATTCAGGAAACCTCAAAAAAGCACAAGGATACACTTGACCATCTTCATCAATCTCCATCTTGAACTTACCACCGATGCATTTCAGTAAAAATCCTAAATTCGGATCCTGAATATCATTTAAGCCAAATGTTTCTGTCAATTGTTTAATATATGGAGTATTTTGTGCATATCCAATTTGTATGCCATGTAAAGGAACAGCATCGTCCAAATTGATTTGCATTTTTTTTATCAGAATTGCTTGTTTTGCAACTTCGTATATATCTGGTTGTTGAAAATTAATACCTCTTCCAACAGGTAAAACAGACGTAAAACCGTAAGAATCTACTTTTTCATTTATTGCCAATTTATACATATTGACTATATCGTAATAGTTTTCATCAGTGATAACACTTTGAATTCTAACATCAAAATTCCTCTGTTTTAATAATTTTATTGCATTTAAGGTTTTTGCAAAACTCCCTTTTCCTCTAATTTTGCTATTGACTTGTTCATTAGAGCCATCTAGACTAACTACAAACCGGATCCAATCTCTTGGAATATTTGCAAAATCCTCAACTTTTTTTTCAGTCACTAAAGTACCATTTGTTACAATGATAGTATAAATACCTTTAGATACTAATTCCTTAATGATTTTTACTATATCAGAACGTAAAAAAGGTTCTCCCCCCTGCAGAGTGACCCCTAAAACATTTGCTTTCTTTAATTTTTCAATAATGTTAAAAACCTGTTCGGTACTTAACTCATTACTCCCATAACCACATTTAGCATCAGCACTGCAAAAATCGCACTTTAAATTACATTTGTTGGTAATATCCCAAGAAACAACTAAAGGAGTATCTCTTCTTCTAATTCCTAAATCAATATAATCTTTAATTATTGTTTGGTAAAATTTATCTGGAACTAAAGGATTTTTATAGTCATTATAGGTTAACTCATAAAACTCTCTCAATATTTTATAGTTTGTGTCATTAAATAACATCAATAACTCCCCTTTTCTCTAACTCTCCTAATAATACAAATAGTGGTTCAAGTTCTAAATCAGAATGTTCAGATGCAACAGCATTCGCAACATCCTGTAACGTGTTTTTACCATTGATATTTTTTAGTAAATCATATATGAATTTGTTTCCTCTAAATACTTGAGAATTTTTCAAATTAGTTACATAGAGAGTGCCCTGATTTATACTCTTTTCCCATACAAACATAATTTCTTTTTTCAATACAGGAATCCTTTTCATCTCATTCACCTCTAATCGCTTTTCTTTTCATTTTCATCCTCCACACCATACATAATACAGTGTGATTTGTCAGCAGCACTAACAGAACCATAAGCAGAATAAGCTCTAGAGCGACATCCGCCTTTACATTTGTTTTTCGCCTCACACTCGACACGTTTTTCACAAGCCAGACTACCATAACACAAGATAATCTGTTTCCAAGCATCTTCTAAATTAGTCTCCTTTATATTTCCAAAAGAAAAATCAGCATTTTCTCTATAGGTTAAACTTGGACACAAATTCACTTTTCCGTCAGACGTAATATATAAGAAATTTTCAGCAATTCCGCAATGTTCTTGATACGGGAGTTCAAACTTTCCTCTATTTTGAATGCTACATTTATAATCTTTGCCTTTAATATAATGCAGATATCCTAATAGCTCCGCATATTTATCATAATCCAATAAATTATTTCCCCTTCCAATAGGTAAAATGATATCAGGAGTAAAAGGAATTTTTAGATCAAACTTTAAGTAATTAATTAATTTATCCAATTCTTTTATATTATGGTTGCCAATAATAACGTTCACAGAAACATCTATTCCAAATCGGCGAAGAATTTTTATATTATCGATAGTTTTTTGCTTACATCCTTTAACCCCTCTAAACCCATCATGGACTACATCACTATATCCATCCAAACTAGTGATAACCTTTCTAATTTTTAAATCTTTAAGTATTTTAATTTTTTCGTAATCTAAAACAGTCAAATTACTAAATAAAGTTACTGCCATAGCTTTTTGGTTTAAATATTCTAATATTTCAAATATATCTTTCCGGAGAAACGGTTCACCTCCCGTTAGATCAAATTGCCAAACCCCCATTTCATGAGCCATATTAATCAATCTTTTAACTTCTTCAGTTGTTAATTGTTCTTTATCTTCACATTCAATACCTGAAGAATTAAAGCAATGTTTACATCTTAAATTGCATTTTTTTGTTATTTCTAAAAACACCCTTTTTAATCCCGGTTTTAGTCTACTTTCTTTAATATTGTCAAATCCACTTTCTTGTTTATTATTTGTAATAATTCCATAATTAGATAACTGTTTTATAAAACTAATTACAGCTATATTATCAATTTCACTTAAATTTAAACTTCCCCTTTCTTGTATGTATTTAATTACTTTAAATGCATCTTCATTTATAGTAAAATGCTTAAAAGATATTCTGCATACAACACTATAGCGCCCATTATTATTAATAATAATATAGTTTTTGTTAATGTATAAACTTCCCATATGAGCCCCTTCCCCTCTTCAAATTTCCTCTTCTAAAAAAAATTGGGGATACCAAAGTTAGTATCCCCAGGAACATTTTAAAATAGATTATCTTACTGGGTCGTATTACCAGTATTACTACAATGGCACTGACCAGATAGAATATGCACCTCATCCACTTCTGTAAAAGCAATAGTTGGATTTAATCCATTTAACATTTTTTTCACCTCCATATGTATTATTTGTTTCTTCTAATATTGTATCATTTATTATATTTTATGTAAATAGGTTTTATTAATTTAAATTGTCGCATATAACTTGTTAAATATATTTTTTTCTATTTTTACTATAAAATCTTTACTATTAGAATCATCACGAATAAAACCGAACTTCAAAAGCGCCTGCTGTCCTTTAATATTTTCTAAAGCTAGATCATCAATCATAACTAGTCCTCCGAACTCATAAAAAAAGTATTTTAACATAAGATAAGTAGCTTCTTTACCATAACCTTTTCCCCTATGCTGTCCTGCAATCTTTATATTAAATTCAGCGCTTTTCTGTTCAGGGCTATACTGATGAAAGCTTACTTCCCCAAGAGGTTGGTCATTTAAATCAAAAATTAAACAATAAAAATCCGTAGAACTTCCTGGAAAAACCATTCTAGAATACCACTTTCCTCCTTCTTTATCTGAAAGAATAATTGGTCCTCCTACCTCTTTCATAGTTTCTTCATCAGCCCAAAGCCATTTTATATATTCTAATTCCTCAATTTTCGGGGGTCTTATATACACTTTACATCCTTTTATAATTTTTGTGAAATTACCGAAAGAATTTTGCATTACTTTACCTCCTATTTTAATTTCATCTCACTATAATTCATTACATATTCCAATAAAATAAAAACAGTATTTGCACCTCCTAACTTAGCTTAAACTTACATACCCTTAATTCGATAAATTATATTAAAATACCTTCTTTTTTAAATTTATTTAATAAGGTAATAAAACTTCTAAAAAACCGTACAATGAATAATTCAACTTTAAAAAACATGATTACATTGTCATCCAAGAAAAAAGTGATAATGTCCGTGATCTTTCAAATGTTGGTTTAGGTTCAAAACATAATGGTATCTTGGGTAGTTGGCCAGAGTATGTTGAACGCTAAAAATTACATCACAGTTGAAACCCCAATTCCCTCTTGATATGCTCCCCTTATGGTAGACA
>JAGMES010000281.1 GCA_023128035.1 Halanaerobiales bacterium | reverse complement strand
CAAGCTTTTCTTGGCGTACTAACATCATTTGGATATACGAAGTTCTACCGTAGCGTAGCGGAGGTAGAATTTGGGTGGAGCGTAGCGGAACCGTATATCCGTTGTTCTCTGTTGTCCAGGGCTCGATGTAGCACCAACTTTCTTATATAGTACTAATACCAAGCGTCACGAATGTTTTTATACTGACTGAACGATACTCTTACGCATATCACTTTTTTACAACGACCTACACCTAATTCTATTTCACACTGGCACTATCACCTGTAGAGATAATATAATATACACGTTGTGTCAAAATGCTGTAATATCACAACCTCTAAATTCCATCCCCACCTATCAATTTAATGTTACTCTTCATGAGAATTTCTTTCACCTTGATTAATATTCAAAAGCATGCCAAGATATCTTAAATCGAAAACTTAGTCTTACACCGACTTTCATAAATTGTACAAGCATCAAGAATCACGATTTGTTTTGTACTTAATTAACGATTATCTTAAAACTTACACTTTTATAAAACCAACTTTCACCTAGTTCCATTTTACATTAGCACTATCAACAGTCGAGATAGGCTATATATACAAGCTGAGTCAATATGCTGTAATGTCACAACCTCTAAATTCTATCCCCACCTATCAATGGATACTCTTCTTGAGAATTTCTTTCACCTTTGATTATTCTTCCAAAACATG
This sequence comes from Halanaerobiales bacterium, assembly GCA_023128035.1. The sequence goes on along the minus strand of JAGMES010000281.1, from coordinate 3,390 downwards.
CCAAGATATCTAATGTCGAAAACTTAGTCGTACACCGACTTTCATAAATTGTACAAACATCAAGAACCACGATTTGTTTTGTACTTAACTAACAATTATCTTCAAACTTAACATTTTTATAAAACCTATTTTTACCTAGTTCATTTTGCAATAGCGCTTTCACCTGTCGAAATAGACTATATATAAGATAAGTCAAAAGCATGTAATATCATAACCCGTAACTTCTATCCTCACCAATCAATGTAATGATACTCTTGCTGAGAATTTACTTTCACCTGCTGATTAAAAGTACGATTTAACAAACCTCAAAACATTTGATGTTCACATACCTTCATCACTCAAACCATTTTCTGCCCAACTTTATATATTTTCATCGCAAACACTGTAAGAAACCTGTTAAAATTAGCAACTACTTTCATCAGCAAGGTTAATAATTCTACTTACAAACTCAGTTTTACCCTCACAATATGCTACTCTCTGGTTCTTAAAACGTTGCGCTAATTCCCTCTTCAAATTACTATACTCCCTAGCAGTTTCGGAGTTCTTTCGTAGATAATCCCTAAAGAGTATATGTCTTGCTAGTTCTTCATTGTCTTTTGAACAAACATATAAATGATGATCAATCCAATTTTTCGATTGACTGTCGAAGGGAACATCAACACCTTCTCTAGTAAATGCTTCTCTCCCTTCAATCCCAAGATCACCTTCATGTCGATAGCCTAACTTAGATAAAAATCCAACCACTTCTGGAAGAAATTCTACAGATTCAATAACCACATCAATATCAATAATCGGCTTAGCTGAAAGACCAGGAACAGCAGTACTTCCCACATGCTCAATTGACAGAGCCAAATCACCTAAGTGTTCTTGCAAAATTCCTCTCAGCTGATTAAAAATAACTGACCATGATGAATCATAATCTACTATTTCGATAGGTTCTCCTTTTTTCAAAGGCATTATAGTTAACCCTCCTCGAAGATAATAATTGAAAAATACCTTCTTAATAGATGCTACTTTGTTGTTAGCCACAATGACCCTATAAATTCTTTTTTAGTTTTGGTTATGGTTTTGGCTATGCCCTGGATTTCAGAGAACATTTTTTATCCGAACATTTTATTCACTTAATCACATAAAATTCCCTTTTATCAGAACAACAGTTCAGATAAGCAGATTCAATTTTTTACATATCCGTATTTCATATAATCCGAAAAAAAGTAACCTTCTCAGTATTTCGGGTAATCCGCTTTGATACGAATTTAAAAAAACGCTTGACTTTGACTTAACATTAAGGTATTATAAAAATATATTCTTTTCCCATATTTTACCTTATTAACACTTTAAAGGAGGTATTATCCATGCCAGATTTCACAAACTCACAATCAACGAATACCAGCAGTCTCTTTACTGTTTTTAGGAAGGAAATGAAAATTAGAAACTACAGCGAGAAAACCATTAAAGCTTATCTTGGTGCCCTCCGAGCTTTTATACGCTATTTTTTACCTCGCCATCCTCGAGAAATTGAAGTTAGCGATATTCGAGAATACCTCTATTATCTTTGTGAAACCAAGTTAGTTTCTAGATCTACTATTGATCAAACTATTAGTGCGTTAAAGTTTCTCTATAATGGATTATATGAGAAAAACTACTCATATAAAGATTTACCTCGTCCTAAGAAAGAATCAAAACTTCCTGTAGTACTCTCTCAAGAAGAGATTCAATCAATTCTAAACGCTACTTCCAATTTGAAATATAGAACTATGATTGAAATGATGTACGGCTCAGGATTGAGAATTTCGGAAGTTGTTCGTATAAAAGTGCAAGACCTCAATTTAGATAACTTAACAATATTTGTTCGATCTGGTAAAGGAAAAAAAGATCGTCTCACCGTTATGTCAGAAAAAACTATTCCTAATCTTTTACCATTCATAAAATATAAAAGTGGTTTTAACTTCGTGTTTCCTAGTTCTAGAGGTGGTTGCCTGTCAGAACGCTCACTTCAAAAAGTTTTTAAACGTTCTTTAAAATTTTCAAAAATAAAAAAATCAAATGCCACCTGCCATTCTCTGCGTCATTCATTTGCTACACACCTTCTTGAAGCTGGTATTGATATTCGCTACATACAACAATTACTAGGACATTCTCGAATTGAAACTACCTGCATATACACCAAAGTTCGCAATCCAGCGATTAATAATATCATTAGTCCTTTTTAACAACACTTTTGAAAAGGAAGAATCTCTAATCTCCTTTCAAATCTTCAAAAACGATTTAACAGATCAAATCTACTAAACAAATTTGTTAAAAATTTTTCTATATCCACAACTATTCTAATAACTCTGCATAATAGTATTATTCGTCAAATTTTACTACTTTCCCTTCTCTAGATGACTACTTTTTGTGGACTAATCATAATATATCTATAAATATAATCTATAGTTCAAAAAAATTCTCTTCATTCAAATTATTTTTCGTATTCGCTATCAACACCTAATCAAAATGAGACCCCCTAAAATAGAGAGCCTCATAATATAAATTATCAATTTAGCTAGTCTGTAGATGTTATACACTTACGAAAATATTATTAAACTTCATAATCTACAACCTTTATTTCTTCAACAACTCCTTTCAAATATTCCAGCACAGGTAGGTGGACTGGATGTGAAGCATAAATTTTTAAATCGTCTCTGTTATTAAACTGAGCAACCAACATCAGATCACAAGAACGTTCAGACCTTAAAAAATCAATCCCTACCTCTAAATATTTCAATACAGGGATATTTCCATCCATACTCCTAATTTTTCCGGCCGCCTTTAATATGTTTTCTTGACTTGGATCTTTTAATTTGAACATAACAACATGTTTAACCATAATTTACCTCCCGTGTTTGAATTGTTTATAGACAAAGTTTTTTTCATCAAAATACTAAAACTCCTCACCTGCTACAAAATCTACTAATTTGATTCTACATTTCCCTATTATTTACCTTTATATTATGAAAATATCGTCTTCACCTACTAATATTTTAAATTGGATTAGCCTGGAATAGTTCCTGAAAACTGTTCCAGACCTTGAAGGGAGGTTATACAATCTACTTTCTAATTTATAAGTATTTACAAAATTAAAGCGTAAGCCCCAATACTTAAGCCATTTAGAATGTCAATCACTAGATACAGATTCGATCATTAAGACGATCTTTTCTAAATTATCTTCAGAAGAATGAGATAATCGATTTTCCACAATACCCTTAACAATCTCCTCAAATTGACTTGTTAAATCTGTAAGATCTGCTACTGGATAAGAACCTACTAATGCTGATGCGATCTCATGACAGGAAACAGTAATCGGATAAGTACTTTCTAATGCAGCATTAATCTCATCTATGATCTCAG
>JAGMES010000280.1 GCA_023128035.1 Halanaerobiales bacterium | reverse complement strand
AAACTTATACAGATTTAAATTATCACTATGATGTAAGCTATTCTTATGATTATTATGATGGAAGTAATCGCTTGAAGAGTAGAGAGAGTCAAGAAGTAGAGGATTGGAGTCCATTAACAGATAATGTTGATGGGTTTATGAAAATCGGAGTCGGGGATAAGAAAGCATATCAGTATGATAAAGCTGGAAATATGACTGCAAAGGGAAATAGTTATAGTTTTAATGGTAATGGTGTTGATTATAGTGAAGTAGATGGAGAGAATATTGCATACTGGAAGTATGGATATAACTCGAAGAACCGACTAACTGATGTATGGAAGAATGGAGGAGATGAAGGCTCTCATATTGCAAAATATGGATATGATTATCGAGGATTGAGAGTAAGAGTAGAAGAAGGCGATGCAGTAAGTTATCATGTTTACAATTATTTTGGTCAACTAGTTTATGAGGAGCAGGGAGACGAAGAAACTTTCTATATTTATGCATTAGGTAGAGTTATTGCAAAAAGAGAAGGAAAAAGTGGAGAAGAAGAGAAAGTATACTATTATCATCATGATAATCTTGGTTCAACTGTATTGATGATAGATACTGAAGGAGAAGTAGTATTTGAACAGGAATATGCACCATTTGGTCAGGATTTGCATAAGGCTGGTACTTATGAGAAGTCTCCTTATGATGTAGAAGCAGGGATGAAGTATACGGGGCAGATTGCTGATGTTGATACGGGGTTGTATTATTATAATGCGAGATATTATGACCCTGAGATTGGTAGGTTTAATCGGGAGGATGAATATCACGGGGATGTATTTAGACCGCAGGGTTTGAATCCTTATGTTTATGTTTTAAATAATGCTTTGAAGTATGTTGATCCAAGTGGGAACATAGGTATCAATATCTCTAGTACAGATGGAGGAGGCATTGCAACAGAAGAAGATGCTAGGGAATTTGAAGATTACTGGAATAGTGTGTTTAAGCCTGAAGAATTTTTTGGATATGATAAAACGGCTTTAGAAATATATAAAGATAAGATACTAAATCGCTTTGTAGAATTTGAGAATACAGCAGCTCTAATTGATGAATGGTTTGTACGACATAATAAAACTCCTACTGGTTATTGGTGGAACGAGGGTTATAGTAATGATGAAGCAGTTGATTTTGAATGGATTGGTGGGGGATTTAGGATTATTGTAAATGTTGTGGTTTTTGAAGGAAAAGCAGATATTATTACTTTTAATTCTAAACATTTAGATAAATACACACTTTCTCATTTTGATACTAATAGTTTTATAATATTAAGTAGTAATCATGGAATTTCCTCAGGTCAAGTTGAAGTATTTACTGGTGATATACTTAAAAGTCTTAAAAAGCAAGGGATAAAAATTAAAGATTTATTAAATCACAAACCACTTATGGCAAAGAGTTTAAAAAATGCATTAGGCTCGTCTGCCTCAATAAATTTGATTGGAATTTCAAAAGAGGTTAATACACCTCCTATATCTTTAAAGGATTATATTGACACTAGTCATAATATCCTAAATATTTCTGCGAATGTTTTAAACTTTAGGGTAAGTTTAGATTATTCAGATAAATTGGAGATTGAAGGGGTTGGATGGGTGTGGAAACCAGTACCAGTTGTCTTGGACATTAATAATACTTCAAAAATGTATCATTGGATTATTCCTATTTTAGTAGAGGAGGATTAAAATATGGCTGATTTCGAATATGCACAAAATAAATTTGCTTTTTGGGTAGAAACTATATCTTCATTGTTAGTTATAATTTTAGGTAATTTAATATTGATTTTACTTTTTAAAAGCTTTATATTGTATGTCTTGTTAATGTGTCCTTTAATTTTTGTTATGTTTCCTGTTTATTTTAGATACCCAAAAAAAATTAGTCAGTGTAATGGTCGACTTATAATTCAAACAAAGCTAAAAAAGTATGAAATATCTATTACGGAGATAAGGGACATTAAAAAAGCGTACACTAGATCCTTAGGGAGTGCATATAAAATTAAAATTTCAAAAATATTTCTTGCTTTTTATTTAGATAGTAACTCATTTGAGAATGAAAAAATAGAAAAATTTATTACAATATTAAATTTAAAATTATAATAAATAGTTAATATGTTAAAAATTAGTTAAAGTAAAAAAATGTCTGAATTTTAAAAATCAGACATTTTTTTACTTTAAAAGAGATGTGAGTTAAGAATTATAGAGAGTTCTTATACTTAAATAGAGTTAGAGTATGATGTACATAAAGTTTTAGTAAAAGCATATGAGGAACAGGGAGAAGAATAACTTTCTATATTTATGCATTAGGTAGAGTTATTGCAAAAAAGAAGGAAAAAGTAGAGAGAACAAGAAAGTATACTATTACCACATGATAATTTTGGTTAAACTGTATTGATAATCAAGTGATCTTTTATTAAGCTGGAAGAGTGAAGATAAAGAAACTCAGATTGATGAATATATGTATGGAATTGGTTCGATACGTGGAGAGGTAGATTTAACTGGTTGGATAGTTTTAGAAGATAGTGCTGAGATGGTTGAGATTAGAAGAAATGATTTGTTGTTGGAACATAATCATAGATATTATTTGTCAGTAAAGGCGAAAAATAATGCGGGAGTATGGTCTGAGGTTGGGTATGATGATGGATTTTTATTTGATTCGACTAAGCCTGTAGTTGATTTAGTAGCAGGGCCAGCAGATTATCTAAACAGTAAAACTCAAATTAAAAATATTTCCTTTACCTCACATGAAGATGAAGTTGGAATAAAAGCATATCGTTATCAGATAGTAGCAGAAGAAGAAGATAAAGATGATCTGTCTACACTTTCAGGAGAAGGCATTCTTTTAGATCAAGAAAATGGTGAATATGCAAAAACTGTAGAAGTTATATTTGATGCAGAAGAAAGCTTAGACGAAGGAAGAAGATACTATATCGCAATACAGACACAGAATATTTTAAATACCTGGTCAAAGGTGGGTTCCAGCTTAGGATTTATAATTGATACAATTATACCGGATGCTAGTTTTAGTGAGCAAAATCAGGAGATAGTAACAAATGGAGAAGAAATAAATGTGTACTGGACAACTACTGAGGCTGGCACAGTTTATTACAAATTGAAAACAGCAGAGGGGAATTTTATTCCTGCAAAAGGCTATGATTCTAAAACTATTGAAACAGTTGGGAAAAATTTGATTGGGTTTAATCAAACTGTTTATGGAAATTATGAATTATTCCTCTTTATGCAAGATAAGGCTGGAAATCCTTCAGTAGAAATTTCTCAAAAGATCAGAGTAAATGCACCACCAGTGATTGGGGTTGGTGAAGAACGTTCTGGATATAAAGGACGAGATATTGAAATCAATGATAGAGATTTATTAGTTTATGATCCTGAACAAAGAAGTATTAGTTATCATTGGGATTTTGGAGATGGAACAGTGAAAGATACTTCAATATTAGAGGTGTCTCATGCATTTAAGGAAACAGGTGAATATTGGATTACGCTTACTGCTACAGATGCAGATGGAGGAAAAACTTCAGCTTCATTAAAAGTAGTGGTGACAAATACTTATGATGGAGAATTGCGATTGGATGAAGTATGGGAGGGTAAGATAATTTTGAGAGGTGATATAATTGTTCCAGCGGGAGTTGTTCTAACTATTCAACCTGGCAGTGAGATTCTTATACCTGATGGCAAGATGATCAGAATTGATGGCACAATAAAATGTATCGGAACTGATCGGATGATAGAGTTTAAAAATGATTCAGGAACTTGGAAAGGAATATATCTTTCAGATACAGCTAAGGATTCAATTTTTGAAAATGTAATCATTGAAAATGCAGAACGGGCTCTTATATTAAATGGACAGTGCATTAACATCAAAGATTCGATTTTCAGAGGAAATAAGATTGGAATCCATCTGTATCAGTCATCACCTAATATTCAGGACTGTTGTTTTGCAGATAACTTTTATTACGGGATTAAAGAAGAAGGTGTGAATCAGCCAGTAGTTAATGGTAATATCTTTAGTGGAAATGGGATTGCACCTTATTATCATCATGAGAAAACTGTTTTGAATGTTGAGGAAGTGA
>JAGMES010000028.1 GCA_023128035.1 Halanaerobiales bacterium | reverse complement strand
TTTATCGGTATTATTGAAAAAAAACGCCTCTTCGCTATTTAGTGTGGATTTCTAGATATATTAGCCTATAACCATTCATTTTCATCTCCAGTTATGGTATACTTTTCTATAGATAACTGGAAGGGGTGTATCATCAATGTTTAATAATTATGATTTGTTCACACAAGCATTAGGTTTACAAGATCCATGGAAAGTAGATAAGGTTCAATTTGATCAGGAAAATGGACAACTTGATATATATGTTTTACATAAACGAGGAAGCAAAATACCATGCTCAGATTGCGGAAAAAATTGTAGTATTCATGATACAAAAGAAAGAACATGGAGGCATTTAAACTTTTTTCAATTTCATGCTTATATCCATTGTAAAGTACCTAGAACAAAGTGTGATAAGCATGGGGTATTACAAGTAGAGGTGCCCTGGTCCAGACTAGGATCAGGTTTTACTTTGTTATTTGATGCCTTCATTATGGAACTTGCCACTATTATGCCAATTAATTCAATTGCCAAACTAATAGGAGAACATGATACAAGAATATGGAGAGTAGTAAATCATTACGTGGAGGAAGCGAGAGGGAAAGAAGATTATAGTGAAGTGAAAAGTATTGGTATTGATGAAACATCTAGTAAACGAGGTCATAACTATATAACTGTTTTTGTTGATCTTGAAGAATCAAAAGTTATTTATGCTACTGAAGGAAAAGATTTTTCTACCATTAAATCATTTACAAAAGACTTAAAAGTTCATCATGGTAATCCTAGAAATATTGAAAATGTTAGCTGTGATATGTCTACAGCTTTTATCAAAGGAACAGAAGAAAATCTTCCTAATGCAGATATTACTTTTGATAAGTTTCACGTTATGAAAAAGGTTAATGAAGCATTAGACGAAGTTAGACGCATGGAACAGACTGAAAATAATCTTCTAAAAAGAACTCGATATGTATGGCTAAAAAATCCAGAAAACCTGACAAAAAAGCAAAAGGATTCATTAGGTTCCCTTTCTAAAATGAATCTAAAAACCGTCAAGGCTTATAACTTAAAGCTTAGTCTTAAAGAGTTTTGGGAAATAAAAGATATAACAGCTGCAGCAAAGTATCTAAAAAAGTGGTATTTTTGGGCTACCCATAGTCGTATTGAACCTATGATAAAATTAGCACGTTTCATTCATAATCATTGGTATGGAATCATGCGGTATATTCAAAGCAGGATAAATAATGAGCTATTAGAAGGGATTAATAGCCTCATTCAAGCAACAAAAAGAAAGGCAAGGGGTTATAGAAATATAAAAAATCTAATTACAATTGTATACTTAACTTGTGGTAAACTTTCGTTCAAACTTCCAAAAGCTTTTGTTTAAAAGATATTCGGAAAAAAGAAAAGAAAACCAAAAAAAGAAAAGAAAAAAGCAAATATTCTTTACCACGACTTACAAATAACCTCTAAACTTTGCATTGTTAAGCCCGGAGCGTAGCGGAGTGCATTTTAGGCTTGACAACAACGAGACGTGGTATAATAAAAAAGCTTTTTTCTTTTTCTATGCCTTATTTTAGGATTTAACGTTCCTAAAAATGTCAATGAATCCCATAGAGCTACCCACACTAAACAGCGAAGAGGCAAATGAAATGTAGTTAAAATAGAGCTATTGAGGGTAATCTCAATAGCTCTATTTTTAATTAATAACGAATGTTTTAACTAAACAATTATGAACCTATTTTACTACATAGAAGGAAATAAAAAATTTAAAAATCATAATCTAATTAAATTAAGGGGTAAATATCTAAAAAATAACTAGAAATAACTTCAAAACAATATAACGTGTATAAAAATAAAATATAAGAAAAATTTAAAATTTTAGAAGGATAAATTTTTGTTGGTGTCGAATTATTTAAATAATATTATAAATAAAGTTACAAATAAAATAATGTTGGAGTGTGAAGAAATATCAGAATAGTTGACATATGTGATGAAATAATTAAAATTAAACAAAAATGGCTTAAGGAGAGATGTATTCATGAAAAAAGTAAGAAAATTGGAGAAAAAGGAGATTGAAAATATTTTGTCACTAACTCCAATGCAAGGAGGGATCTTTTTCCACTATCTCGAAAGCCCTGATAGCGACCAATATTTTGAACAGTTGGCACTAAGTTTATCAGGAAGAGTAGAGGAGCACATCTTTAAGGAGGCATGGAATTTTGTTGTCAAGTCAAATGAAATGCTTCGTACGTGTTTTCGGTGGGAGAAATTGGATCAACCCGTACAAATCGTCTTAAAGGGACATCAACCACTGATTAGAGTAAGAAGCATAACTCCTGGTCTTAATCTAGAAAGAGATGCTGTGATTCAACAAATACTTTTAGAAGATCGTGAAGAAAAGTTTGATTTACGCGAGGTTCCTTTTCGCATTACATTATGTAGGTTTTGTCAGGGTGGAGATGCTATTATTCTGACCAATCATCATATATTATTTGATGGTTGGAGTACAGGCATCATTATGAAAGAATTTATGAATGCCTATAATAGATTGTCCTTCCGTGACGACCTTGTTATCCCCAACAAGGAAAAAATCACAACTTACCTCAAATGGTTAAAGAAAAAAGATCAGCATGAATCAGAAAACTACTGGCGAAAGTTATTACAAGGGTTTGAAACTAAAACCGGGATTTCTAGTAATAAAAAACCAGGAAAAGTAAGTCATGTAGTATCATGTTATACATATAAACTAGAGGAGAAGTTGAGTAAAAAAGTAGGCTCTTTTGTGAAAGACGAAAATATCACACTCGCATCACTAATTTATACAAACTGGGGAATACTGCTGCAAAAATATAATAATGTTAATGATTCGGTGTTTGGTATTACGGTTTCTGGAAGGAATGCTGACATTCCGGGGATCGAACAGATGGTAGGATTGTTTATAAATACAATTCCATTTAGAATAAAAATGATAGCCAATCAGAGTTTTACCAATTTGTTACAGTCGGTTCGTCAATCTTTACTCGAAAAAGAGCAATTTGAATCCACTCCCCTTGTAGAGATTCAGGGGTTAAGTGAAGTTAAAGGTCAATTATTTGATTCGATTATGGTTTTTGAAAATTATCCGATTGATCATATACTTAAAGATCAACAATCCATACTTGGGATTGATGATTATCTAATTTTTGAACAGACCAACTTTGATTTAACAGTAACGATCAACGATTTGGTTGGGGGCGAAGAACCTATCGTATTAAATTTTATTTATAAACAAGATTTATTTTCCGAAGAAGATATTGAAAAGATTTGTTACCGTTTTATCTTGCTTCTTAGTAAAATTGTAAATAATCCAAAAGCAGCGATAGACAGTGTGAATCTGCTTAATCCAATTGAATCTGAAACATTAATTTATCGTTTTAATGATTCTGTAAAGGACTATCCAGATCAAAAAACGATTCGTGGTATTTTTGAAGAACGGGCAAAGGAGAATTCTGAACAGACAGCTCTTGTTTTTCAAAATCAAACTCTTTCATACGATATGTTAAATGAAAAAGCCAATCAATTTGCCAGATATTTACGTTCAAAAGGGATAGGATTAGGTGAAATAATCGGTATTATGGTTGAAAGATCTTTTGAAATGGTGATTGGAATTTTAGGAATTTTAAAAACAGGTGCTGCTTATCTTCCAATTGATCCTCATTATCCAGAACAGCGGATTGAATACATACTAAAGGATAGTCAGGCCAGATTACTTGTAACTGATGACAAAAATAAAGATCGGGCTTGGTGTGGGATTGAAACTATCAGTTTAATGGATCAGGGAAGCTATTGCGAAAATGGTTTAAATTTGGATGTTAAGGTTCCCTCATCTGAACTTGCTTATATTATCTATACGTCAGGTTCTACAGGAAGGCCCAAGGGGGTTATGGTTGAGCATAGAAGTGTAGTGAACACATTATCGGGTTTGGAAACAAAGTATCCCTTGCTAGAAACGGATTCTTATTTATTGAAAACGTCGTTTACTTTTGATGTTTCTGTGACAGAGCTATTTGGCTGGTTCTTTGGAAGGGGAAGATTGGTAATTTTAGAACCAGAAGTTGAAAAAGATCCTAAAGGAATTCTGACAATAATTCAAAAATATTCTATTACCCATATTAATTTTGTCCCTTCAATGCTAAAAATTTTTATTTCTATTATATCAAAAAATATAAAATACAATAAATTAAAGTATATATTTTCGGCTGGTGAAGCGATGACACCAGATTTGGTTACAACAATTAGAGAAAAATTTGTTAATATTCAACTGGAAAATCTTTATGGACCAACCGAAGCAACAATTTATGCGACTGGCTATTCGTCGCAAGATTTCGCCAAAGAAGTCCAAATGGTTCCAATTGGAAAACCACTTCAAAATACACAGATTTATATATTGGATTTCAATAACCAGAATCAGCCTATAGGGATCGCGGGAGAATTATGTATTTCAGGAGTGGGACTGGCAAGAGGTTATCTAAATCAACCTGAACTCACAGCCCAGAAATTTATTCCAAACCCGATTAAACCGGGGAGCAGATTATATAAAACAGGAGATCTGGCGAGATGGTTACCAGATGGGAATATCGAGTTTCTTGGGAGAATTGACAACCAGGTAAAGATTAGGGGTTATCGGATTGAATTGGGTGAGGTAGAATCCATTTTATCCAGTTATCCACAGATTCAACAAGCAATTGTTGTTTCTCAAAAAGAAGAGATGGGAAGTTACTATTTGTGTGCTTATGTTACTTCAGTAGAAAGAATAGATCAATCTGACCTTCGCTCTTATCTTTCTCAACATTTACCTAAACATATGATTCCTTCAAATTTTATACAATTAGATCAAATGCCTTTGACTACGAGTGGAAAAATAGATCGCAAAGCACTTCCAAAATCAGAAGTTTCGCAGAAATTGGCGGAAAGAATGATAGCACCAGAGACGGTTCTGGAACTTAAGTTAGCCCAAATCTGGAAAGATGTATTGGGTTTGCAGCAGGTGGGAATTGATCAACTATTCATGGAGTTGGGAGGACATTCATTAAAGGCGATTACTATGACCTCACGAATCGAAAAAGAATTAAACATAAAACTCTCAATTAAAGAATTCTTTGCACATGAGACCATTCGTAAATTATCAAAATATGTTGCCAGTCTGGAAAAAAGAAAATACACTCCGATTGAACCTATAGTGGAAGCAGAATATTATCCAACATCGTCAGCACAGAAGAGAATGTACACATTAAACCAATTAGATGATTTTGGCGTCAACTATAACATGACACAGGTTTTTGAATTTAATGGTGACCTTGATACAAAACTACTTGAATCTGCTTTCCAGAAATTAATTGAGCGTCATGAATCATTTAGAACTTCCTTTACTCTAGTAGATGGTGAGCCAGTACAAAAGATACAGGAAAACATAGACTTTAGAATCGATCTTTATGATGTGCAGAGTACACAAAAAGATGAAGTTGAATCTTTGATTCAAAAATGTATTCGCCCCTTTGATCTATCGCGTGCTCCTCTGGTGCGAGTTTCTCTGATAAAGGGCACAATTGATCAACATATTTTAGTTGTTGATCTTCATCATATTATCGCAGATGGATTATCGGTGCAGATCATGATTGATGAAATAATGAGTTTTTATCAGATTCGTGAATTGTCAAAAGTAAAAATTCAATATAAAGATTTTGCCAAATGGCAGATTGATTTATTTGAACTGGATATGCTGAAAAGCCAGGAAGAGTATTGGTTACAGCGATTTGCTGATGAGGTTCCAATTTTGGAATTACCAACTGATTTTGCAAGGCCACCTCTTTTAACTTTTGCTGGGGATCGAATTTATTTTGACCTAGCTAAGAATTTTGGTGATAAAATCAATCAATTGGCTCGAGATACCGACACGACTCCCTATATGGTGTTGTTGGCAACATTTGCGGTTTTGTTAGGGCGGTACACGGGACAGGAAGATATTGTTATTGGTTCACCGATTGCTGGTCGAAACCATGCTGACGTAGAACAGGTCATTGGGCTTTTTGTAAATACCCTGGCTTTGCGAAATTATGTTAATCCAGAGGAGACGTTCACTGAATTTTTGACTCAAGTGAAAAATAACGTTCTGGAGGCCTTTGAAAATCAAGATTATCCCCTTGAAAGGATGATTGAAAAACTCGAAATCAAACGAGCTTTAAATCGCAATCCTCTATTTGATGTGGTTTTCAATATGCAAACTATGGACAGTCGTAATCTTACTTTAGGTAACGTAACCATCGAACCTTTCGAATTGAAACGAAAGATTTCAAAATTTGATTTAACTATGCAAGTTATACAGACCAGAGAAGGGTTAAATTTTGAGATCGAATATAGTACAGAATTATTTAAAGAAGCGACAATTAATAGATTGTGTGGACATTTTCTCCAGCTTCTCAGCCAGATTGTTAAGAGACAAGATCAAAAAACGGGAACTATTGTAATGATTTCAGAAGAGGAGAAAGATCAACTTCTTCACAAATTTAATCAGACACAAATTGAATATCCAAAAGATACGACCATTCAGCAGCTTTTTGAGGAGCAGGTTATAAAAATCCCAGAACAGGTTGCTGTAGTATTTGAAAATCAGCAACTGACGTATCGTGAGTTGAACAAGGGGGCAAACCAACTGGCCCGAACTTTGCGACAAAAAGGTGTGGGGTCGGATCAGATCGTGGGGATAATGGCAGAACGTTCTCTTACGATGATTATCGGTGTGCTGGCAATAATAAAAGCCGGTGGCGCATACTTACCAATTGATATTGATTATCCACAAAATAGGATTCAGTATATGCTGGAAGATTCAGATACAAATGTTCTGTTAACTACTGGGGAGATGGAGATAGATTTTGCAGGAGAAAAAATAAATCTTGAAGATAGGGAGCTTTATCAGGGTGATGATTCAAATCTTCCGTGTTATAACAAAACTTGTGATCTGATTTATGTAATATATACATCAGGTTCTACTGGCAGACCAAAAGGTGTCATGATTGAACATCAGAATGTGAATCGTCTTATCTCAAACTCCAATATGCTGTTGATTGAGAGCAGTGATCGGATTATGCAGACAGGGGCACTTGCTTTCGATGCTTCTACCTTTGAGATCTGGGGTGCGTTATTGAATGGGTCCAGTTTATATTTGATCAGCAAATTAGATTTACTTTCTCCCGAACAGTTCAAAAGGAGATTGCAAGAGTACCAGATTACTATAATCTGGTTAACTGCCCCACTCTTTAACCAGCTAGTAGAAGATGATATTGAAATTTTTGCTGGACTTTATACTCTGATTGTAGGTGGCGATGCATTATCACCAAAGCATATCTATCGAGTCAAAGAAGCATATCCTGAGATCAAAATTATAAACGGGTATGGGCCAACTGAGAGCACTACATTTACTACATATTATGTCATAAAAGAGGTTTATGAAGATAATATTCCTATTGGTTATCCGGTTTCCAACACGAAGGTTTATATTTTGAGTCGTGGAAATCAGCTACAACCTGTTGGGGTACCAGGAGAGTTATGTATTGCCGGAGATGGACTGGCTAGAGGGTATCTGAAGCGTCCTGATTTGACAGCAGAAAAATTCGTTGAAGACCCCTTTATTCCCGGAAAAAAAATGTATCGTTCTGGTGACCTAGCACGCTGGAGTTTTGATGGAAAAATACAGTTTCTTGGACGGATTGATCAGCAAGTAAAGATTCGTGGCTTTCGAATTGAACTGGGTGAGATTGAAAATGAATTAATGAAATATCCAGAGATTAGAGAAGCAGTTGTTTTGGACAAAAAAGATGACAGAGATATGAAATATCTGTGTGCTTATTTTGTAGCAAATCTGATTTTGGAGAAGGTAGAGATTCGCAGATTTTTAACAGATAAATTACCCGCTTATATGGTTCCTTCATTTTTTATTCAAGTTGAAAAGATGCCTTTAACATCTAATGGCAAGTTCAATCGAAAGGCACTACCAGAACCTGTAGAGGTGTTGGAAGAAAGTGAGACTTATATAGCGCCAATCAATGAACAGGAAGAAAACCTGGCACAAATTTGGTGTGAGGTTTTGGGAATGGATCAAGTCGGAAGAGAGGATGATTTCTTCGAATTGGGTGGACATTCCTTAAAAGCGACTCGATTAGTTTCCCGAATTTCAAAAGAGTTCAATGTTAGTTTCCTATTGCGGGATGTATTTAAATATCCAATCCTTTGGAAACAGGTAGAATATATTAAAAAAGCACAGAAAGTAGATTCTATAAAGATAGAGCAAGTAGAAGAAAAAGAATATTATCCTGTTTCATCAGCGCAAAAAAGAATGTATATGTTGAGTCAATTTGAAAAAAATGGAATCAGCTATAACATACCTGCGGCCATAGTAATTGAGGGTAACTTAGATCAAGAGTGTTTTATGATGGTGTTTGACAAGCTAATTGAAAGACATGAATCTTTACGTACTTCATTTAATCTCATTGAAGGGGAACCTGTTCAGGTCATTCATGAAAAAGTTGATCTTCGGATTGAATTATTGGAGATTAATGAGAAAGATATTCATAATACAATTCACTCTTTACTTAAACCCTTTGATCTAAGAAAAGCTCCTCTATTTAGAATAGCGTTGTTGCAAATTTCAAAAACAAAACATCTCTTATTTTTCGATATGCATCATATCATCTCTGATGGAACATCAATGGGAATTTTGGTTAAAGAATTTGCAGAACTATATGAGGGGCAGAAACTTCCAGAAATCAGAGTTCAATATAAAGATTATGCAACCTGGCAACATCAGAAGATGGAAAATTCTCAAATGACAATTGAGGAGGAATATTGGTTAGATCATCTTGCTGGAGATGAGATTCCGGTATTAGATTTATCTACTGACTGGCCTAGACCTTTAGTACAAAGCTTTGTTGGACAAACGATTCCTTTTACATTGGACAAGGAAGTTGATAGTGGAATTCATAAACTGATGAATGAGACAGAGACTACAAAATTTATGGTTCTATTGGCAGCATTTAATATCCTTTTATTCAAATACACAGGACAAGTTGACTTTATTGTTGGTACTCCGATAGCAGGCAGAGAGAATAAAGATTTGGAAAATATTATTGGTATGTTTGTAAATACTCTGGCACTTCGTAATCATATTCAGAAAAATCGTTCCATCAATGCGTTTTTAGGTCAGGTAAAAGAGGTTGCACTCAACGCTTTTGATCATCAAAATTATCCACTTGAAGAACTTATTGAAAAATTGGATATTAAAAGAGATTTGAGTCGAAATCCATTGTTTGATGTCATGTTCACTATGCAAAATATGGAAATTCTAAAACTTAAAATCCGTGATTTGAAAATATCACCATATACAGTAGAATATCCAATTTCAAAATTTGATCTTTCATTATATGCTGAAGAGGAACAGAATCAACTTTGTTTTCGATTGGAATACTGTACCGAATTGTTTAAACGAGAAACGATGGAACAGATGATTATTCACTTTAAAAACATTCTCAGAGAAATCATTTCGAATCCAACAAAGCTAATCAAAGATATAGAGATGATTTCACAAAAAGAAAAGGAACAGATTCTGTTTACTTTTAATCAGACACTGAACCCATATCCAGAAGAGAAGTTAATTCATGACTTTTTCGAAGAGAGAGTAGAGGAAATACCAGATCAAGTTGCGATTGTTTATCAGGAAAGAGAACTGACATATCGGCAATTGAATCAGAAGGTTAATTGTCTGGCACACCTACTTCGTATTAGTGGGGTTGGACCAGAGGAGATCGTGGGGATTATGGTTTATCCTTCAATTGAGATGATTATTGGAATTCTGGCGATTTTGAAAGCTGGTGGTGCGTATTTACCAATTCATCCAAATCATCCAGTAGAGCGAATTCAATATATGCTGGATGATAGTAAGACTGGAATTCTTTTGACTCATTTTGAATTTGTAGAGAAGTGGTCAGAGAATTTATTCGTTATCAATTTAGAAAATGAAGCTATCTTTACAGATTTACCATCGAATTTAGAAAGAATGACTAAATCAGAGAACATTGCTTATATTATCTATACTTCTGGTTCTACAGGAACTCCTAAAGGTGTTTTGATACAACATCAAAGTGCTGTGAATATACTGACCGCTCTGGAAAAAGAGTATCCACTAACAAACACAGATTCTTATCTTTTGAAGACAACGTATACTTTTGATGTCTCAGTAACTGAACTTTTTGGCTGGTTTTTTGGAAAAGGTCGATTGGTCATATTAGAAAAAGATGCTGAAAAAGATCCCAAATCTATTTTACAGGTGATTGAGCAATATCATGTAACACATATTAATTTTGTTCCGGCAATGCTTCAGATGTTAGTTTACTCTTTAAATGAGCACGGTTGGAGGATTTTGAGTAATCTCAAGTATATACTGGTGGCTGGAGAAGCTTTTTCTGGAGAATTGGCAGAGACAATGAAAAAGAATACGAAAAATGTTTTTGTGGATAACCTTTATGGTCCTACCGAAGGGACAATCTATACAACGAGCTATTCTCTTGCTGATTGGAAAGAAGGTAGTGTTCCCATTGGAAGACCCCTTTGCAACATCCAGGTTTATGTTCTGGGATCAGAAGACCAACTACAACCCATTGGAGTTCCAGGTGAACTATGTATAGCTGGAGTGGGATTAGCAAGAGGGTATTTGAATCGGCATGACTTGACCTCGGTAAAATTCGTTCCCAATCCCTTTAACATAAAAGAAAAAATCTATCGTTCTGGTGACCTAGTAAAATGGAATTCAGATGGAACAATTCAGTTCATGGGTAGAATTGATCAACAAGTTAAGATCAGAGGTTTTCGTATTGAACTGGGTGAAATTGAAAGCCAATTACTAAATGAAGAACGCATTCATGAAGCCCTTGTCATGGATAGGAAAGATGATACGGGGAATACATATCTTTGTGCTTATTTAGTGGGAATAGAAAAGTTAGCAATAAATGAATTAAGGCAATATCTGTCAAGAAAGCTTCCTGAATATATGATTCCAGACTATTTTGTCCAACTTGACCAGATGCCTTTAAATCAAAGTGGGAAAATAGATCGAAAAGCATTACCTGAACCATCCGGGAGGATTTATACAGGGAATAGTTACATTGCTCCCGGAAATGAGCTTGAAGAACGGTTGGCACAAATCTGGTCAGAGATTTTAAACATAGAAAAGCCAGGTGTTGAAGACCATTTCTTTGCCCTTGGAGGTCATTCTCTAAAAGCTACCCAACTGGTTACAAAAGTTCACGAAGAATTCGAGGTTGAATTGTCGATCCGCGATGTGTTTTTACATCCAACCATCAGGAAATTGTCAGGATGCATTCAATCTGTAGATAAGTCAGTGTACGAATCGATTAAACGAATTGAAGAACGTGCATTTTATCCAGTTTCTTCTGCTCAGGAGCGCATATTCACCTTAAGTCAATTGGAAAAGGATGAGGTTCATTATAATATGCCAATCGTCTTCCGACTTAAAGGTAATTTAAACATTTCACAGTGTGAAGTTGCATTGAAAAGCCTGGTCCAAAGGCATGAAACTTTAAGGACATCCTTTGAGTTTGTAAATGGTGAACTGATGCAGAAGGTAAGTCCAGAAGTCGATTTTACATTGAAGATAATTGAGGAATCTGAAAAAGAACTTTCAGAAATCATTCAAACATTCATTGTTCCATTTGACTTAATAAGGGCTCCATTGTTTCGAACAGTTCTCATTAAACGCTCTAGTGATGAGTACATAATAGTTATGGATTTACATCATGCAATTGCTGATGGTACCTCTCTGGGCATTTTAATGAGTGATTTTCTTGCCCTATATCAGAGAAGTGAGTTACCTACATTAGTAATCCAGTATCGTGATTATGTAGTATGGCAAAATGATATTATGCTTTCTGACCGAATGACTGGTGAAGAAACATATTGGCTTAATCAATTGTCTGGGGAATTGCCGATACTGAATTTGCCAACAGATGCGCTTCGTCCTTTGCTGCAAAGTTTTGTAGGAGATCAATTTGACTTTATCTTGGATACTAATTTGACAAAACAGGTAAAACTTTTCGCAGAGAAAACAGAATCAACTCTTTTTATGATCCTTCTTGCAACTTACAATCTATTGTTATATAAATATACAGGCCAAAGGGATTTATTAATCGGAACTCCAATAGCAGGAAGACAACACGCAGATTTGGAAAAAATCCTTGGTATGTTTGTTAATACACTTGTGATGCGAACAGAAATAAGACCTGAAGAAACAAGTCTGGATTATCTAGCAAGAGTCAAAGACAATACACTGGCGGCATACGAACATCAGAATTATCCATTTGAGAGATTGGTAGAAAAATTGAATCCTCCAAGAGATCTGGGAAGAAATCCGTTATTTGACGTGATGTTTTCAATGCAAAATATGGATTTACCTACAATTACCTTAAAAAATCTACAAGTCGAACCATATCCATTGCAAAGTAAAGTATCTAAATTTGATCTCTCTTTATTTGCTATGGAGATTCAAGAAGATATTCATTTCACATTTGAATATTCGTCTAGGTTATTTAAAAAAGAGACCATTCAACAGATGGCTAATCATTTTATTTCACTGCTTAAAAATATGATTATAAGGCCTGATTTGCCTGTTTTAGAAATTCCTATGATCTCATCTGAAGAATGTCACTATTTATTGGTGGAATTAAATAATACACAAATGAATTATCGAGAAGATGTAACCGTTCATCAACTTTTTGCTGAACAAGTTGAAAAAACGCCTGATCATATCGCAGTAGTATATCAAGATCAACATTTAACATACTCTGAACTAAATTGCCAGGCAAATCAAGTGGCACATAGACTAAGGGAAGGTGTAATTGAAAGTGATCATATTGTTGGTTTGATGGTAAATCGATCTTTGGAAATGGTGATTGGTATGCTGGCTATTTTGAAAGCTGGTGGTGCATATTTACCATTAGATCCGGATTATCCAGAAGAAAGAATTCAATATATGATAGAAGATAGTCAGGTGAAATGGATTCTAACGCAAAATCATTTAAAAGATCGACTCCCAGGGAAAGTAAATCTGATAGATCTAACCGATCAAAACATTTATACTGGGAATGGAGAAAATCCAGTAGAGATAGCTAAACCAGAAAATCTAATTTACTTAATTTATACGTCTGGATCAACAGGTAAACCAAAAGGTGTTATGCTGGAACATCGGAATCTATCGAATTTGCTCCAATTTGAATTTGATCAAACCAATATTGATTTTAGTAAAGGAACTCTTCAATTTGCCTCGATGAGTTTTGATGTTTCGTTTCAAGAGATTTTCTCAACATTGTTGGCTGGAGGGATATTGTATCTAATCCCACAAGAATTACGCAATGAACCAGTTCATCTGCTCCAGTTCTTAGCAGAAAAAGAGATTGAAAACCTCTTTTTACCAGTCGCTTACGTTAAATTTATTTTTTCAGAAGAAGAATATTGGCGAGTCATGCCTTCGACGGTTAAACATATTATCACTGCCGGTGAACAGTTGATTGTAAATGAGCGGTTTAGAGAATATTTACAAAAAAACGATGTCTATTTACACAATCACTATGGGCCGTCAGAGGCACATGTTGTATCCACTCTAACTCTATCACCAGATGATGAGATTCCTGATTTGCCAACAATCGGGCGGCCGATTGCGAATACACAAATATATATTCTGGATTTCAGGAATAAACCACAACCCATTGGTGTACCAGGTGAATTATGTATAGGTGGTCATAATGTGGGTAGGGGTTATTTGAACCGTCCTGAACTGTCAAAGGAAAAATTTGTTGAAAATCCGTATAGAACTGGTGGAAGAATGTATCGGACAGGAGATCTGGCTCGTTGGCTACGAGATGGAACCATTGAATTTTTGGGAAGAATCGATAATCAGGTGAAAATACGTGGTTTCCGCGTCGAACTAGGTGAGATTGAAAGCCAACTGTTGAAAGTGCCGAGAATTAAGGAAACAGTAGTTACTGTCCACAGTGATGATCAGGGTAATCATGATCTTTGTGCATACCTGGTGACGGATCTGTCAATAGAGAGAATACGCAAAGAATTGGTGCAAAAAATACCAGAATATATGATTCCATCAAATTTTGTGCTCTTAGAAGAAATGCCATTAACTCCTAGCGGCAAAATAAACCGCAGGGTTTTGCCCAAACCTGAAGTATGTAAAGATTCAGGACATAAATACATTGCTCCAACGAATCTGGTGGAGGAAGGACTGACTAAATTGTGGACAGAGATTTTAGGTATCGAGCCAATTGGAATCGATGATCACTTTTTTGTACTGGGTGGTCATTCCTTAAAAGCAACTAGATTAGTGAGTCGAATTGAAAAAGAATGGGCAGTCAAACTTTCGTTAAAACAAATCTTCCAGAATCCAACGATTCGAGCCCTAGCAGAATGTATTCAAAAAGAGGAAAGATGGATCTATCAATCGATAGAACGTGTGGAAAAACGTGAGATGTATCCTACATCTTTTGCACAAAAGCGAATCTTTACTTTAAGTCAAATTGTTGGACAGGGCTCAGTTTATAATATGCCTTTTGTTGTTAAGTTTTTAGGCAATCTTAATATTCATCAACTGCAATCAGCACTTTTCCAATTGGTGCAAAGGCACGAGTCTTTACGTACAGGCTTTCAATTTGTTAAAGGTGAGTTAGTGCAAACAATCCATGATTCCTGTGATCCTATGTTTGAAGTATTAACGATGGATGATACATCGAAAGAGGCTATTGAGGAGAAGGTTCAAGCTCTGATTCAACCTTTCGATTTGACGAATCCACCATTATTGAGGGCTTACTTGATGAAATTAACGGATGATGAATATATTCTTCTTTTAGATATGCATCATATTATTTCTGATGGTGTATCTATGGGAATACTGATTCAGGATTTAATGGCTCTCTATGAGGGAAATACTTTACAAGAATTAAGAATTCAATACAGAGATTATGCAGTATGGCAAAATAAGCAGATGGAGTCTGAACAATACAAAAATGAACAGGAATATTGGCTTAACCAGTTTATAGATGAACTACCCGTTCTTGATTTACCAACTGATTATTCAAGGCCACGTATTCAAAGTTTTAAGGGGAATACAGTTCATTTTGAAGTAGAACCACAGTGGATTGAAAAATTGCGGCAACTCTCTGAAAGCACAGAAACGACATTCTTTATGTGTCTACTGGCAGTATACAACATCCTCTTATTCCGCTATACAGGTCAGAATGATCTTATTATAGGTACACCAATTGCAGGAAGATCCCATGCTGACCTAGAGAATATAATTGGAATGTTTGTTAATACGCTAGCATTGCGAAATCAGGTTTATGTTGCTGAAAGTGGTAGAGAATTGATACAGAGAATTAAAGCAAATTCCCTGAAAGCCTTTGCAAATCAAAATTATCTTTTTGAAGAGTTGGTCGAAAAACTGGAGATTGAGCGAAACCTGGGACGTAATCCTTTGTTTGATGCACTGTTTGCGATGCAGAATATGGAGATTCCAGAGATGCAAATGAAAGATTTTACTGTTTTACCGTACTCCTTTAAACATACCATTTCTAAATTTGATCTGGCTCTTTATGTTTCTGAGGAGGGTGATCGTCTACACTTTGTCATTGAATATTGCACAGAATTGTTCAAAGAAGAGACAATTCAAAGAATGTCCGGACATTTTTGCAAGATTCTTTACCAGATTGCAGAGAATCCGGATCAAAAGATTAGGACGATCGTGTTGGTTTCTGACAAAGAGAGAGAAGAACTACTTTATAAGTTTAACCAGACAGAATTTGAATACCCCAGCGAAAAGACCATACAACAACTTTTTGAGGAGCAGGTTGAAAAGACTCCTGACCAGGTGGCACTGGTATATGAAGACCAGCAATTGACTTATTGTGCATTAAATCAGAGAGCGAACCTGTTGGCACGCGTTTTACGACAAAAAGGAGTGATCCGTGATCAGGTTGTAGGGATTATGGCCGAACGCTCACTGGAAATGATTGTTGGTGTGTTGGCTATTATTAAGGCTGGTGGGGCTTATTTACCTATTGAAGTTGATTATCCTGAGAATCGGGTTCAGTATATGCTTGAAGATTCAGAAACCCAGCTTCTTTTAGCTACAAAGGAGGTAGAGGTTGAATTTGAGGGTGAAATAATTAACCTTGAAGATGCTAAACTCTACTGTGGAGACGATTCCAATCTTACAATCCAGAACCAGAACGATGATTTGATTTATATCATTTATACCTCAGGTTCTACTGGACAGCCCAAAGGGGTTATGATTCAGCATAAAAATGTAAATCGACTAATCTCGAATTCTAATATGTTGATCATCGGGAATCAAGACCGGATAATGCAAACAGGTTCTTTAGCCTTTGACGCATCTACCTTTGAAATCTGGGGAGCATTATTGAATGGGGCAAGTTTGCATCTGATTAGCAAGTCAAATTTGCTCTCTCCAGAACGGTTTAAAGAAAGATTGCACGGGTATCAGATTACCATGATCTGGTTGACAGCACCATTGTTTAATCAGTTAGTGGATGAAGATATCGAGATTTTTGCTAGACTGCATACCTTGATTGTGGGTGGTGATGCTTTATCTCCA
This sequence comes from Halanaerobiales bacterium, assembly GCA_023128035.1. The sequence goes on along the minus strand of JAGMES010000028.1, from coordinate 25,019 downwards.
AAGCATATTTGTAAAGTTAGAGAGGTATATCCAGAAATTAAAGTTATCAATGGCTATGGGCCAACAGAAAGTACTACATTTACAACTTATTTTGTGATTGAGGAAAGTTATGAAGAAAATATTCCGATCGGTTATCCAGTTTCCAATACAAAAGTCTACATATTGAATCGAGAAAATCAGTTGCAGCCAGTAGGAGTACTGGGAGAGTTATGTATTGCAGGGGATGGACTTGCCAGAGGATACTTGAAGCGTCCGGAACTAACGGTAGAAAAATTTGTTGCAGATCCATTCAACCCCGGGAAAAAGATATATCGAACAGGAGACCTAGTTAGATGGAGTAAAGATGGTCAAATTCAATTTTTGGGACGGATTGACCATCAAGTCAAAATTCGAGGTTTCCGAATTGAACTGGGTGAGATTGAAACCGAGCTATTAAAATATCCAGAGATCAAAGAGGTGGCCGTACTGGACAAAATAAATGAGATAGGTATGAAATATCTGTGTGCTTATATCGCATCTGATCAGAACTTGCAGACAAAAGAGATTAGAAGATATTTAAAGGAAAGATTGCCCTCTTATATGGTTCCATCATATTTTGTTCAGCTAGCAAAGATGCCTTTAACATCAAATGGTAAGATCAATCGAAAGGCATTACCAGAACCTGTCAGAATGTTGGAAGAAAACATTAATTATGTGGCACCAATCAATGAACAGGAAGATAAACTCGCACAAATCTGGAGTGACATTCTGGGAGTTGATAAAGTTGGAAGAGAGGATGATTTCTTTGAATTGGGTGGACATTCATTAAAGGCGACTCAACTGGTTTCGAGAATTTTGAAGGAATTTGAAGTGAGTCTTCCACTTCATGATGTATTTAAATACCCAATTCTGCGTGAACAGATGATCTATCTACTCAATGCTCAGAAAGCAGAATATATTGAGATTCCAAAAGTGCAGGAAAGAGATTATTACCCTGTCTCTTCAGCCCAAAAGAATTTAATGGTTTACCAACAACTCTTAGGAGATACCACAAACTATAACATTCCTGTAGTAATGGAAGTAAAGGGGAGTTTGAATTTTGAACGTCTTACAGAAAGTTTTAGTATATTAGTGGAACGACATGAATCTCTACGTACCTCTTTTGACTGGATTAACAATGAACCAATCCAGATGATTCACCAAAAGTTAGATTTCCATGTTGAACATTTAAAAGTAAAAGATGAACAAGTTGAAGATCTAATTCGTGAATTTGTTAAACCATTTCAATTAAATAAACCACCTTTGATGCGGGTTGCATTTATTGAAACGAAAGAACGACAATTTTTAGCTTTTGATATGCATCACATAATCTCTGATGGAACTTCCATGAAGGTTTTGATCCAGGAGTTAAGTAAACTCTATTATGATGGAGAATTGCCAGCACTAACATTGCAATTTAAAGATTATGCACTCTGGCAGAATGAACGGTTGAACTCAGGAGCATTGAAGCAACAGGAAAGTTTTTGGCTTAATGAGTTCAAAAACCTGCCACTTCCATTGAACCTTCCAAATGATTATGAGCGTCCGAAAGAAAAAAGTACCAGAGGTGGGTTAATTGAGTTCGAATTGGATGGTGCGATAACTGAAGTGATGAAAAAACTGGCCCGAGAAAATGATGCTACACTCTTTATGGTTGTTCTGGCTGCATACAGTATTTTTCTTTCTAAATATGGGGATCGGGAAGATGTTATCATCGGCTCTCCTATTGCTGGAAGATTGCACCCAGAGTTGGAGAAGGTAATAGGGATGTTTATTAACACATTACCACTACGTACCAGACCTATGGCCGGGCAAACCTTTACAGAATTTCTGCAAGAAATACGTTCAAATACTCTGAAAGCTTATGAAAATCAAGAATTCCAATATGAGAGAATGGTTGAAATGTTAAAAATCGAGACAACTTCAGGAAGAAATCCATTATTTGACGTCATGCTTGTATTTCAGAATTTTGGAATGCCTGAGGTGAAAACAAAGGAATATACATTAATACCATATTGGAATGAAGATCAAACCAGTAAATTTGACTTAACTTTATATGCCGGGGAAGTAGAGAACAAAATTCAGTTTGCTTTCAGATATAGCACAGACCTATTTAAAAAAGCAACAGTAGAAAGATTTGCTGATGAATTACTGTTTATGTTAGAGAAAGCTCTTACAAATCCAACTGTAAGGGTTGGAGAATTGAGACGGTCTATGGTGGAAGAAGAAAATGTGTTTAATCTTCTCGCCGCCAGTCTCGAAGAAGAATTTTAAAATGTAAGTGAAGGGAGGAAGGCTGCAACTATATCTAGATATGGTTGCAGTCCTATGGATATGAAAATAACTATTCCGGAATTATTTTACCAAATAGTCGATCAGATGCCTGATGCTGTGGCTCTTGAATACGGTAGTAAAAGAATCACATATAAGGAATTGGATCAAAAATCCAATCAGGTTGCTCATGCCCTACTGAATAGGGGATATAAAAAAGGTGCGTTTATTGGTATCTTTGTAGATAATCGTACAGAGGTGATTGTATTAATACTTGGGATTTTAAAAGCTGGTTGTGCATTCGTTCCCCTTGACCCTGGATATCCGAAACAAAGAGTAAAGTGTATGGTGGATACCGGGGATCTGGAGTTACTGATAACAGACTATAACCATTTGCAGCGAGCTTTAACGGATATAAAAAAGCAAAATCTAGATGTAGTTTTGTTTGATGAATGGGTTAAAGAGTTTGAGTGTTTAGAACGTCCAGCACAAATATATAAACCTGATGATCGGATTTATATATACTTTACATCAGGTTCTACAGGAAAACCAAAGGGAATTGTTGGCTGTCATAAAGGTTTGTTACAATTTATAAAATGGGAAAATGAAACTCTGGATATACAGCCTGGGACTCGTTTTAGCCAGATTGCATCGATTGGTTTTGATGCATTTTTAAAAGATACACTTATCCCATTATGTGCTGGAGGAACAGTGTGTATTCCAGAGCATAGAGATCTTTTATTAAATAGGATAAACTTGACAGAATGGATTGATGGAAATAATGTGCATGTACTTTCTACAGTTCCTAGCATATTTAAGTTAATTACATCAGGAAATTTAGAACCAGAACTATTTCAAAATCTGAAATATGTGGTACTGGCTGGAGAGCATATTTTACCAAATCAGCTCAAGAAATGGTATCAAATCTTTGATGAACGAATTCAAATTGTAAATTTTTATGGACCGACTGAAACGACTTTGACCAAGACCTGTTATTTTGTTTCCAAAAAAGATTTGGAGAAGGGTTTTATCTCTGCTGGAAAGGCTATACGAGGTTCACAGATAATAATTTTTGATGAAGAAATGAACCCTTGTAGTGCAGGGACGATCGGGGAAATATTTATTCGCACCCCATATCGAACATTAGGATATACTGATGCAAATCTAACCAGAGAACGGTTTATCCAGAACCCATTTACTGATGATCCGAAAGATCTTTTGTATAAAACTGGGGATTTGGGAAGGGTTTTGTTTGACGGAAATCTAGAAGTTCTTGGTCGAAAAGATTTTCAGGTAAAAATTCGAGGGGTCAGAATTGAACTAGGTGATATAGAAAATCAGTTATTAGATTATAAAAATATTAAAGAAGTGGTCGTTCTTGATCAGCAAAGTGCTGATGGTGAGAAGTTTTTATGTGCTTATATTGTTACCGCAGGAGATGTAGATGTAAAAGAATTGAGAAGAGATCTCTTACAACGTTTACCTGAATATATGATTCCTACTTTCTTTATCCAATTGGAACGAATACCATTAAATCCAAATGGCAAAGTTGATAGAAAAGCTCTTCCAGTACCGTCAGAGAGTCAGCATAATGTTAGAGAGTATGTAGCACCAAGCAATGAGGTTGAAGAGAAAATTGCACAGATTTGGGCTGATGTTTTAGGTGTTGACCAGGTTGGAAGAGAGGATCATTTCTTTGATCTAGGCGGTCATTCATTGAAAGCAACAACGGTGATCTCTAAAATATATCAGGAATTTGGTGTAAGGATTTCTTTAAAAAAAATATTTGAATTGCCAACTCTGAAAGAGTATGCGGGTTTTGTTCAATTACAAGAGGAGAAAGGATATTCTTCCCTTGAGAAGCTAGAAGAAAAAGATTTCTACCCGGTATTAGCAGCACAAAGACGTATTTACATTATTATGAATCAATTTGGTGAAAAAAATCCAACATATAACATGCCTAGATTTCTACAAGTAGATGGTATGTTAGATAATGAAAGGTTAGAGATAGCATTTCAAAAATTAGTACAACGACATGAATCACTCCGAACATCTTTTCATTTTATCAATGGAGAGGTGGTTCAAAAAATTGCTTCAGGGGTGGATGTAGCGATAAAAAGTGTAGTGGTTAGTGAACAGGAACTAAAAACAACTTTGCAAAATTTTATTCAACCTTTTGATTTAGAAAAAGCACCACTTGTGCGGAGTAGTGTAGTTAGAACAGAATCAAGGACTGTATTAGCATTTGATATGCACCACATTATATCAGATGGTACATCTATGGAAATACTTGTTGATGAGTTTTGTGAACTATATGCTGGTAATAATTTGCCTGATTTAAGGGTACAGTGCAAAGAATATGTTGTATGGCAAAATGATCAATTAGAAAGCAATTTAGTACATGAAGAAAAGTTCTGGCTAGAAAAGTTTTCTGAAGAGATCCCGTTTTTAAATATGCCAACAGATTATTCACGTTCTTCTGCAAGTTTTATAGGTGATCAGTTTTATTTTGAACTAACTGAGGAAGAAAGTGAAAAGTTACGACAGTTGGGTCAACAAAGTGGAACCACATTATACATGAATCTGTTAGCAATTTATTCAGTGTTTTTGGCTAAATACACGAAACAGGAAGATATTATTATAGGAACCCCTATTGCTGGAAGAAACCATCCAGATACGGTAGGAATGATCGGAATGTTTGTAAACACACTTTCGATGAGAAATTATCCTAAACCAAATCTTAAGTTTAAGGAATATTTACTGAAAGTCAAAGAAAATACGTTAAAAGCCTTTGAAAATCAAAATTACCCATTTGAGCTTCTCGTGGAAAACTTAGGATTGGCAGTAGAACGTGACCATAGTCATAACCCATTATTTGATACGATGTTGGCTGTTCAAAATTTGGACTTTGCAGAGAAGAAGATTCCGGGCCTGACTTTTAGTGTATACCCTTTGGAAAACCCGTCAACGAAGGTTGATCTAAATTTACATGTTAGAGAAATCGATGGAAAAATTCAATTTAAAATGATTTACAGAAGTCAGTTATTCCAGAAGAAAACCATTGAAAGGATGGGGTGTCATCTTCAAAATATTACGGAACAAATAACCCTAAATCCATCTGTAGCAATCAAAGATATTGAGTTGACCACTGCACAAGAGAAAAAAGAATTGTTATTTATATTTAATCAAACTGATAGAAGTTTTTCTAGTGGTCCAATTCACCAGTTTTTTAGACAACAGGTTGATCAGACTCCAGATTGTGTAGCTGTGGTTTATGAAAATGAAAAGTTAACCTATCGTCAATTGAATGAAAGAGCGAATCAATTGGCCAGAACTTTAAGAGAAAAGGGTGTTGAAAGGAATCAGATTGTTGGTATTTTGCTAGATCGTTCTATCGAAATCATTGTAGCTATTTTAGGTATATTGAAATCTGGAGGAGCGTTTTTACCGATTGACCCAGAGTACCCCAGTGATAGAATTCAATATATATTTGAGGATAGTCAGATTCATGCTATCCTGTCGAAGACTGGTAAAATGAATGATTATACATTTGATGGTGAGGTTATTTCCCTTGATGATCCGGTTTATTACTCTAAATCAACGGATGAGTTACCAGTAGTTAACTCCGTAGATGATTTGTGTTATGTAATTTATACTTCTGGTTCTACAGGGTTACCCAAAGGGGTGATGGTTGAACATAGAGCGTTAAGCAATTATACGATGCACATTATTGAAAAGCTGAATGTTCATGTAGAAGATAGAAGTCTTTTGTTAATGTCATATTCATTTGATGGTACTTATACAAATTTATGGCCAGCATTATTGGCAGGGGCATCTGTGTATATCATTTCTGATAGTGCATTTAAAGATTCTAACTTATTGATTGAGTATATTTATTTTAATCAAATAACTTTAATAAAGGTAATTCCTTCATTATTTAAAGTAATGCTTAATAGTACTGCATTTATGAATAAAGGTCAGATGTTATCTTTACGAACCATTATCTTTGGTGGTGAAGAGATAAGACCTAATGATTTAAAGATTTTTAAGAGAAAATACCCGAAAGTTACAATTGTGAATCATTATGGGCCAACGGAAGCAACAATTGGATGTACGAGTATTGTAGTTGATGACAAACGTTATGCAAGTTTTATCAAGAGACCTGTCATTGGAAAGCCTCACGCAAATATGCAGTTATATGTTTTTGATAAATATAGGAAAGTACAACCTGTTGGGGTTCCTGGCGAGTTATATATTTCTGGTGATGGTTTAGCAAGGGGTTATTTGAACCGATCAGATTTGACGGCAGAGAGATTTGTAGATAATCCATATAATCCAGGCAGAAAAATGTATCGTACTGGTGACCTTGCGAGATGGACACAGGATGGAGAAATAGAATTTTTAGGTCGAACGGATCATCAGGTGAAAATTAGAGGATATCGTATTGAACTTGGGGAGATCGAAAATCATCTGGTTCAACTTGATTTTGTAAAAGAAGCAATTGTTGTCGTCAAAAAAGATATTGAAGATGAAAAAATAATCTGCGCATACCTAGTGTCATCAAAAAAGGTGAGTATAAAAGAATTGAGAAAGCAATTAGAAAATAACTTACCACATTATATGATTCCAACTCAGTTCGCGTATATAGATCAAATTCCTGTAAGACCAAGTGGTAAAATCGATTTTGCCAGACTGTCAAAGGTTGAGGCTGAGTTGGATTCAGGAGAGAAATATGTAGCTCCTAGAAATGAGATTGACGAGAAGTTAGTCACAATTTGGGAAAATCTTTTGGATGTAAAAGGGATTGGCATAGATGATCACTTTTTTGAATTGGGTGGGCATTCCTTAAAATTAATGAATATGCTGGCAAAGATTCATAAAGAGTTTCAAGTAGAAATACCTCTTATGATAGCCTTTGAGGCCTTTACAATTCGTGAATTAGCTGAAAAAGTTAAGGATGCAAAGAAAAAGGAATATTATTCTATAAAGAGGTTAGAAAGAAGGGACTATTATCCAGTATCTTCAGCCCAAAAGCGTTTGTTTGCCTTACATCAGTTTATGCAGGATGATATTAGTTATAATATTCCTCGAATTGTGGAGATTAAAAGTTTACTGGACAGTGAGAGAATTGAGAGAACCTTCCAATCATTAATAGAGAGACATGAATCTTTAAGAACATCCTTTACATTGGTTGATGGGGAATTGGTTCAAGTCGTTCATGAACAAGTGAACTTTAAAATTCAACATCAGACTGTAGAAGAAGAAAAATTAGAACAATTGATTTTAAAGTTTATTCGTCCTTTTGATTTAAGTAAAGCTCCCCTTTTAAGAGTGGGTTTGCTTCAAACGGGAGAGAAGACTATTTTGATTATGGATTTACATCATATTATCTCTGACGGGGTTTCTACAAGTATTTTTATGAATGAATTTCTCGATTTATACGAAAATCGGAGTTTACCTGAACTGAACATCCAGTATAGGGATTTTGCTACATGGCAGAATGAATTTTTACAATCAGAACAGATTCAGGAACAGGAAAATTACTGGTTGGACTGTTTTAAAGGGGAAATTCCAGTATTAAGTTTGCCATATGATTTTCAACGGCCAAATTTTGTAGCATCGGCCGGAGATGTGGTTACTCATGTGATTGATAAAGAATTGGCAGTCAAACTAAAGGAATTGGCTAATGAGCATGGAGCAACTCTCAACATGATAATGATGGCGGTTTATTTTGTATTATTATTCCGTTATTCAGGCCAGGAAGACCAAGTTGTCGGCATGCCGATAGCTGGAAGACCTCATGCAGACCTGGAAAATATCATAGGATTTTTTGTTAATTCACTTCCAATTCGAAATCGTCCAGAAGGTCAAAAAACATTTATGCAATTTTTAGCTGAGGTATCCAAAAATGCCTTAGCTGCTTATACAAATCAGGATTATCAATTTGAAATGTTGGTTGAACGACTCAAACTTAATCGAGATTTAAGTAGAAATCCTTTGTTTGATACGATGCTTACTTTACGAAATACCAATCTGGAACATGATGCCTCAACTGATTTAAAGGTAGAGGCATATCAAACGAAATGGAATGCTGCCAAATTTGATATAGAATGTATGGTAACTGAGACAACGGAAGGTTTACAGACAGATTGGATATACTCGACATTGTTGTTTAGAAGAGAAACTATTGAGAGAATGGCATCTCACTTAACACAATTAATTCAAAACCTTGTTGAAGATCCAACTCAGAAACTTGCAAATATACAAATGCTCACTGATAAGGAACGAAGAGATCTCATTTATGGGTTGAACAACAGAAAAATGGAGATCAAAAAAGAGGAATCCCTTTATCATTTATTTGAACTTCAGGCAGCAGTTTCTCCAGAGAAGATTGCTCTAAAACATAATGATCAGGAGATTTCATTTGGTGACTTAAATAAAAGAGCCAATCAAATTGCATGGCTTCTCAGAAAATCCGGTGTACAAAAAGATAGCCTAATTGGCATATTGTTAGACAGATCCATTTTAATGGTCGCTTGTATTTTAGGTATTTGGAAAGCGAATGGTGCCTATATACCAACGGATACAGAATATCCAATTAAACGGATTCGCGATATTATGTCTGAGTCCGACGCACACCTATTATTAACAACAGATGCATATGTTACTCATGAGATTGAAGAAGAATTTGGCCAACAACTATTTAATATGGAAACTGTTGGTGTAGAAAAAGAAGACATCTCTAATCTCAACTTGAAGTTTGACCCTGATTCTTTAGCATATGTAATATTTACTTCTGGCTCAACAGGTAAGCCAAAAGGAGCTATGGTTGAACATGTAGGAATGAAAAATCACATGCTGGTAAAAGTAAACGACCTTCAGATTACACATGAAAGTATTATTGCTCAGAACGCTTCTCAGTGTTTTGATATATCTGTCTGGCAGTTCTTTGTAGCACTTATTAAAGGTGGAACAACGGTAATTTATTCCAAGGAAGTAGCCGTTAATCCTCCCCGGTTTGTGGAACTATTGATTAAAGATCAGATAACAGTTTTAGAAGTTGTTCCATCATTTTTATCAGTAATGTTAGATTATCTGGAAAATAAATACTATGAGTTAGAAACATTACGTTATCTTTTGGTCACTGGAGAGACTGTAAAACCAAATCTAATTCAGCGCTGGTTTGATTTATATCCATGTATAAAAGTGGTCAATGCTTATGGACCAACTGAAGCATCAGATGATATTACTCATTTTATAATGGATCGGGCGTATTTAGGGGAAAGCATACCAATAGGGTATCCATTGGACAACTTCCATATCTATATTGTGGATAAATATATGAATCTTTGTCCGATTGGAGTTAAGGGTGAAATTTGCGTATCAGGTATTGGAGTTGGACGGGGTTATATCAACAATTTAGAAAAAACAACACAGGTTTTTCTAGATGACCCATTTGTGCTTGAGACTGGTGTTCGACTTTATAAAACCGGTGATTTGGGTCGCTGGTTGGAAGATGGAATTATCGAATTTTTTGGACGTAAAGACTATCAGGTAAAAATACGCGGATTTAGAATTGAATTAGGTGAGATTGAAAATAGTCTAGTTGAACATCCTCAGATTAATGAAGCAGTGGTTCTAGATTGTGTGGATGAGAGAGAGAGTAAGTATCTATGCGCATATTTAGTAGTGAAAGAGGATTTATCAATTAAGGTAATCAGAAAATATTTACTGCAAAAAGTACCAGAATATATGGTTCCTGCTCACTTTGTCTTCCTGGATCAGATGCCATTAAATGCCAATGGAAAGGTTGATCGCAAATCTTTGCTGACAATGCAGGTTTCACTAGAAATTCCTAGAGAAGAATACAGAGCACCAGAAACAGAAGTAGAAATAAAAATTGCAGAAATCTGGGAAAAAATATTGGGTGTAGAAAAGGTTGGAATACATGATAATTTCTTTGAACTCGGAGGAGATTCCATTAAAGCAATTCAAATTATAGGAAAGGCAGCTCCAGAAGGTTACAATATGACAGTTAAAGATATTTTCAATTATCAAACCATTGCTGAGCTTTTAAACAATGTCGACTTGACCAAAAAATTGGAGATATCACAGGATGAAGTCAAAGGTAAAGTAGATCTGACTCCGATTCAAATAGAGTACTTTGAGAGAAAACTTAAAGATGTACATTATTATAATTTATCAAATCTATTCACGTTAAGATCAGATGTTGACCTTGTATTACTGGAGAAGGTATTTGAAAAAATTCTTGAACATCATGATGCCTTAAGGATGGTTTACAAAATGGAAAATGGCCAAATCCGTCAATATAATAGGGGCAACGATGAGATTGCATTTCAATTAAAAATCTTTGATCTATCCAATGATCCTGTAGAAATTCAGAAAATGAAATTGGTCCAGATCAGTGAAGAGATTCAGGCAAATTGTTCTCTTGAAGAGGATTTATTACTACGGCTAGCAGTCTTCGACCTGGGTGCTAACGGCAAACGATTACTCATTCACATTCACCATCTAGTTGTAGATGGTGTTTCATGGAGAATTCTCCTTGAAGATATAAATAATTTATATCATTCAAATCTTCAAAATGAGTTGCCCTTAAAAACCTCTTCTTATCAAGATTGGAGCCAAAAACTACGAAACTTTGCCAATACGCAAAGTATAGATGTGAGATACTGGGAAGAGATCGAGTCCAGTAAATGCCAGTTATTAACAGAAGAATCAATAGAAAACTATTATCTTGATCAGAAGTCCCAGGTAGTAACCCTGGACGAGGAATATACAAACTCTCTTCTGACTGAAGTTAATTGGGCATACAATACTGGAATCGATGATATTTTACTATCTGCATTGGTTCTAGCATTATCCGAGGAATTTAAGATAGATCAGTTTTTGATTAATCTGGAAAGTCACGGAAGAGAAGAAATTTTTGACGATGTAAATCTTACGAGAACCATTGGATGGTTTACAAGTCTCTACCCGCTATATTTTGAAAGAAAAGATTGTCTAGAAACTATGATTATATATATCAAAGAAAATCTACGAAGAGTTCCCAATAAGGGGATTAATTTTGGAATTGCTAGATATTTGCAGGAAAATGAAAAATTAAAGCAATTAATTGCTCAGATTGAATTTAATTATCTGGGTCAAATTGATGGTGTAACTGGTAAAGACGTTGAATCGACTCTCCTTGGAGGATCTTCTGATGATAAAGGGCGGAGTACAAGTCCTAATAATCAGTCGGCGATTTTATTAAGTATTACCGGGGTTGTTGTAAATCATCAATTGTCAATGTCATTTAATTATTCATCCACATTCTTTATTGAGGAAAGAATGAAGGAACTTGTAAGTCAGTTCAAGAGTAAATTAATTGACATAATTGACCACTGTCTTAACCAGAATAAGCAAACCTATACAGCTTCGGATTATGGTGTGGAAAATACATTGGATGAAGAAGATTTTGGTTATATTACTGATTTGTATAGTTAGTGTCATTGATTAGTATAATTGCTAATAATGATAAAAAAGCGAATAAATATTATTAAAATGCAACCAACTCAACTTTTATCATGACTCATTTTGACTAATTAGACTTAGAAAGGGGTATATTTATGAATCAAGACCGCATTGAGCTTATAAATGAACTAACACCAATTCAGAGTGGCATGTTGTTTCATAGTCTTTTAAATGAAGGTGGCATAACCTATTATGAACAGTTTTGTTATTACATGAAAGGAAAAATTCAGATTGAACAAATAAAAACAGCTTGGCAGATGGTAATTGATAAATATGAGACTTTTCGAACCGATTTTTTGTGGGAAAAAGTAAAAACCCCGGTTCAGGTTATACTTAAAAAAAAGGAAGCAGAGATTTATGAATATGATATAGCCAATTTAGATGAAATTAAACAAAAAGAATATATTGAGGAATTTAAAGAAAGTGACCTAAAAAAGGGATTTGATTTTCAGAAAGGAAAACTATGTAGATTATCATTAGTATGTCTGTCTGATGATAAGTATTTTGTTTGCTTTACTTACCATCATATTCTTCTTGATGGTTGGAGTGTTCAGGCTGTAACCAGAGATTTTTTTATGTACTACCATCATCTTGTAAATAAAATTCCTTTGCCAGAGATTAAAAATGGTCATTCTTATGCGAAATATCTACAGTGGTTGAAAAAAAGGGATCAAAATAGTGGGTTAGCATTCTGGGAAAAGTATCTGCAAGATGTTGAGCAACCTACCTTTCTTCTACAGTACACTGCATCGGAAAAAGGTCAAGTCATTCAAAACTCGTCAGAATATAAATTGGAGATTCATGATAAAAAATCAGATCTCATCAACGAGTTTTGTAAAAATCATAAAATTACTGCTAATTCGTTGATGCAAGTTGCTTGGGGGATTCTTTTACAAAAATATAATAATACGAATATTAGTTGTGCTGGTATGACTGTTTCTGGAAGACCAGCTGGAGTAAGTGGAATGGAAAATATGGTTGGATTATTTATTAATACTCTCCCAGTGGTAATCCAAAGTTCTCACAAGGTCACTATTGCAAATTTGTTGCAAAAGGTTAATCGAGAACTTGCTGAAGTTAATGAGTTTTCATATCTGGCATTACCTGATATTCAGAAAGTGAGCAACATCAGTAGTGAACGTGAGCTTTTTAATTCTGTCATTGTATTTGAAAATTTTCCAAAAGGGGAGATTATGAATCAGGTTACTCTGGACTTTGAAATTGAATTTGATTCAATTTTTGAGCTTACCAACTATGATCTGACCATAGTTGTTGCAAATCGTGATCGGTTACAGGTTCATTTTATGTATAATGATAAATTGTTCACCTCTGGGGAAATGAGCACAATAGCAAAACAATTTTTAAAAATTCTCGAAGTAGCAATCCAACATCCAGAGTTGCCAGTAACAGAAATCGATATATTAACTGAAAAAGAACGGGAATATCTTTTTAGTTTAAAGGGTTTAGAGCAGATGGAATTAGATGGTAAACCAATTGATCTTCTATTTGAGGAAATTGTAGAACAGATGCCAGATAAGACCGCACTTGTTTTTCAAAACCAAACGATGACGTATCAGGAATTGAATCAAAAGGCGAATCAATTAGCATGGTTACTGCATGAAAAAGGGGTAGGGCCAAACCAGATCATTGGGATTATGACTGAACGTTCTCTTGAGATGATTATTTGTATGTTGGGGATTTTAAAAGCAGGAGGAACATATTTGCCACTTGATCATGAAAATCCACCGGAGCGGATTCGGTTTTTCCTTCAGGATAGCAATGTCAAGCTACTTTTAACCCAATCACATCTTGCTGAACAAATATCACATTCTTGTGAGAAGATTTTTCTTGATGAAAAAACCATTTTTACTGGAAAAGATATAAATTTGCCTAGCTTAAGTTGTTCAAATAATCTAGCTTATGTTATTTATACTTCAGGGTCTAGTGGTAAACCTAAGGGTGTAATGCTAGAACATAGCGGAATTGAAAATCTTCAACAGGTTATTAATCGAGACCTAGGGATCCAATCTGATGATCGAATTATTCAGTTTGCTAGTTCTTCGTTCGACGCTTCTGTCTTGGAGATTTACATGGCTTTATTAACCGGAGCTACATTATATGTAGTTACAAAAGATGTTATTCGTGATCATGAAAAGTTTATGGAATATTTAAATTACCATCAAATCACAGTTGCAGTGTTACCTCCAATTTATCTTAATTATCTTGATCCAAAAAGGGTTCATACACTACGACATTTAATGACTGGGGGTTCAACACCCAGTAAAGAATTAATCGCTAGGTGGAAAGATCAGTTGGAATATGTTAACGGTTATGGGCCAACAGAAGGAACAGTATTTGTTACAAAGTGGCATTATCAACAGGGTGATGAATTACCTGAAAGTTTGCCGATTGGTAAACCGATTTTAAATACAGAACATTACATTATGGATTTAGGTGGGAATCTAGTTCCTTTTGGAACCATAGGAGAACTCTGTGTATCTTCTTCTGTAGCCCTTGCTAGAGGTTATCTAAACAGACCTGAACTTACAGAGGAAAAGTTTGTAATTAATAAGTATAATGGAAGAAAAATGTATCGAACAGGCGATCTGGCTCGATGGTTACCTGATGGTAATCTGGAATTTTTTGGACGAATTGATGAGCAGGTAAAAATCAGAGGATATCGAGTTGAGCTAGGTGAGATTGAAAGTTGTCTTTTAAAACAGGAGCAAATTAGAGAAGCAGTTGTTGTAGTATATGTCAATTCTAGAAAGGAAAACGAGTTAGCAGCTTATTTTGTATCAGATGAGGAGGTAAGTCTGGATATATTAAAAGAAAACCTATCCAGTAAGTTGCCTGATTATATGGTTCCATCTTATTTTGTAAAATTAGATAAAATTCCCTTGACCACAAACAACAAAATTGATCGAAAATCTTTGCTAGATCCCAAAGAATATATGATGCGTACATCCAAATTTAGGTCACCGAGAAGTGGAAAAGAAGAAAAATTAGCTAGTGTATGGGCAGAGGTTCTGGGTCATGAAACTGTGGGAATTGATGATAATTTCTTTGATCTGGGTGGAGATTCAATTAAGGCAATCCAAATCCTATCTAGATCCAGACGTGAGGATATTAATATTACTGTTAAAAATATTTTTGAGTATCGTACAATAGCAAAAATAATGGATTCTGTAAATATAAATAGAGAACAACAATTAACAAATCAGGGTGAAGCTAAGGGTGAAGTCATTCTGACACCGATTCAGCTTTGGCTTTTTGAATCTCAATTAAAACATCTTCAGTACTGGAACCAGGCCAATATGTTCAAGCTCGCAGAAAATGTAGATTTGCAATTGTTAGAAGATGTCATTCGGGAACTGATTTATCATCATGATGCATTACGAATGAAGTATGTGGTTCAAGATGACCAGATGATTCAAACCAATCGGGGTGTGAATGAAATTAAATTTGAGTTAGAAATGATAAATCTATCTGATTTGAGTCATGATGAGCAAAAAGAAAAAATGATCTCATGTACAGAAATGATTCAAGATCAATTGAATATGGAAAATGATTTACTGATTCGGGGTGTTGTCTTTGACCTGGGAGATCAAGGAAAAAGATTCTTTATATCAATTCATCACCTTGTAGTAGACGGAGTATCCTGGAGGATTTTACTGGAGGATTTAGAGAACCTTTATCAGAGCAAATTGCAAGAAAAGCTACCACTAAAAACAACATCTTTCAAGGAGTGGGGTGAACGACTGTATTCATATGCACAAAACAGTGCTATTGACATAAAGTATTGGAAAAATATCGACCTGGAAAAGATAGAATTTCTTATAGATGGAACAAGAGAGAAAAAAAATGATCAGATTAAAAATATCACAATTAAACTTGAGAAAAACAAGACAGAACAGTTGTTGACAAAAGTCCATCAGACTTATAACACTGAAATCAACGATATTCTACTCTCTGCCTTAAGTTGTTCGTTGTCAGACGTTTTTGATATGGAAGCAATCCTATTTACTCTCGAAGGTCATGGTAGAGAAGAACTGTGGGAAGATGTAGACCTTTCGCGTACCATTGGCTGGTTTACCAGTATTTTTCCTGTCTACTTTGAAAGACAAAAATCTATTGAACTAACTATTCAATATGTGAAGGAAGAACTACGAAAAATTCCACAGAGAGGTCTAAATTTTGGTATTGCTCGTTATTTGCAAAATGATAAAAAATTGCAAGAAATAAATCCAGAGATTACCTTTAACTATTTAGGTCAGTTTGATGGAATTATCCAAAAAGAAAAAGAGGGTTTGTTATCTGGTTCTCCAGAAAGAGCCGGAAGAAGTGTTCACTCGGACAATCGACATCTTGAGGCTATGGCAATAAATGGTCTTGTTGTAGATGGGCAGTTGCAATTGGCAGTTACATATAATGGATTCTATATTGAGGATGTAGTAATCGAACAGTTTAAAGAGAGTTTTGTAACAAATTTAGAACAGATTATCGACCATTGTCTGGCCCGGAAAGAATCAACATTGACAGCTTCTGATTTTGGGGTTCAACATTTATTTGAAATGCAGGGTTTTGAGCAACTCAGAGTGATTCCTAGTTATCAGAATCTAAAAAATGTTAAAAAAATCTGTGAACTTGCTCCCCTGCAACAGGGTTTTTTATATCAAAATGTAGCAAATCCCTTAGACTTAAATTATCACCAACAGGTCTGTTATTATTTGGAAGGTGATGTCAATATTGAGTTATTAAAATTTGCCTGGGAGGAAGTAGTTAAGCGGTATGATATTTTCAGAACAAATTTTCACTGGAAAGAGTCTTTAGTACCTGTCCAAGTTGTCTTAAAAAATAAAGCTGCCGAAATTTATGAATTGGATTTATCACATCTGTCACCAGAAGAGCAAATTCGACATAATGATGAATACAAGCAACGGGATTTGCAAATAGGATTTAATTTTTCATCTGGTAAATTAAACAGAATTTCTATAATTAAAATGAGTAATCAAAAATATTTTATTTGCTGGAGCTTTCACCATATACTTTTGGATGGTTGGAGTGTTCAAATTGTGTTGCGTGACTTTTTAACAATATATCGTCAAAGTACTCATCAGTTAGAATTGCCAGATACTCCGAAGGTACAAATGTCAGACTTTATTCAGTGGTTGAAGAGGAAAGATATAGAGCAAGGTTTAGCCTACTGGAACGAATATTTACAGGAAGTATCACAACAAACATATCTTTCTGTAACATTGCCACCTAGTAAGGAAGAAGACGAATCTGTACCAATAGTATATTGTGGACTGGACAAGGAGCAAACGACAAAAATTCATGAATTCTGTAAAAAGTATGGAATTACTGTCAATGTTTTAATGGAGACTTCGTGGGGAATACTTTTGCAGAAACTCAATAATACTGATTTTAGTTGTTTTGGAATGACAGTTTCTGGAAGACCAACTGATTTAAGTGATATGGAGAAAATAGTCGGATTATTTATCAATACATTACCTGTGGTTATTCAAAGTAAAGGAAATGAAAAAATTAAAGATGTTTTGACAAGAGTAAATGAAGAGTTGTTAGAAATACGAGAATATGAGTATCTGAGTTTATCACAAATTCAAAAAATGAGTCCAATTAAAGTAACTGACGGTCTTTTTAACACAATTATAGTTTTTGAAAATTATCCAATACAATCTGTCTTCAGTAAAAATAGTTTTGATTTTAATGTCATTGTTGATTCTTTGCATGAAAAATCTGATGTTGACTTAACACTGATAATTAACAATAAAGAAAGAATTAGTTTTGAGTTTATGTATAATGCAACTCAGTTTACAAGGGATTCAATCACATGGATTTTTGAACATTTCACAAATATTATTAATTTTATTGTCACAGAAATTGACACAGATCCAGATGTAACTATTTCTGCTATTGAATGGCTTAATACAACTGAAAAAGAAAATGAAATCTATGCATTTAATAATACTAGAGCCGAATATCCAGGTGAACAGACAATGGTTCAGCTTTTTGAAAACCAGGTAGCGAAAACACCTTTTAAGATAGCAATTGAAGATGAAATTCAGCAGATCAGCTATCGGGAACTGAATGAAAAGGTCAACCAATTGAGTAAAGTTTTACGAGAATATGGAGTTCAAAAAAACCAGATTGTTGGGATTTTAGCCGAACATTCAATTGAAACTGTCATAGGAATTCTTGCGGTTTTAAAAGCAGGGTGTGCGTATTTACCAATAGACCCAGATTATCCAGAAGAGCGAATTAGCTATTTGCTTGATGATAGTGGAATTCGGGTTCTTCTGACTCAGATTCATTTAATGGAAAAAGTTTCAGTGGATGGACAAATGATTATACTTACAGATGAAAATAATTACCAGGGAGATGTTTCAAATCCGCTGGTTATGGCAAGCCCATCTGATCTTGCTTATATCATTTATACTTCAGGTTCAACGGGTCAACCTAAGGGAGTTATGATTGAACATCAAGGGTTGGTTAATTATACGATCTGGGCACAAAAAGTTTATGTAAAAGGTGAAGAGGTTGCATTTCCACTGTATTCTTCTCTTTCCTTTGATCTGACAGTTACTTCTATTTATGTACCACTTCTATCAGGTAACAAAGTTATAATTTATAAAAAAGAGGAACATGATTTGTTGATTAGCAAAATTATTGAAGATGATAAAGTTGACGTCATAAAATTAACACCTGCTCATTTACGGATTATTCAGGAGTTAGAGATTCATAACACCAGATTAAAGAGAATGATTGTTGGGGGAGAGGAGTTAAAAACAGATTTAGCAGCGGATATTTATAAAAAATGGAATGGTAACATTGAAATATTTAATGAATATGGGCCAACAGAAACAGTTGTTGGTTGTATGATTCATCAATTCGACATTGACAAAGATCAAGATGTATCAGTACCAATCGGATATCCAGCAGATAATGTTCAAATTTACCTTCTGGATGCAAATTTAAAACCTGTGTATTCCGGAATTCCGGGAGAAATTTACATTTCTGGGGTTGGTGTAGCAAGAGGTTACCTTAATCGTCGAGACCTAACCCAGCAAAAATTTGTGGAGCACCCCTTTATGCCAGATCAGAAAATGTATCGTACGGGCGATTTAGGCCGAAGATTACATGATGGACGGATTGTGTATTTAGGAAGAATTGATAGCCAGGTTAAGATTCGGGGATATCGAATTGAGGTTGGGGAGATTGAATATCAACTTCTTCAACATGAAGATATTCAAGACTCTGTATGCCTGATCAAAGATGACCAAACCAGAGGTAAACAAATTTATGCATTCATTGTACTCAAAAAAGAGATGCAAGTGGAGAATCTTAAACATTATTTAGCACAAAGACTGCCAGAATATATGATTCCATCATTCTTTATTCAGGTTGAAAAAATACCACTAACTCCAAATGGTAAGGTTAATCAGCGTGCTCTTCTGCTTATTGAAAATGAGGGTTTAACAGGTAAGGAGTTTGATGAACCGAAAACTCCTTTAGAAAAACGTATGGCAAAAATTTGGTGTGAAGTATTAAATGTGGATCAGGTTGGGGTGAATAAAAATTTCTTTGAGTTAGGCGGGCATTCAATAAGTGTTATTTCTTTATGTGCCAGGATATCAAAGGAATTCAACATCCAACTTGACTTCACAGATGTCTTTCAATCTCCGACAATTACAAATTTGATAATACTTTTGAAGTCTAAAAATGTAAAAGAGTTTGTAGCCATTGAAAAGGCAGAAGAGAAAGATTATTATCAGCTTTCTTCTGCACAGAAAAGATTATATGTTGTAAATTTACTTTCAATCAACTCAACAGAGTATAATATTCCAACAATATTAAGAATTGATGGTGAGTTTGATCTTCAAAAGATGGAAGATGCATTTCAGAAATTAATAGAAAGACATGAAGCTTTAAGAACTTCTTTTGCTCAAATTAATGGTAAGCCTGTCCAAATCATTCATAAAAAAGTGGATTTTCATGTGCGACATCGAAAAATTTTAAATGAAGAATTAGAGCAAGTGATGGCTGAATTTGTTCAATCGTTTGATTTGCAGAAAGCACCACTGTTTAGGGTTGAGGTTCTGGAAACAGATCAAGAAAAAGTATTCATGGTTGATATTCATCATATTATTGCTGATGGAGTGTCAATGAATCTATTGATTCAAGAATTTACCCAATTATATGCAGGAGAAACATTGCCAGTGATTAAAATTCAGTATAAAGATTTTACAATCTGGCAAAACGATCTTTTTGAGACAGGTCATTTAAAGAAACAGGAAGAGTACTGGTTAAATGCTTTTGCAGATGAAATTCCAGTTTTAGATATGCCAGCAGATTTTCCAAGATCTTTAGCATTAGGTTTTGATGGTGGAACTCATTCTTTTGAGTTGTCAAAAGAACTTTCCGACCAAATCAAAAAACTTAATCTGCAATATGAGGTCACATCTTTTATGATTCTACTAGCAGTTTACAATGTTCTACTTTCTAAATATACAAATCAGGAAGATATTATTGTTGGAGTACCAATCGCGGGAAGAGTTCATGCAGATTTAGACAATACAATTGGGATGTTTGCTAACACTCTGGCTATTAGAACAAAACCAAATACTACTAAGACATTTAGCGGTTTTTTACAGGAAGTTAAAAATGTCGCTCTACAGGCATATGAGAATCAGGATTATCAATTTGAAATGTTGGTAAATAAATTAAACCTGGATCGAGATTTAACCCGGAATCCTCTTTTTGATGTAATGTTATCTATGGAAAAATCAAATAAAGTAAAAACACCTTTAAATGGGGTTCAGCTTTCACCTTACTCTATCAAAAACAGATCAGCCAAATTTGATCTGACTTTAGTAGGGGTTGAGACAGATGATGAATATTATTTTACCTTGGAATATCGTTCAAATTTATATCGAAAAGACACAATCGAAAGATTTGTTCAACATTTTGTTAAAATTGTTGAGATTGTAACTGCTGATTCAGAAATTGAACTTCAGAATATTAATATGTTATCTGACGAAGAGGTACAAAGGCTTGTTGTAGATTTTAATCAAACTCAGGTAGATTATCCGAAAGATAAGACCCTAGTACAATTGTTTGAAGAGCAAGCAGAGATATCTTCTTTAGAAATGGCTCTCTGCTTTAATGGGCAGGAATGGACTTACAAAAATCTTAATCAAAGAGCAAATCAAATAGCCAGATATTTGAAGAACAAAAGTGTTACAGCAGAAAGTATCATAGGAATACTAATGGAACGTTCACCTGAGATGATTGCTGGTATTCTTGGGATTTTAAAAGCTGGAGGTGCTTATTTACCGATTGATCCGGATTATCCAGACGAAAGAATAACCTTTATGCTAGATGATTGTAAAACAAGTATTGTAATAACACAACAACACTTGCAAAAGCGAATTCCTGCTACAGTTACTACGGTTTTTCTGGATCAGGAAAACATTTTGGAAGAAGATAAATCTAATTTATCTTATATTGCTCAACCAGACAACCTAGCCTATATTATTTATACTTCTGGTTCAACTGGAGTGCCAAAAGGGGTAATGATTGAACATCGCGGGGTAGTAAATTATGTGGAATGGGCAAAAAAAATGTATCTGAAAGGTGAGTCTGCTAGTTTTCCATTATATTCTTCACTATCCTTTGATTTGACAGTTACATCGATTTTTGTTCCTCTTCTTTCTGGAAACCGAATGGTTATTTATGGAACAGAAGAAAGTGAGCTATTGATTGACAAGATTTTAAGAGATGATAAAGTAGAGATCATCAAATTAACTCCTGCACATCTCCGGGTGCTTAAAAATCTGGAAATAAAGCCGAAAAAGTTGTGTCGGATGATTGTAGGTGGCGAGAAATTGGAGACAGAATTAGCATCAGAGATTTATCAAAAGTTCGATGGGAATATAGAAATATACAATGAATATGGGCCAACAGAAACAGTAGTAGGATGTATGATTTATAAATATTGTCCAGAAAACGATCTTAGAGATTCAGTACCAATTGGCTATCCTGCTGATAATGTTCAGATTTATGTTTTAGATGACCACTTACGTCCTGTGGGTTATGGAATTCCTGGAGAAATGTATATCTCTGGTGATGGAGTTGCAAGAGGGTATTTGAATCGAGCAGAGCTTACTGGGGAAAGATTTATTGAGAACCCCTTTATTGATGGAACCAGGCTTTATAGAACTGGAGACTGGGCAAAACACCTTTGTGATGGAAATATAGAATTTTTAGGACGCAAAGACCATCAGGTTAAGATTAGAGGTTATCGAATTGAGTTAGGAGAAGTGGAAAAGCGGATTTCAAGTTATCAAGAAATCGAAGAGGTTGTTGTTTTAGCTAAAGAAGATGTACATAGTGGTCAGCATTTGCGTGCCTATTATACTACTCATGAAAGTATCAACACAAGCCAATTGCGAATCTATCTAGAGACAGTATTACCGGAATATATGATTCCTTCGTTTTTCATTGAGATAGAAAAATTATCTTTTACAACAAATGGAAAAATAGATCAGACAGCCCTTTTACAAATGAGTCCAGAAAACTATAAAGAAACTAATTTTGTAGAACCGAGGACCAGAGTAGAAAAGATGCTGGCTGAAACCTGGAAAGAAGTTATAGGTAGAGATAAAGTCAGCATATATGATAAATTTTTTGAAATCGGTGGAGATTCTATCAAGGCAATTCAATTAATGAGTAAAATAAACCAGAAAGGTTATAAAATTAGGCTAAATGATTTCTTTAACCATCCTACAATAGAACAACTGGCAAAAGTGATTAAATACAATTCCCCCATCAAAACTGAGCAGGGAGTGGTAAGTGGCGAGGTTCGTTTGTCTCCAGTTCAACGTCAAACTATAAAAACAGCAGATAATATAAATCATTACAGTTATCCAGTTTTACTGCAACCTAAGGAAAGATTAGACTCTACTGTAATGATCGAAGCTTTGCAGGTATTAATTGAACATCATGATGCATTACGTATAAATTATATTCCTGAAAAAGACATATTTATTCAAAATAAAGAATATTTAGAGCGAGAGTTTATCCTGGAGTTTCATGACCTTTCTCATTTGTCGATAGAAGAACAGACAGATCAAATAGCATTTTATGGAACTAAACTAATGCAAAGTTATGATATTATAAATGAGTTAATGGTTAAAGCAGCAATATTTGATTTGGGTGAAAGTGGGCAAAGATTCTTGTTTGCTCCACATCATCTCGTTGCTGATCCTATTTCTGGAAAAGTATTGATTGAGGATCTGACCCAAATTTATTTATCTTTAAAACAGGGTAAAAAAATAGAACTACCAGCAAAGACAACTTCTTTTAAAACCTGGACTGATGCATTGTATGAATACGGAAAGAGTCAGATCACTGAGGAAGATAGGGCGTACTGGGAAGATATTATTCAAATAAAGGTTAGTTTACCTATTGATTTTGATCATGGTCCAAACCTATGGACAAAGATGGGGAAAGTCAGTGCTCATCTTTCAAAAGAAGAAACAGAGCTATTGCTGGCACATACAAATCAGGCTTATGAAACTGAGATTAATGATATCTTACTCACATCTCTGGCAGTAACATTACAAAAGTTTACTGGCAGTGATGAAACGCTGGTGGAACTACATGGACATGGTAGAGAAGATCTTTTTGATCACATAAATCTTTCCAGGACTGTAGGGTGGATGACGATGTCATATCCAGTAAAGTTGGACGTAAGAGGGAGTAACAACCTCGAAAGGCAGATCTTAACAATTAAAGAACAGGTTCATTATATTCGTAATAAAGGAGTGGATTACGGAATTTTAAATCACATGAGTGAGAATCCGTTATCAGAATTAAATCTGGCTAATGTAGTTGTTTTTGAGTATATGGGTCAATATGACCAGGAAATTCAGCAAAATCCACTCTTTGATTTTGCAGTAGAATACTATGGGGAGAAGGTGAGTCCAAATTATTCTAAAGAGACGCCGATTACAGTGGTTGGTTTGGTGATTGGAGGTCAGTTGCATATAACATTTAATTATAGTGAGACAAAATATAATCAACAAACAATTCAAAAAGTATGCGATGAATATATGACAAATCTAAAAAATATTATTCAACATTGTACTAACATGCAAAAGGTAGAAGCTTTAGAGAGTTAAGGGTAAAACAAAATAAAGTAGGGGTTACCTTTAGATAGGTAACCCCTTTAAACTGCTAATAGTATTTATGTACATTGAAGGATTAGTATCTAAATCTAAGCAGGAATTACGTTCTCGATGAAGAATCTATTTAATTTAAAGAGAATGTCTGTTCGATTCAGACAACAGGAGTTGATTATATGATTCTTATCGTAGCAGAAAAACCATCTGTAGCTCGAAGTCTTGCTTCCGTTCTAGGGGTTAAGGGTAAAAAAGATGGATATCTAGAGGGCAATGGGTATTGGATCACCTGGGCCTATGGTCATCTGATCACCTTAAAAGAGCCCAAGGAATTAGATGAACGATATAAGTATTGGTGTTTGGAGGATCTTCCGATTGTCCCGGCGAGTCTTAAGTTCAAGATTATTGAAAAAAAGCAGTTTGGTGTGATCAGGCAACTGGCACTGAAAGCCTCCCAGATTATCAATGCCTGTGATGCTGCCCGTGAAGGTGAACTGATCTTTCGGTTGATCCACCTGGTCTCTGGAGTGAAAAATATTCCAGTAAAGAGGCTGTGGCTCAACTCACAGACCGACGAAGCCATCAAGAAAGCCTTCAAAAATCTAAAACCTTCTGCTCAGTATGATAACCTCTACAAATGTGCCAGAAGTCGAATGTTTGCCGACTGGTTGATTGGGATGAACGCCACTCGTGCCTTCACCGTCAAATTTGGGGGCAAAGGAAATGTCCTAAGTGTAGGTCGAGTTCAGACACCAACTCTGGCATTTGTTGTCCAGAGAGCAGAGGAGATCGAGAACTTCGTCCCCCAGACCTTCTGGGAGCTTTTCATCGATACCCAGTACGGTGAATTCAAATGGTTTGATGAAGATGGCGATCGAATCTTAAAACAAACTCATCTGGAAGAGTTAAAGCAAAAGTTAGAACCTACCGCAAAAGTCACAAAAGTCCAACGGAAAGTAGAGAATAAAAATCCGCCTTTACTTTATGACC
>JAGMES010000279.1 GCA_023128035.1 Halanaerobiales bacterium | reverse complement strand
AGGTATTATTAAATGCATATAAAAGTTGGTTTCTTTCTTCATTTGACAATATTTCAATTTGTGACAACTTTCCGTCTGGTTTTTTTAGAATATAGTTGATTATATTGGAAAAGTGTTCAGACATTCTTTTGATTAATCGTTCTTCTAATTTTAGTGTGTTATATGCAAAATTCATAATTATCTGGTTATTCATTTCAACTGCTAGTGTTAAGTCAAAGTTCGTCGATTCCAGCATCGAATAGGATTCTACCGTTAATATATTATTGTTTTCATTTATTTGTTTATCAAGCGGATAATTTTCAATGACAACCATGGAATCAAAGAGAGATTCTTTGTTATCTAATCCACTATATGACCTGATATCCACTAGAGGAACATTTTCATATTCCATTCTTTCTTTCAATGAATTTTCAATATTCTTTAGAAAAGTCAGGATAGATTCTTCAGAATTTGCTTTCGTGCTAACTCTAAGAGGAATTGTGTTGATGAATAGTCCTACCATTTCCTCTAGATCTGCAATTTTTGCATTTCTCCCTGATACAGTTGTACCAAAAAGCACATCGTCAGTGTTATTGTATCTTTGCAGTAAAATCCCCCATACACTGTAAATGAGGCTGGCGAAGGTTATTCTGTGTTCTGTGACAAACATATTTATGCATTTTGTCGCATCTTCATCAAAGGTATGAACATAAGATTTTGTAGTTTGGGTGTTCTTTTGAATTTCTCTACTATCTTTGTTTACCAATAAAACAGGTAGTTCTGTTTTGGTATCAAAATCTTCTAAATAGTGGGCCCAGTACTTTTTTTGATGATCCTTATTCTGGAGCTGGAGCCATTTTATAAACTCGTTAAATCTGTTTTTTTGCGGCTTTATGGGGTGCTGGCCCTTATATAAAGCAGCATAAGTTTGAAATAATTCTTTGAGTATAATCCCATTACTCCAACCGTCATATAAAATATGGTGATTACTAATAATCATCATATTTTCATTGGAGCTAAGTTTAATTAATATAACCCTGAAAGGTTCAGTGCTTATGTCAATTTGATTATGTTGATCCTGTTCCAGAATCTCATAAATCTTTTGCTCTTTTTCGGAGTCATTTAAATTTGATAAATCATGAATTCTAAGAGGTACTTCATAAGTCTTTAAAATAATCTGAACTGGTTTTTGAAGTTTCTCCCATCTAAAAATTGTTCTCAGCATCTCATTAGCTTCAATGACATAATTCCAGGCTTTTCTCATAACTTCCATTTTTATCTTACCACGAATTTTCAAGCATAATTGCTCAAAATAATAAGTTTCTGTGTCATGCAAGTAGTGAAAAAGCATACCTTCTTGCATAGGAGTTAATGAAAGTATATTTTGTACATTTTGATTATCAATTTTTTTGTGCCCAGTTTGCATAGATATTTTCCCTTCCCTTCCTTCTTTACTTTAAAGAAATAGAAAATAAGTTTATTACTAAATTTCAGCACATCTTCACTATAATAATTATTATTACAATACTCGTAGTTAATAAAAAGATTCGTCAGATATCGTCTTTATTCCTGCCTAAAATTCTAAAAAATACAATTATATCAAAACCTTTTACTAACTATTATCTATTATTTAATACTTTTAATTCTTTCTAAATTCTCATATGTGTTATAGCTCTCCACAACATTCTTACTCGAAACTGTCATCAACGGCAACACGAGTAATCTTTTTTTTATTTACCCCATAGTTATTACTAAATTTGTTTTCTACTAGTGAACTACTCGCCACCTATGCTTTTGCTAAGAGGTAGGAGCTTCAAAAGAAGTTTGATCTTTTAGACCCTTATTCTTTTCGGCTGGAACACACAGCTACTATTGACTATTCTCTGAACAGAGAAGTTGTTAAAACTCAAATTAGTTCATCTCAAAAACACCCTTTCCAATCAAATTATTTTGTCCTTCCACACAATCACTTTCTAAAATAATTTGATATAATAAATATTTATCATCTCTCAATTTAAATAAAACTAATTGTGTATGGTATAATAAAAATGTAAGAAACGGCAGTCTAAAAATGTAGGCATAAAAATGGAAAATCCACTTGTCATCATCCCTAAAAAATAGTACCCTTTAAGTATCGCTAAATGCTTAAGGGGGTAGAAAAGGAATGATGAAAGTGGATCAAATTAATTCTATCATATGTTTAGTTAATAGAAAAGGTAAAAGTTACGCAGAAGCAGCAAAAATATTAGGTATTGACCCACGTACAGTTAAAAAGTATGCTGAACGTGATGACCATAACTCACAACCAAAAAGTAGAAAAACAACATCGCCTGTGATGGATCCAGTGAAACCCATTATAGATCTGTGGTTGGAAGAAGATATGAAAGCTCCAAAAAAACAACGACATACAGCTCAACGAATTTACGACCGTTTATGTGAAGAACATGGTTTCACTGGTAGTGACCGCAGCGTTCGTAATTATGTCAGTAAACGCAAAAAGGAACTGGTTTCTACAGGTCATGAATATCTTCCTCTTACAGAAGTAGCTGGGGATGCTCAGTTTGACTTTGGAGAGGTAATAGTAATTTATGAAGGCCAGGAAATAAAAATGCATGAAGCGGTCATAACATTTCCATACAGCAATAGTGGTTTTAGTCAACTTTTCTTTAGTAATAACCAAGAATGTGTATTGGAGTTTTTAAAAAGGGTCTTTCACCACATTGAGGCTGTACCTCAGCGAATTCGTTTTGATAACTTAACTCCTGTAGTTTACAGGGATAAAAACGGCAAAAGAGTTTTGACCGATGGGGTTCAACGTTTTGCTAATCACTATGGGTTTAAATGCGATTTCTGCAATCCTGCCAAAGGTAACGAAAAAGGTAATGTTGAGAACAAGGTCGGCTATATACGACGTAACTGGTACACACCAATGCCTCAGTTTTCTAACTTCACTGAGTATGAAAGTTTCAATAATACGCTCTTTGACAAAACTATAAAGGATATGAATCGAAACCACTATGCTAAAGATATTCCCATTAAAAAGTTATGGGAAGAAGATTTAAAACGTTGTCATAATGTGCCTAACATAGAATATGATTGTCATAGGTTAGAGCAGTTTAAAACTGATAAACGTGGATTAGTACATATTGAAAAGAATATCTACTCTACTAATCCAGCTTTTGGACAACAGAAAGTATGGGTAAAAATATATTGTAATCATATAGAGATCCTTGACAAAGATCAACAATTAATCTGTAAACATACTAGAGTATATGGAACCAATGTCCGTAAGGTAGACTGGTCAATTTATCTCTCTACGTTAAGGAAAAAGCCACGTGCTCTCTATAACACTGACTTCTATCAGGCATTACCTCAACGATGGCAAACCTTTTTAGGAGAAAGTTCAGAACCAGAGAATATTCTGGCGAATCTAGAAGATCTGATTAAACGAAACAAGCTTCAATATGCTACTGATATTGCTACATTACTTGAATATTATGATTGCGAATTCTTAAACAATACTGCTGAGGTTAATCAAAATGAACTTCTATCTTTACCTGCATATCAGCCTGACCTATCTGTTTATAACAAACTCCTAATGGGTGGAGGTGGTATGGCATGAATGTATCAATTAAGGAGTACTGCAAGAAGTTACGGCTGAGTGGCATTGCCAAGAACTGGATGGATGTAAAATTTGAAAATCCAGAGCAGTATTTGATTGAACTACTAGAAATCGAATTGAAAGAACGAGAAGTAAACAGAACCAATCGCTTGCTTAAGCAAACAAAACTTCCTTATCATAAAACCTTTGAAAACTTTGAGTGGTCTTCTTTAGATCTACCACAAAGTGTACAAAGGGAATGGTTGATGGAAGGTCAGTTTATTGAAGATAAGCAGAATCTTCTTCTTTACGGACCTGTAGGTACTGGAAAAACCCATTTACAATAGCATTGGCTATTAAGGCCAGTCAGAAAGGCTATAAAGCTCAATTTTTTACAACTGCTAAGTTAGTTGATACTCTAATCTCGCATAAAAGAAAAGATACTCTCTCTAAGTTTATGGACAAGTTAGGTAGATTAGATTTGTTGATTATTGATGAATTTGGATATGTACCTTTTAATCCAGAGGGAGCTAAGGGATGCGTTAAAAATAACTTCCA
>JAGMES010000278.1 GCA_023128035.1 Halanaerobiales bacterium | reverse complement strand
TTTAGCTGGACGAGTTCACTTAAATTTACCTATTTTTTGTACTGGTAAAGATAATTGAATTTTAAATTGATCATAAGATTCTGGTTTTAGTGAAATTATAGCACAGGTTGCCGGGCCAGCAGATTTATATAACGGAATTGAAGTCTCAGCATCTAGGGTAAAAGTTAGATTATTTGTCCTAGCCATCTCCTGAGCCTCATACAAGATACCCTTTGACCCAACAGGTAAAATTTCCTCAACAAAAGAATTATCCCTCATGTCCAACAATACTGATATAGATAGAATTTCAAGATCTCCCATCTTAATTTCATCACCAACTTTTGGCAGACCCACAACCACAGCAATCGATCCTGATTTAGTTCTTATTCTTCTCCAGTCCTCAGAGAACATTGTTCCTATAACAGTTATTCCCATGCCTGTCTGGCAGACTGAAAAATTTTCTTCAGTACTACCTGTTAGTATAATCTCATTTTCTAATGGCTCTATTACTTTTTTGATTCCCTCAATAATCTTATTACCAGTATCATTCATTTCGGTGGATAGTGTATTTGTTACAACCATAGGTTTAGCACCAACACTTAAAACCTCTGCTAAGGCGACAAACGTTGTAAAATAACCAACAATTTCTGGGGATACTTTGATGATATCCTTTTCTTTACTTCCAATTCCTCCACTTGAATCACAGGCAACAACGAGAATTTGTTCCTCATTTATTGAAATCAAAGTTAAATCACGAAATCTTTGAACTTGCATTGCCTTTGCCCCTTTTATTTTTTATCTTTTGAAATAAGACCCTCACTTCTATAAGTGGGGGTAGAATCCCCTACTGAAGTCCCAATGTTCAGCTTTAGCTGGACGAGTTCACTTTAGATTTTGAAACTAATTTTATTATTTTAGAAGTGGCGAATCATAATGTCACCCCCTTTTCTTTTGAGCTTCAACATATCTTTTGATAGTTTTACTGGATACGTTTCCTGCTGTCGATACAAAAAAGCTTCTAGTCCATAGACTGGACAAATGGCTTAGATGTTTAAACTCTTGTCTTAACTTTCTAGAAGTCACTCCTTTCACTTTAACCATTATGTCAGATGGACTGAGTTTGGGAAGTGTGTTGACAAATAAATGACAGTGGTCTTTATCACATTCAACTGCAATGATTTCTATATTGAAATCAGAATAAATTTCATGCAGCAATTCTTTAAATCTTGTTTCAACAGCACCGATCAGAACTTTTCTTCGGTATCGAGGGCAGAAAACGAAATGATAATTTAACATTGATACAGTTGTTTGAGTTCTTCTATATTTTGTCTCCATACTTATATTGTATCAACTTATGGAAAAAATTGCAATATAATTATGTAAGGGTATTAGATTGAAGACTATTTGTCATATAAATATTTTAAATTTGCATGCAATTAACAATAGAAAGGGAGTGTAATTCTTTAAATTATCTATTTATAATTACGTTTCTCCCTTATGAAAAAATTTAATTGCACAGAAAATTTGAATTAAAATGTAAAAAATATTATTATAACATTGAAATTTCGTTATGTGGGTGATATAATAGAAAAAAGAGAGAGGGTGATATAATAGAAAAAAGAGAAAAATTATTTACATACAAAAATTTTAGAGGGGGAAAGGTAAAAATGGAAAGTATGTTTGAATTAACTCCAGAAAAATATTACGAAGAAGCTAAAAAAATGTTGAAAAAGAAGGATTTAATAGGATTTATGGAGAATATAGGCAGTGGGAAAGTGTTAGCAGAGAATAATAAAGATTTATTAGCGGAAATAACTTTTTTGAAGGTAAAAGGGTTATATAGTTTTAATCAACATAAAAAAGCATTAGAAAGTATTTCTGAGGCTTTAAAGTATAATACTGGTACAGAGGTATTGAGACTAAAGAACTATGAGGGTGTTATTTATGGTTATTTAGGTAGGCTTAATAAAGCTAAAAAGATTTTTAAAGAACTTATAACGGAAATTCAAGAGACGGAATTTTTGATTGAAATTTATCTTAATATTGCTTGGGTGTACTTAACTTTGGATAAAAATAATTCTAAGGAACATAATGTAGAAGAAGCCAAAGGATATTTAGAATTAACAAAAAAACATTTTGATTCCTTATCCAATAAATTAAAGTGGAAAATATTAAATAATTATAGTGTTTATTATTTTTATAAGGAAGAGTACGAAAAGGCTATAGAGATGCTTGAGGATTCCATCAAGGTTTGTGAGGAAAAAGATTTACCAGATGTGTATAATAACTTAGCAGAGCTATATTTAAAGACTTCTAATGAAGATGATGGTGTTCCTGAAGTTGTAAATGAATATTTAAAGAAGGCGGAAATATTAGCTACTACGTATAATAATAAACTGGCGTTAGGGTACATATTTTATACCACAGCAATGATTGAATTACGTGAAGATCAATTTAAAGCATTTGAAGCTCTTTATCTTTCTTTTGAAAACTTTAAAAAAGCAGAAGCAACTGTTCAGGCTTGTGATTGCTTAATGAAGATTAATGAACTCATGGATGAATATAAACATAATAGTTTAAAATCTTTGCGGGAGAATTTGAAAAACAAACTAAAAGACACACCTTATTATGATAAGTTTTAAAAATAAAAGAAAACGGGGGTAAACTTATGAAGAGGGTAGTTTGTATTTTGAGTTTGGTAGTGTTTTTATTTTTGGGAAGTGTAGCTGTTTTTGCTGATCCTCATGCTGTGCCAGGTACTGATGCATGTTCTATTTCTGATCCAATTGTAATAACAGAAACACCTGCACAAGATAGTAATTCTTAGGAAAACTTGAGAAAAGGTAACATATACATAATGACGAATAGTCATATACTGGAGTGAGTTAGCGAGCTCCTTTTTTTGTCGATTAAAGAAAATAAAAAAACTCCTTGGGTACATTATAAAGCCCCTTGGAGTTTTTTTGTTAGTCTAAGAGTTTATGTGCTCATTTAAATTTTTAATGATATTGATAATCTGATCATCTGTTAAGTCTGCATCAACAATGTTCTTCATTAGATTTATTTTACTATCTTGATAGTCGGTTATATTTTCTAATTTTAAAACATTGGTGATTTTATCCTGATCTTCCTTTGAAATTGAGGTGTTACCTTCTACAATTTCCATTATTTTCTTTGAACATAATATCACCCTATAATTAAGAAGATTATATCATATTATATATGATATGCAATATATTTTATTTATTTACATTAATCAATAAGGTGAATAGGGTTTTGCAGTAGAGTCATATAATAGCGATATAGAATTTACATAATAAGAGATTAACCCACCTAAATTAGAATGAGTTTTCATAACTTCAGCGATGGGTTATTTTTTATGCTCATTTACCAAAAATTATTAATTTATAAAAAAATAACTGATTACTAGAAAGAATTGAGATAAATGTACAGAAAAAGATAATCTATATAGATCTGGGTCATGATGATCCAGATTTAGGAGCGACTTTCGGATCTATATAGAATCAATTATTGGATTGGTTTCGTAAAAAAAAGTTGGATTCAGAGGTGGAGGTAGAAGCGGTAGTTTATCTGGGAGTGCAGTTTTGCCGAAAAACATTGACGAATATCCGTATTTATTTCATAATTAGCCAAAAACTTTAATTTTTAAGAAGGTAAAAATGATTTAATGTTTAATATTTTTTATATTGGTGTAAAAATAAATTTTAGTATAGGAGGTGTAAATATACAGTTTTGTTCATAAAGAATACTAAGGAGGATTTGAAATGTTAAAAAAACATAGTTACTATTATTCTAATGTTAGTTTTGATTTGCTTTTCGATGGTAGGAATATCTGAAGCTAAAGATATTGTGAAACCTATGGTGGCTGCAGGAACTTTTCATACGATAGCCTTAAAATCAGATGGAACAGTCTGGACTTGGGGATATAATTGGTCTGGTCAATTAGGGGATGGAACTATCTCTCATAAAACAACACCAGTTCAGGTATCAAATCTAAGTGATATCACAGCTATTGCTGCAGGAGATTCTCATACGATAGCCTTAAAATCAGATGGAACAGTCTGGACTTGGGGACATAATTATTATGGTCAATTAGGGGATGGAACTACTTCTAATAAAACAACACCAGTTTAGGTATCAAATCTAAATGATATCAC
>JAGMES010000277.1 GCA_023128035.1 Halanaerobiales bacterium | reverse complement strand
TTTAGCTGGACGAGTTCACTTATTATTTCGACTTTAAAAGTTTTAGTTTCTCTTTTTTTATATTTATGATAAAATAATATTATCTAAGAAAATACCTCAATATCAGGAGGCAGTAAGATGAACAATACTTACAAAGAAAAAATAAATAAGGCTCGAGAGATTGTCAATAATCCTGATCTAACCTATCAACAACGCAAACATAACTTGGCATTACTTGCTGAGGAATTATTAGATTATCCTTCTTTGAATAAAGAAGCAAAAGTAGCCCTGGATGAAAGAGTTATCTGTGATATTTTTGAAGGAAATGCACCTTTTAGACCAAGATATATCTTACCTGATTATAAAAAAGCTTTAAAACAGGGAAGTACTTTTTTGGAATTAGAACTACCTAATGATCTAGCAGAAGCATTGAATTTTTTGACTATCTTATATGCACATGTTCCTTCTATAACAGGTTTTCCAGTTTATTTAGGAGATATTGATCATTTGCTGACACCATTTACTGAGGGAGTCTCAGATGATGATCTTTATAAACAGTTAAAACTTTTCTGGCGCGGAGTAGATAGAATGCTTCCAGATGCTTTTGTCCACGCTAACTTAGGCCCTAAGGATACGAGAGTTGGACGGATGATCTTTCAGATTGAACGTGAATTAAGACAGGTTGTTCCGAATCTTACTTTAAAATATGATCCTGTGGTAACATCTGATGGACTTCTTTTGGAAGCTGTGAAGACCGTTTTAGCTGTTGGTAAACCACACTTTGCAAATCATTCCATGAATGTTGAAGATTTAGGTGAACAATATGCTGTAGTGAGTTGTTATAATACACTCAAAATTGGTGGGGGATCACATACATTGGTACGACTAAATTTAAGAAGAACAGTAGATAGACATGAAGGAGATATTGAGGCATACCTGAGAGAGACTTTACCACATTATGTGGAACTGACTCTACAGGTGATTGAAGCAAGGAATAAATATCTTGTGGAAGAAGCTAAATTCTTTGAACATGATTTTCTAGCAACTGAGGGGCTTATTAGTCTAGATCAGTTCTCAGCAATGTTTGGTATTTTTGGTTTAGCTGAATCTGTGAATCTTTTACTAAAATCTGTGGGCAAATCAGGTATCTATGGTCAGGATGAAGAAGCAAATTTGCTTTCGTATCAGATTACAGATACTATTGCTAAGATTTTGAAAGAAAGGCCAGTCGCGTATTGTGAAGGAAATGGCGGAAGGGCATTTTTCCATTCCCAATCTGGAATTGATTTGGATCTGGATGCGACTGCTGGAACCAGGATTCCAATTGGAGATGAGCCAGAGGATTTATTCAAGCATATTATGGCGGTAGCGCCCCATCATCAAAAATTTAATGCTGGGATCAGTGATATTTTTAATTTTGAAAATACAGCTAAAAACAATCCGCAAGCTATTATGGATATAATCAAAGGAGCCTTTAAACTTAAGATGCGTGACTTTACTTTAAATCTGGCTGATAGTGAATTTGTACGAGTAACAGGTTATTTGGTTCGTCGTTCTGATCTTGAAGAATTTAGAAAAGAAAATCGCTCACGCTATGATAGTACAGTTTTAGGTTATAATGCGATTGAGAATCAAGGACTTTTTAATCGGAAGAAAAGAGTGATTAGCAATGAGCAAAATTCAGGGGCTCGTTAGTAAAATTATTCGTTTTAGTTCTGTTGATGGCCCGGGGAATCGTCTGGTGATCTTTCTTCAGGGTTGTAACATGAACTGTATTAGTTGTCATAATCCTCACACCATCGGTATTTGTAATTATTGTGGAATTTGCATAGATGAGTGTCCGGTTAAAGCTTTGAAACTTGAAGATGATTCCAAAAGAATTATTTTTGATGATACAGTTTGTGTAAATTGTGATTATTGTCTTAAAGTTTGTCCTATGAGCAGTAATCCTCGTGCACGCTGGATGACTGTTGACGAAATTATAGAAGAGATTGGCCCTGTTGCTCCCTTTTTATCTGGAATTACTATATCTGGAGGAGAGGCTACACAGCAGATTGATTTTGTGAAAGAAGTTTTTACTGCTATAAAAGGAGATAGTGAGCTTTCTTTTCTGACAAATTTTATTGATAGTAATGGAACTGCTACTATTGATCAATGGGAATCGCTGTTGCCTGTAATGGATGGAGCGATGATAGATTTGAAGGCTCTTGATTCAAAGGTGCATTTTGAGTTAACCGGGATTGATAATGAGAGTGTTCTGGCAACAATTTCTTATTTGTATAGTAGAGGAAAACTTCATGAAGTCAGGTTATTAATTATTTCTGGGATTAATGATGAAGAGAAGTTGATCAAAGATACTGTAAAGTATCTGGCAGGGGTTGGTAAGGATATTCGAGTTAGATTGATACCATTTAGACAGCATGGGGTAAGAGAAGAGTATGGTCATTTGAAAGAGACTGACCTTGAGATGATGGGGAAGATTAAAGATGTTTTTTTGAGGGAAGGATTTAGGGATGTTTATATAACTTAGGGGTAGAGAAAATAGAATAGTTGGTTTTAAGAAAAGCGTCTGAGACTTTGTTTAAGTTTCAGACGTTTTTTTGTGAAGAAATTAAAATTATCAACAGTAAAACAAAAATTCAAATATTTTTTTGAAATTTCAACAAAATAGAAGGAAAACGTCTATTTATGCAGTATAATAAAGAGTGTATGTTAATAAAATATAAAAAAGAAAATAATAGAAAACGAATATCAAAATTGTTTTAATTATTTTTATTTATATATAACATTTCAAGATTAAACAGGGGGGAATGGTATGTCAAAAAATAAGTATACCTGAAGTATGGAAACACTCCTAGAGGTATCCTACACAACGAGTTCCAGTACATAGAGTAGTAAAAAATAGTTATCATGTTATATTGTTAATTGTATTCTCTTATTGTCTACAGTCAATTCGTTTTTTGCGTATTATGTTATTTTAGATGATTTTTATCATAATAAAGGGAGGTATATGCGGTGAGAAAAATGAAATTTATTAGATTTTGTGTTCTTTCAATTATGTTTGTTTTTTGATTTCGCAGGTAGTTTTAGCTTCTGCTTATACGACACCTAGTACAAGTACTAATGCAACTACTGGGATTATAACATATAAACAGACCGCCTTTACAAATAATACTGTAGCAAAAGGCTATTGATACCTATTTCAAAGAAATCATATGTAAGTGCAACTTTAAAAGTTACAAATCAATCGGGTTGTAACACAAAAGTATATCTTCAAAAAAAGCTTAAAAATGGTAGGTCTTATGAAACAGTTGGCGATGCATATGTTATCAAAACGAGTGGAACCAGAACACTGACTAAAACTTGGTCTGGAATTTTAGATCCAACGAATTATGATTATTATATTTACACATACGCACATAAAGGATTATTTGGTTATTCTGCCCCAAGTGCAACAATTACTATTAAGACATAGTTTAAATTAACTTATGATGAGGATGGTGGTCATGGCACTGTAAAGTTATACAAAAATGGTAGCTATCATGGTTTTCATTCTTTGAAGTTAGTTTAAGGTAGAATTGTTTACCAGTTAATACTTTCCATCTTTCTGAAATAAGAATTTCGGCTTCTTCTGTAATTGACTGTGCTTCTTGTGAAGCTACACCAAAACGAGTGGGTGTTTGTGTAATAGCCATTGATAAAAGATTTTGGACTAACTGACCGAACCAGAGTGTTAACGTTTTGTGGATGAATTTTTATTCTGCCCATAATAGTACCTCTTTTCAATGTACTTCTTCTATTTAGAATTATATCCTGAGAGTGTTTGGAAATCAAATCTAATATAACGTGAAATTTAGGTGATTCTGTATATAACAATTGATGATGGATCTTTGCGGGGGGTATCGAGTAATTGGAGTTTCAACCGTGACTCTACAATTAAAGTATAATATTACTATTAATAGAGTAATGTTTAATGATTTTCAAAAAAATATTAGTTAGATGAATTTAAATTAGTTATTGCTTATTTTAAAAAATCCTTAAATAGTCTCTCGGAATAAATAATGAGTTTGCAGGTGATTTGTAATAATTTAACTGGGAATTGCAATGATTTCTTATGAACATCTGAAGAAATATAAAAAACCAGAAAAATGGGTATGACAAAAAGACCTATGTGATTGA
>JAGMES010000276.1 GCA_023128035.1 Halanaerobiales bacterium | reverse complement strand
GATGCAGCAGGGAATGTGGGTCAGGCTATGCATTATAAAGTTTTGGTAGTAGATGAAACACCATCTATACCAATTGTTCAGTCTGATACCCATACAGCCAATGCCAGCAGTTTTTATACACAAGCACATTTTTATTGGAATACACCATCTGCAGGTAATAAGGGAATTGTTGGAATAACAGTTTATGAGTATGTTTTGAAAAAAATAATTGGAGATCAAGAAGAAATTATAGTTAGTAATTCTACAAAACTGAATGAAGTTATTTTTAGTAATTTATCACCACTACAGTTTAATGAAGGTTATTATCTATTTACTTTAAGAGCAGTAAATAGTGCAGGACGTAAAAGTGAATATTCTACTTTTAAGTTTAACATTGACGAAATTTCTTCAACATCAATAATATCTGTTATATCAGATACACATCCTTCCAATTATAAATATTATAATAATGATAATATTTATTTATCCTGGAATAATCCTGGAGATTTAGAGAGTATGGAGTATTATTATCAATTTGGATTGGATGAAATATATGATAAAATGGATTGGATTCCTATAAATGAACAAGAAAAACAGATAGTGGTTGATAATAAAAAATCAGGTATATACGAATTTAAAGTAAAAGGTGTTCATAGCAATGATATATTATACAGTAATGTAAGAAAAATTAATTTGGATTTTAACAGTCCTGGAATTAGTAGTTTTACTTTAACATTGAATTTATTGGAAAATAAAGTAGCTGTTTATTGGGGAAATGTTTCTGATTTAGGTGGATCAGGTATTATTGAAATTAAAGTTCATCTTTATAATGAGAAAGCAGATCTTACCATTGACGAGCGAGGTTGGTTTAGTTGTAATGCTTCAGAAGGGGAACTTTTAATAGATTCAATTCAACCTGATTTGAATTATATATTGGAATTAGAGGCAAGAGACCAAGCAGGAAATAGAAGAGTTAAAGTTGCGAAATTTAATTTGTTGACTGGAGTTGAGTATTCAGTAGGTGAAACTTTTGATCTTTATCTTAATAATTGGCAAATTTCAGGCACAACTTATGATGGGTTTGTACAGGAATCTAAGGTAATTAGTCCTAATGATTTTATGTTTAAAATTAAAACTGAAGATAGTTTCACAGTTGTTGAAGAAATACCATTCGTAGAAGGAGAGTTAATAGGAGATTACAGTTTTGCCGGGCGAAATGATCAACTTGAATATCAGGTGAATTTATCTGGATATGTTTTGAATGGAAAGGGAGTTTATATCAATCTTACTGGTTTTTATTTAGAGAAAGTATGGATAGATACTTCAGAAAGTTTTTGGTATGATGACTTAGGTCAGGAAATAGAGGATAATAAAAAAGTTATTTTTGAAAATGTAGAACTTACCTCATTAGGAGGTAATAAAGTAATTGGAAAATATTTGGATAAAAAAAACAGCTGTACTTATTATGGCAACTGGCACTATAATGTTGATGAGTTTAGGTTTGATGAAAATGCTTTAAGCATTTTTGGAACAGTAGACTTGACAAATGCTTATGTTGATAATCCATTACTTTTTGCAGGATTAAAATTAAGTCCTAATCTAGAATTATCTTCGGTTCAACTTACAGGAGATTATCTTATCATTTTACCAGATAATAATGTACTTATTGTGAAAGAGTCAGAATTAGAGTTAAATCGACTTGTTGTAAAACATGCTGAGTATACTATTCATAGCGATGAAGGAGAAACAACTATTGAAATTGGTAACTTTGCAATTGATTATTTTGGCACTATTGATCATTTAGAAGATTTTTATTCTCAGGCTACGACTTTTAGTTATGGAGGAGTGACTTATACAATTCCTGATAATAGTCTAGGCTTTGAGGGTAACAATTTATATATGTTTAATGGTGAAGGAACTGTTCCAGGTTCAACAGAGAAAATACCTGTATCTTATGTACCGATAAACAATCAAGGAGAAATTCTAATCCCTCAGGGAAAATATTTTACCCATATTGAAGATGATATAAATGGGATTTTAATAGAAGCTTCTTGGGGTGCTCAGGACGGAGAATATATTATTTTTGAAGAGGGTACGATCTATCTACCAATTACCGATGGTTTTGGTAAATTAGTAAAATTAGAACTTAGAAATTTATCATACGGAGCAAATGGTTTTGACTTTTCTAATATTTCAATCTATACTCCTTATTTTAACTATAACCAATTGGGTACGATTCAGGTTACTTCTATTCAGCCAGATGAAATTGGATTAACTTTGAATGGTAAGATTCAACTGGGAAGTACTATGCCTGATGGGTTAAGATATCGAACTTTAAGATTACAACCATTTGTTGTTACTGTTGAGAATGGTATTAGTGATAATTTACTTGCAGAGATTCCGACGACTGCACCTTTAATAATAAATGATACATTAGAATTTTCTTCAGGTTATCTTAATTTTAGAGATGATGAAGTGAAGAGTATTTTCATCGATGAAGGGTATATGAAGCTAATTGGAGCAGTAGGCGAGCGAGTAAATTGTCCAGAAGTAGGAGTAAATTTCGTTGAAATTGATCATAGAGGAGATATTCGTCAGTTTGATACTAATCTTCAGAATCAGCCATTTGATCTTCGAGGAGTAATCGTAACAGCGTATTCTATAGAAATTGATTCAAATTACATCAAATTTATTGGTAAAGTGACGTTACTAAATATGGATGATTTGGAACTGCCAATTTACTCTCTAAAGATGAATCATGAGAGCGGTTCTATTGAAGAGTTTTATATATGTTCTAATGAACCTGAATCCCTAGACTTTTTTGGTTGGGAAATAGAGATTTATAATATTAAAATTGAAGAAGATGATTATAGGTTAAATGCTGCTATTAAAATTCCTGAAGAACTAAAGCAAGCTTTGCCTGGAATTTCAGGTAGATTTATTGAAATTGATGAATTTGTTATTAGTAATTCAGGTCAGATTAAAAAATTGGATGTTATGATTCCCTATCGCGAAGAAGTTTCGATTGGGGGAGGTTTATCCTTAATTGTAAAAGATTTGGGAACTGTAATTGAAAACGAATGTGTCGAAAATATAAATTTAACTTTAAAATTTAGACAGGTAGGTTTAATTTTACCAGAAGAATTAGGTGGGGGTATTCTACTTATCGATAATTTAAGTATTAATAGTGATGGAGAGATTAGCTATGATAAGATTCACTTAAATGATCAAAAAGTTCCCTTTCTTGATGTGGCAGAAATATATGTTAGTAGTGCATCCTTAGATAAAAACGGATTGAGCCTTCGAGGTTCTATTAAACTAGGTAAGGCTTTTCCACAAGGGTTAGAAGGTCAAACGTTTTCTATTGATGATTTGTATATTACGGGTAAAGGAATTGAAAGATTTGATGTAGGTATTGATTTAACTGATCCAGTGCAATTGTTTGGTGCAATTGAGTTTAGTGCAAATAAATTTAGCTTTTCTAACACAGGTTTTACAGTAAAGGGTGGACAGGTGAAGTTTATCAATGATCTGGCAAAAGCAACTACTTCAAAGCCAGTTAAATTGAATACATTTAGGATGAATTATTCTGGCCAAATTGAAG
Source organism: Halanaerobiales bacterium (assembly GCA_023128035.1). Next base: position 588 of record JAGMES010000276.1, on the reverse strand, counting down.
AGTTTGATGCAGAATTTAATAACCTAGAGTTTGATTTATTGGGATGTGCTATAAATATTGATTCTCTTCAGTTCACATCAAATTGTATTTCTGTTCAAGGAGATGTAATATTACCTTCTCAATTCCCAGATAAATTAAGTTTAATGCCAATAGAAATTCAAAAATTAGAGATTTCTTATACTGGAGAACTTTTGAATTATAAAGTAGGAATTGGAAATCTGATTGATTTTAACTTGAATGGATTAAAGATTACATTCAAAGAAATTACTATTGATAAAACAGGGTATATGATGGATGCAATATGTACAATTCCTAATATTTCTACAATTCCACAAAGTTTGAGAGGGTTAGAATTAGTGCTCAATGATTTCAAAATTAATAGAGATTTTAAGATTGTAGATTTTGAAATAACTACTAGTAAGAGAGTGGATTTTAATCTAAATAAGCTTCAATTTACAGTAGGTAAAGTCACCTTTACAAAAAATAATATGGGCTTTGATGGAAAGATTAAGCTACCAGATACTTACCCAGGAACTTTAAAAAACAAAGAAATATCTTTTACAAATATCCTAATGAGCTATAATGGTA
>JAGMES010000275.1 GCA_023128035.1 Halanaerobiales bacterium | reverse complement strand
GGGTTTGTAAGGGGTAGAGTAACAACAAACATACTTCCTGTAGAGGAATTGAAACGTTCAGGAGGCCAGTGAGGGTGTCATTCTTTTCCGTAACAACAAACATACTTCCTGTAGAGGAATTGAAACCCTTCTTAATCGCCCGCTTCCATCTCTGACGATTTCGTAACAACAAACATACTTCCTGTAGAGGAATTGAAACGATATCTGAGGCATCACGCCCCATGCTGACATAACTTGAGTAACAACAAACATACTTCCTGTAGAGGAATTGAAACCCATATCTCGCTAAACATATCGGCACCTAAAATGTAATGTAACAACAAACATACTTCCTGTAGAGGAATTGAAACATTATTCTATAGCAGTCACAATTGTCAACAAGTTCTTGTAACAACAAACATACTTCCTGTAGAGGAATTGAAACTTATCTAGCACTTCGCAACTTTTAAACGGGCAGTGTGTAACAACAAACATACTTCCTGTAGAGGAATTGAAACATATGTATAACAGCCTCTGGAAGTTGCTTAATCTTGTAACAACAAACATACTTCCTGTAGAGGAATTGAAACATATTTAACCCACATCCTCCAGTTGTAACAACTAAAAAGTAACAACAAACATACTTCCTGTAGAGGAATTGAAACTTATCATTATCATCTTTTGAAACTTTTCTTCATCCGTAACAACAAACATACTTCCTGTAGAGGAATTGAAACTTCGACTAGCTTTAAAGGTCTTATCAATTGCTTTCTGCTTATGACAACGTATCTACAAAGAAATCTACTTAAATAGTTATAACTTTTCTATTAACCTAAAAATAAGTCTTTTACTCCTGCACAAACTAATTTCCTTTATGTCAGGATTTTTTTATGTATAGAAAATTCATTATACTTCAAAATAAAGAATGTCAAAGAGCAATATTTCATTAAAACTATATTTTGGTAAACACTAAAACAAGTCGATGCATAAGTAATAGGTAGTGTGAAAGTATAGATTAGGAATTAGGCAAAATGAGAAATAATACGATACGGTGAAAGGAGCGAACTAGGGAGGTTTCTAGTTTTTTATAAAACGAGGGTTAAGATATACAGTGCTTATTTGGGTAGTGTTATTCATAATGTGGATGAAGTGTCAGCTAATCTGCTGGGTCAAGGTATGAAAATCTATAGTTTTGTGATATAATGTCAATTAAATAAAGATAAATTATTAAAGAGGTGCCTTCAATGATGAGAGAGTTTAATGACAGAGGAACTTGTATTCCTAAATTGCATTATATGGTAGATATTATAGGTAAGCTTGAAGAGATACTCCCTTTGATTGAGAAAGGGAGCTATTTTACCATCAACCGACCCAGACAATATGGAAAAACTACAACTCTTTTTATGTTGCAAAGATATTTACTACAAACGGGAAAATATGAGGTTTTTAAACTAAGTTTTGAAGGATTAGGTGATTTGATTTTTTCTTCAGAGGAATTATTTGTCAAGGAATTTTTGAATATTCTAGCAGAAAGTATTCGATTAACAAGTCCAGATCTTTCCGAATATATGGAAAAAGCAAGCAATAAAGTTTTGAATTTTCGTGAACTATCAAAGGAAATCACAAAAGCTACTCAAAAGACAGATAAAAAGTTTGTTTTGATGATAGATGAAGTTGATAAGCATGGTTCAAATCAGATTTTTGTTAATCTGCTAGGGATGTTAAGAAGTAAGTACTTAGCCCAGCTTGAAGGAAGTGACAAAACCTTTCATAGTGTAATTTTGGCTGGTGTCCATGATATCAAAAATATCAAATCTCTTATTAGAGTAGAAGAAGCACAGAAGTTTAATAGTCCTTGGAATATAGCAATTGATTTTAAAGTGGATATGAGCTTTACTATAGATGAGATATCAGATATGTTGAAAAAATATGCTGATGAGAAAAAAGTTTCGTTAGATGTAGATAATTTTAGCGAAAAGATATATTTTTACACGTCAGGATATCCCTATCTGGTAAGTAAACTGTGTAAGATTATAGATGAAGAGATTATGGAAAATTATCAATGGGAAATCGAAGATCTAGATGAAGCTATGAAAAGAATATTAAAGGAAAGAAACACAAACTTTCAAAGTCTTATTAAAAATTTGGAGAATAATCAAGAGATATTTGATAATGTGTATGATATTGTGTTAATGGGAATTGAAAAGACATATAACGAGGATAACCCAATAATTGAGTTGGGGATTACTTATGGGATATTTAAAAATCAAAATGGAATTGTCAAAGTGCATAACCGGATATATGAACAGAGGATATACAATTACATGAGTTCGAAGATTGAAACAATGATACCTATCGAGAGTGCTAATTATCAAAATAAATTTGTTAAAAATGGTTATTTAGATTTTGAGCAAATTTTACTCAAGTTTCGAGATTTTATGAAAGAACAGTATAGTAAAAGGGATCAAAAATTTCTTGAACGAAATTGCAGACTGGTTTTTCTGGCATTTATCAAACCAATTATTAATGGACGCGGATTTGATTTTAAGGAAGTACAGGTTTCTGAAGAGAAGCGATTGGATATTGTGATAACTTATTTGAATCGAAAATATGTAGTAGAACTAAAGATTTGGAAAGGTAAACGGGCACATAAAGATGGGATAAATCAACTTGCGGATTATTTAGATAGACAGGGATTAAATAAAGGATATCTGGTCATATTTGATTTTACCAAAACTAATGGTCTGAATCTGAAACAAGAAGAGACAACTTGTAATGGAAAAGAATTTTTTTCAATTTGGGTTTAATTAAGCACGATTTGAGCAAAACCGTTTAGAAAAATAAACTTGTCACATACAGAACAGCTGAAAGATTATGGGTAGTATCTTTGAATGCTTTCTGGATCGGAAAACATATGTGAGGTTAAAGTTTAAATTGATGTAGCTTCCTACAAAGGATTAATATTTTGGGTTTAACATAATGTTTATAAACACTAAAGCCTTTCAATACTAGACTTATGGGTAGTTGAAAGGCATGCCTATATGGTTATTCTAAAATCACTAAAGAGGATGGAATTTATGAAACTTCCATATGGTACTTTAAATTTTATAAAAATCAGAAAAAGAAACTTGTTATATATTGATAAAACAAAATATATCGAACTATTGGAGTCTTCATATCCAGATTATCTTTTTCTAGTAGACCATGAATATTTGGAAAGTCTCTCTTTCTTTCCATATTACAATGTTATTATGATCTAAATTTATCTCCTGAGTTCGAGAACCTATTTGGTGATTTATATATTGGTCATCATCCTACAGAGTTTAAGAATAGCTATCTTATCTGGAAATTAGATTTTGCAGGTCTAAAAACAGATTATCGAAGATTAAAACGCATGATATGAATAAAGCCAATCGTGAAATAGAAGTTGAAAATGGTTATATTGATATTTATCTTGAAAAAGAGTGAGGTAGATCGGTTAGAACAGGTAAAAGTTGAGGTCTTATCACAGTTAAAGAAATATGTTGAAAGTGCAAGATTTAGAGAAAAGGAAAATTTGAAGGGTGCTTTGATCATTTTTATTGGTAAAAATGAGTATGTGGTGATTAGTTGTTGAGACTTAGATTGATTTGTTTTTAAAAGATGAATAGTAAACATTAGTTGAGTTGATAAAATTTAGCTGAATATTGTTTGTAACTTTTGGGAACAATAAGTTTAAAAAGAGGGAGTAAAATTTAATTTAGTGTAGAAGTGGTAATATAGAGGTGATAGCAAAAACCCCCATCTGGTGTGGGAAATTGATTTTGAGCCCCGTATTATCAAGGGTTTGTAAGGGGTAGGGGTAACAATAAACATACTTCCTATTGAGGAACTTGAGTGAGTAGCTAATTTTAGAAAAAATTTTTATACGAGAAAGAATAGATATGGTATCTCGATTGAGGTTCCATTTTTTTTGGATCGATTTAAAGTAGGAAAAGCATTACATTTTACATAATTAAAATATTAACGAGTTAAAAGTATTTTTGTCAAAATAAACCTTGAAATTTAAAGAATTTGATGATAAAATAGTAATATAAAATATTACCTTTCCTGTTAAAATATAAATTTACCTAATTAATTTATTAAAGCATTAAATTTACCTACTATTCAGTAAACTATACAACACCTTAGATTTAAATAAATTGTATCTAAGGAGGCAACAAACTGTAAAGTAAAGTATT
>JAGMES010000274.1 GCA_023128035.1 Halanaerobiales bacterium | reverse complement strand
ATGGCGAAATATCAAGCTTTATCGCCATTCTTCTAGATAAAAAGTAGGCAAGATAAATATTCCATTTCCTTAAAAAATCACTCGTTTTACTCATTTTGCCGTAAAATCCCCCTTTAGAAAAAATGAGCAATCAGGCGAAAATGAGAGATAAATTCACCTAATTGCATTTTCCATTATTTTACTCAAATAATTTTTTGCTTACTCTTTTTTATAAGCATATTTAATTACTTTTATTATATCATTTATGGCTTTATTATGCAATTCGCAAACTGTACTTTTATAAATTTATTAACTAACGCTAGTTCAAACTTTTTCAATTCTTTTTAAAGTCAAACCCTATACTCCCAATATACTTCTGTCCTTTGATTTCTTTAACATTATCTTTTTTAAATACTCCCACACTATACCCTAATTCTTCTCCAGCAAGAACTATATGACTAATGCCAATACCCATATCAATTTGATTATTTACTTCTAACATTTTCTTCATGATGATATTTTTCCCACCCATATACACATCCCAAACATCACTATCTCCTGCTATACGCCATGGTTGAGAATTAATAGCGGAAGGTGCTATTTGCAATGCATCCAAAATAGGATTATAAATATCCTTAATATTTCCCGTTACCAATTTATCCTTAGTTAACCTACTTCTTTTTCTGATAGGCGTCAATGGTTTTTCTGGATATCCAAAAACAATTAAAATAATATAATCTTGATTATCTTTTACCTTAGCAATTTTTTTAAAAACTTTTTGATTTATCGGACTGCCTACCCAGCAGGTACCAATACCTAGTTCTGCCAACCTTAAAATAATTTGTTCTCCGATATCTCCGATATAACCTATATTTTCAAGATAGTCTTCTTTTTTTTCAGAAGTAAAAACCAAATAATGTGGAGATTTTACTTTTGCATACTTAGTAGTGAAACTTTTAAAAGTTTCTTTTATTTTTTCACCATCCTCAAAAAGAAGAACATCCATTGGAATTTCTGAATTCAAAGGCTTGATTTCATTTATTATTTTTTTGACACTTTCCATATCTTTATTAGAGACTACCTTTTCCTGATATTTTCTTATAGATTTCCTTAAATCCATTGCTTTTATCATTGACATTGTGATACCCCCTTATGTATATCTCAATTGTTTATAGAAATGTTATACTCATTATAAATAAATTCCATTTTTCTGTCAAGAATATTTTGAAAAACAAAAAAGAACTCCAGACAATACTGAAGTTCTTTTCTATTTAATAATTCGTATTAAACAAACTAACTAGCTATCCAGCCCCATTCCTTTTCTCTTTTTGTTAATATGAGCAATAATATCTTTTGCTACTTCTTTTGGATCGTCTCCTAATGCTATTTTACCACCTGTTAAGCTTTCTATATCTTCAGTGAGTAGTTTTACTAATTTTGGTGCACCTGTAACAAATGGAGTTGGAGATAAATGAGTGTATGCACCATAAGCTACAGCAAATATACCATCAATTGTAGCTTTTTGTTCCATCCATTCTGGTGCAGTCACTGCTATTGGCAAAGCTGGTATATCTACATCAAGGTGATCTGCAAGAGCAGTAATCAACATTGATATTCTTCCAGTATCTGTACATGTTCCAAAGCTTAATACAGGAGGAATATTTAATGATTTGCATACTTCTTTCAAACCCTCACCAGCAAGCTCTACTGCATCTAAATTACATAGTCCTGCTACTTCAAGCCCATGATTACCACATCCAGCACTTACTACTAATATATCGTTTTGAATTAATTCTTTTGTAATATTTACTGTTTGATAATCTTGAGGACCATTTCTTAGCGTTGTACAGTTAACTAAAGCAACTATACCTTTAATCCTGCTACAATTACATCAACTAATGGATCTAGCTTGTTACCAAGAGCCTTTAATACTGCTTCGGTCGAAAATCCTGCAATCGCTTTCTGTTTAATCTGAGGAACTTTAGGAGTTACATTGTCTTTTCTCTTTTTGAAATTTTCAATTGCAAGTTCGATCACTTTATCAGCAATAAAGTTTGCTTCAGGTGGCTTATAATCAAAGGTATGCTTTAATCCGGGCATTCTTACCAAATCATTTACACTTACTAAAGATATTTGATATTTATCTGCATATACTCCTATATCAGGAGGCGAACAGTTTTCGTCCATTGCAAATACATCCACTGTACCTGTAGCTAACAATGGCTCAATAGATAACCAATTACCCATCAACATTAGTTAGACAACTAGCAACTGCATCTCAAAAACAACACCTGCAGGATATATCGCTAAATCTCTCCATACTTTCTTTCTGTACTTAGGGGAAAATGTTTCAACCATAACACTTGGATTATCGTAATTTTTATGTAATTCTCCTTCTAGAAAATCTGCTAATTGTATTGCCATAGCATTAACATCCTGATCTGTTTTTATTCCTACTTTTTCGCACATCCATCTAAGTTTCTCTTCATCGGTAATTTTAAAAAGAGTTTTTCCTTCACCAATAGATTTAAGCGTTCTAAAGGCTTGATAAGCCATCTTCTTTGATTCTCTTGAGCATCTCTTCAACAGAATCATGATAACTTACTCTTCCTTCAGTTTTTTCTAGAATCGTTTCTGTCATATAAATCCCCCTTTCTGCAATTCCCTAAATTAATTTTTCACTAAAATAGTCATAATATGCACCAATTAAAAAAGGGCCTCTGACTAAATGCCAGAAGCCCTTCCACACTAATAGACTACCATCAAAATTGATAATTTTCTTAATGACACCTTCTACTCTCTAACATCGAAATAATAACTTTATCCATATCTCTCATACCTTCATGATCTATTTTACCCAGATTACATGCAGTATCCATTGCTTCTTCCTCAATTATACCTTGAGCATAAGTAATTCCTGTTCCAACAAGTGCCATCTGAGCGTATAGCCATGCTTCTGAAGCCGCCACTCCTACCTTTAAAGCACAACTTTCTTTTGCTCCATCACAAAGCATTCCAGTTAATGATGATAGTACTGTTTTAACTGCCATCTTCATTTGCGTAATATCACCATCATTAAGATAAACTAATCCTGCTGTGGCTCCTGAACCTGCTGCAACAGAACAACCACAACTTGGACTTAATCTTCCAATATGGCTTTTTATATAAGAAGTTACTAGATGACTAATTGCTATAGCCTTAGCAATCTCCTTTTTCTCTTTATTTAATTTCCTACCTATAAAATCAATCGGTAATATTGTCACTAAACCATGATTACCACTTCCAGCGCTACTCATAACAGGCATATTGATCCCAGACATTCTAGCATCTGATGCAGCAGCAGTAATCATACGAATATGATGAATCGGATCATCCTGTAAGATTTTCTTTTCCATCAGTTCACTAATCGTAGTTCCAATTCTTAAACCGATATCTTTTCGCTCCATTCCCATTTCAGCCATTTTACGATTCATCTGGGCACCCAGCAAGAGGTACTTTTGATCTTCTTCAGTCATCTCATCAACTAATGCTAAAATCTCTTCTAATTTTTTTCCTCTAAAAGCATCAAATACTGAGACCGCATTTGGATCTGATTTTTTCACAAAATTACCCTCATAAACTATCTGTCCATTTTTTTCTACCAAAGAAATGTTTGAATGATTTTTCTCAATGATAACTTTAACCTGATCATTGGCAGTTTTCATCATAAGCTCAATATAAATATCTTTTAGTCCATGAAGACATTGTACTTCGACCTGTCCTTCACTTACCATTTTGTGAGCATTTTCTACCATTTCCATATTAACTTTTTTCAAAACCTCTAATCCTTCTGATGAATCTTTAACTAATACACCCAATGCAGCAGCAATTGCATTACCTCTATGCCCATTCGTTCCAGGTATTCCAACATCCATTCCATTCTTAAAGATATTTTCGCTTAATTTAACAATGATTTTGGAAGGAGTTTCATCTAATTCTTCTGCTGCGCGTGCTGCTGCTAGTGCAACAGCACCTGGTTCTGTACATCCAAGAGCAGGTTTGACTTCACTATACAAAAACTGTTTAAATGATATCATCTTTGCCACCGCCTCTATCTAATTTTAATGTTTTAGAATTATACGAATCTTTATTCTATATCAAAGCCTCTTTTTCCTCCCATATCTAGACAAAAATTTATAATTTTTTAATTATTATTTATTAATAAGATACCTTTAATTTATAATCAGCACCGTAAAACCCCTGGCTTTAGCCAT
>JAGMES010000273.1 GCA_023128035.1 Halanaerobiales bacterium | reverse complement strand
TTTATACTGGAAGAATACTCTTTTTTCTCTAATGTACTGCCAAATTCCTTGTCAAACTGGCTGCCATTTTCTTTGTCTTATAACATTATTCTATCCAATGGATCAACATAACTTGACAGCTTATCATCCTCATAGCTATAATCATATTTCAACTCATTATACTCGATATAATCCAACATATTATCAGCGGTATATTTAAAGCTAACCTTCCTACCAATGGTATCCTCAATCTCATTAATCTTGCCATCTTTAATATCATAAGCAATATTATTACCATTAAGGTCTTCCTTGCTCTTCAAATATCCTGTATCCTCATCAAAGATATACTTAATTCCAGATGGAAGAATGATATTTATATTATGATTCTCCTTATTTGACAAAAAATGATAACCATCTTTATCATTATGATAGTAATTAGATTTCCTATTATAAAACTTCACCTCATATGCTGCTCCATCTTCTGTGTGGAAATATAAACCATTATCGTCACTGCCAATCCAGGGGATATTCAATGTCCAGCCTGAATTGAAAGCATAATAACCATTATATTTCGGAGTTTTTTTCTGAAGTGCCTTATTTACAGCATTGAGTGTACTATAACTCCTACCAATCACTAAATCCAATCCACGACCAGGAATTGCAAGATCAATAGTCTTCACTGTTAAACTACCACTTGCTGGATTTACATACTCATTGTTATTCTCAAAATATGATTGAAATGGTGATAATCCCATATCACGATATTCTGCTGCTGATGGTGAATAGTTCTCTGTACACTGAGTAGAAAAATCAGTAAAATGATTTACCTTAACCGTGATCGTATTATTTAAAATATCCTGCTCTTTATCGGGTATCTTAATCCAGATCTCACGAATTTCATCATAGTAATAAACATCCAGATTCAGTTCATCTGATGGATCACTTAATTCATTTTCATCATAGGTAAATGTCAGAGTCAAATCTTTCTCAAATTCAGCCTCTTCAACCTCTTTTGTCTCTGGGTTTAAGAGATTTAATGAGACAATCATTCCGATCTGTTCATTAACAGATTCTGGTGCTTCGTCAATCTGTTTTGCTTTAGCCTCAATTATTCCAGTCTCTGTCATCGCACCCTCTGGAATTTCTAATACTAAATCTGCATATTCTACTACTCCACCCTCTTCTGGGTTGATTTCTTCCTCAACTATTCCAGCAGGGCTTTCAATCTCTTGAAGTTCACTCTGATTATCTGCATGATCAACTGCTCTCAGCTGATATTTATATGTATCTCCAATCTGAACATCATAATCTACATACTCAAACTCAGTTTCAGTATTATCAAAGCTAAGATACTCTGAGCCAGTAGACCACTCGGGTTCACGATACATACGATAATGAGTCACATCTTCCTCAACATTCTTATCCCAGGTTAAGATAACTTCTTTAGGCCCAGCCACTCCCATAAAACCCCCAACCCTCTCTGGCTCAGTTGTATCAATATAAACTTTTACATTCTCCTCAGTACACAACCCAATCTTATTAAAAATACATTAAAAAATATACGCAGAATAAGAATAAACCTCCTAAATCAATATGTCAGGAGGTTTAAAGTATATTCATATATATAACTATTATTGTATAATAATATCCATTATATTTAAATCATATTTTATTTGTAATAAATTTATATTAAACGCTTTTAGAAAGACAAAGCCTATAATAACCCAAAAAAGTAATAAAAAAACTACTAAAACAATTGAAATAAATACTCCATCATAAAAGGTATATTTTTTATTAAAACATATATATATAATTGTTGTAAAGGATATTACAGTACTTATGTATGCAATTAATGATACATAATTTGCATCTTCAACTTCTAACTTCCATCCCAATAATTCATAACTTGTAGCTAAAAATAAAGCTACAATGAAACTTTGTAAGATTTTTTTATAGTTAATCATTCTTAATCCTCCTTTTGTGAGTACATTTGAAAACTATTAATTTCTTCATATAAACTTATCCCTCCACTAAAATAACTATGAATATCATTAATTGCTCCAATTCTACTAGTTGTAAGTTGAAACTGTGCAGGATAATATGATGGAAAAAAACTTAATTTTTCAAATATTTTAAACTTAGTATTTCTCACGAAAAAAGCACCGTTTTCTAATTGTTTGCTTTTACTCAGTGTTTTAATTGCATCTTGAGTTCCATAAACACAAATTGCAATATCAACGCTCCTAAATAATAAAGCACCAGCAGCTCTACCAATTCCTTCACTTCCTTTTCCTAACGTTTTTTCGAAAGCCTTACTACTAAGCCAAATATAACTTTCTTGTAAATAATTAGGTGCAATTCCCTTACCTTCAAAACCGTTAATAATAGTTTTAAATCCTTGAGCCATATTTGAACCTCCATGTATTATAGTATAAGCACCAACAACTTTAGTAACTGTAACATCAGGAGTTGCAATCAGTCCAATTCCTGTAACTAACTGCCCTCCACCAGAAAAAAACGTTACAAGTCCATTGCCAACCACTTCCCAATCAACACCACTACTACTTGTAGGAGGATCAAAATACATAAAGTTATATTGATCCCATATTTCTTCTTCCGTCATTCCATTATAAAGTATCTTGTTACTCATTGCTATATTCTGTTCTAAAGACAAAATACATTTATCAAAATCATCTCCAACTAAATTTTTCATAACTACAAAATATGCTCGCCACGATATTATACCCTTTACAAATAAATCTTTCATGATCTTTACTTCATTTTCAATATGAGTCTTATTAGAAACTTTTAGCTTTTTAAACTCCTTTATCATACTTCTTCTTTCGAAAAATCCATATATTTCTTCAAATTCCTTATTTAGCATTTTAATATCATCATCACTTAAATGACTTGTTATCCCATTACCAAGATCCTTAGTTGGGCCATCAATATCTACGGTAGCATAATTCCCCGTCGGATCAACATACTTCATCGGATTCTGCAGGACATAAATATAAAGATGCTGACTTAGAGAATTATCTAACCTTCCAAGATAACTATCCTCCGAAACAAACCTCCCCACTCTCTGATCATAGAACCTTGCACCATAATAATACAACCCTATCTCAACTTCCTGATGCTGACCAGTATACTTATATCCAGTCTCATAACTAGACACACTCTCAAGCATACCCGGCCTATTCAAATCATCACCAAACGGCAGATAATCCTGATCCATCATAACTTGACCATCTGAATCAGTTATCAACCTCGTCGATCCAAGATTATCGTGATGGTAATAATATACTTCTCCACTACTACCTACCGTTCCTTTCACTTCTGCTATAATTTTACCATGACCGTAAATATAGCTTCTCGCTTTCTCATCATCTTCTTCATAAACTACATTTCCTACAAAGTTGTAAATATATCTTGTCCTTTTGTCATTAATCTTCGAGAGTACCCGCATTCCATCTACATCATAGCCATACTCTGCAATCACTTCTCTATTCTTTTCTATTTTCACCAACCGATTCTGCACATCATACGCATACTTCCAATACTCTACCCCTACTGCTGATATAATCAGTTCAACATCTCCAGTAGCTTTTACCATAAAGCGATTACTTTTCTCAACAAGATTACCATTCTCATCATAACGATAACCATATAAATTCCTCTCTACTCCATCTACTCCTATTGCAGTCTCATAAAGCAATCTTCTTCCATTACCCTTACCATTTCCGCTATCATAGTAATACTTAATCTCGTCAGTACCACTATCTAAGAATCTCTTCTTCTCTGTTCTGTTCCCTACACTGTCATAATCATACTCAAGTATTCCTTCTTCTGACATCTGATAGACATGAACCATATCTTTTAATAGATTCTTAAACTGAGAAAGATTTATTATTTCATCATTCTCATCTCGATCTTCAAATTGAGAATGAATCTTTAGATATCTTGTCTCAATCGGTTCATCAAATGTAATCACAATATTTCCAAATCCATCTAAACTAAACTCCCATTTACTTCTATCCAATGTTTTGAAATTAATATTATCTAAGCTGGTATGAACACTTAAAGCATCTTTGCTGATTCGATGAACCAAAGGTGTTATAAGATCATCAAAGTGTTTTACTTCCACTTTGACAACTGGTACTGGTATTGCAAATTGAACTCCTACACTATTTCCATTGTAATCAAAGTCTACCTCATATAATTCATCTTCTATCTTTACAAGACTCTTATTTACATCA
>JAGMES010000272.1 GCA_023128035.1 Halanaerobiales bacterium | reverse complement strand
GGAGGTGTCTTCATAGGCTGAAATTGTTAGATCAAATTTTGATATTTTATTTTCATAAGATAAAGGTCTGAATTTTAAATCTTGAACTTCTAATTCCGCATTATCAAAATTTTGTAGCACAAACATTACATCAAATAGTGGATTTCTACTCATATCCCTGTGCAGGTTTAATTTATCTACCAGTTCTTCAAATTGATAATCCTGATGTTCATAAGCTTCTAATGCATTATCTTTTACTTCCTTCAATAATTCTTTGTAAGTCTTATTCCCTGCTAGATTATTTCTCATTGCCAGGGTGTTTATAAACATTCCGATAATTTTTTCTAAATCTGCGTGTGGTCTACCTGCAATTGGACTTCCTACTATTATATCTTCTTGACCACTATATTTGGACAACAGAATATTTACCCCTGATAAAAGTACCATATACATTGTACTAGCTGTTTCTTTGGCGATTCCTTTTATTTTCTCTGTAAGATCCCTATCCACTTTAAAGCTTAGAGTATCTCCTGCAAAACTTTGGATAGCTGGTCTTGGATAATCAGTCGGTAAATTTAATACTGGTACTTCACTAAATCTATTGACCCAATATTCTTCCTGTTTTTTCATTATATCGCTTTTTACTAGTTTATTTTGCCATCCTGAATAATCTTTGTATTGAATTCTTAAACTATCTAGTTCTTTACCCTCATAAAGATTCACGAAATCGTTCACAAATATTCCCATAGTTATTCCATCTGATATTATATGGTGCATATCAAACATAAGTATGTATTTTTCTGATTCTAATTTTATAATACCTACCTTAAATAAAGGAGCTTTACTTAAATCAAATGGCTTTATAAACTCATTTATTATTTGTTCTGGAGTTTTTTGAGCATGCTCAATATATTTTACTTCAAATTCACTTTTAACTATTGAATACGCATTTACTATTTGAACTAATTTATCTTCAATTAATTCAAGAGATGTTCGTAAGGTTTCATGTCTCTTTATCATTTCTAAAAACGCTTTTTCTACTTTTTTCACATCTAATCTGCCTTCTACTTCCAATACCCCAGGCATATTATAATTTACATTTCTTAAATCCATTTGTTGTAACAAATACATTCTCTTTTGAGCAGATGATGTCTCATAATACCCTGTATCATTACATCCTAAGTCATCGACTTTTTCTATCGCTTCATACTGTACTTTTGCTGCACTTTTAATATATTTGCTAACACCTTTTATTGTTGGTGATTTAAATATTTGCTTTAATGATACTTCTACATCTAGTTCTTTTTGTATCCTTCCTGCCAGAATGGTTGCTTTCAAAGAATGACCACCCAATTCGAAGAAATTGTCCATTACTCCAACTTTTTCTATCTTCAAAACTTCTGACCATATCTCTACCAGCTTTTCTTCAACTTCATTTGTAGGTGCAACATACTCTACCCCTACCTCAATATTACCCTCTGGCTCAGGTAGTGCATTTCGATCAATCTTTCCATTTTGAGTTAATGGCATCTTATCAAGTTTAACAAAATACGTAGGAATCATATACTCAGGCAGATCTTTAGACATATATTCTCTCAAATCTGAAATAGTAAATTCGCTTTCGCCTACTACATATGCACACAGATATTTACTGTTAGAATCCTCTTTAGCCATAACAACTGTTTCTTTTATCGCTTCATGTCTCAAAATTTGACTTTCTATCTCGCCAATTTCGATTCTATATCCTCTGATTTTTACCTGATGGTCTATTCTTCCTAAGAATTCTATATTACCATCTGCAATCCATCTTACCAAATCACCCGTACTATAAAGTCTATGTTCTGGTCTAAATGGATCTATCATAAATTTTTCTGATGTAAGCTCAGGCCTGTTATAATAACCTCTTCCTACACAATCACCAGATATAAAGAGTTCACCAACTACTCCTATCGGCACGAGTCTAATTTCCTTTGTATCCTTATCTTTATTTCCTATATATAATTTTGTATTACTTATAGGTTTTCCGATAGGTGGCAAATCAGGCATTTCTTCCATCATATCAACTGTATAAGTTGAAACAACATGTGCTTCTGAAGGACCATAATGATTATGTAAATATACTCTGTTTTCTTTCAAATATTGCTTTAATTCTTCAGTAATAATCAACTGCTCACCAGCTACAATGATATGTTTAATCCGTTCAGAGAATTTTTCCATATATTCTCTTTCACAAACAATAAACTTAAAATATGCAGTTGGGAAAAATACTACTTCTATTTCATTTGTATTCACAAAATCCAAAAGTTTTTCTGGGCTTTTTCTGGTTTCATTGTCAATAAGATATAACTCTCCCCCTGCAAGCAAAGTTGAGAAGATTTCCTGACAACTTACATCAAAACTGATTGTAGTAAACTGTAATACCCTTGTGTTAAAGTTTATATTTGTTTTTGCATATTCAAAATTGATTAGATTTACAATATTTCTGTGTTCTATCATTACCCCTTTAGGTTTTCCGGTGGAACCTGATGTATAGATAAGATAAAGTAAATCCCCTGGTTTGTTCACTATTTCAATATTCGAACTTTCTTCACAGCATGCTAGACTATTGAGATCCGTCAATATTTCTCCTGCAAAGCTAATCTCTTGTGTTAGGTCTGTTTGTGTGAGTAATATTTTTGCACCACTATCTTTTAACATATATTGTTTTCTTTCAAGTGGATATTCTGGATCTATTGGCAGATAAGCTCCACCTGCCTTGACTATTGCTAAGATTCCTACTATCATCTCAATAGATCTCTCTAACATGATCGCAACTATTCTGTCAGGTTTGATTCCTTTTTGTCTTAATACTCTAGCTAATTGATTCGCCTTGGCATTCAATTCTTTATAAGTTAGGTTTTCTTTTTCAAACACAACAGCTATATCATCTGAAGCTTTTACTACTTGCTCTTCAAAGAATTCACATAATGTTTTATCTTTTGGATAATTAGCCTCTGTTTTATTAAAATCATAAAGAATCTGATCTCTTTCTTTTTCTGTAAGAATATCTATTTCGGATAATTTAATCTGTGTATTTACAACGATTTCAAGTATTTTTGTTAAGTGTAATGTCATTCTTTCTATTGTTTCTCTTTTAAATAATTTGGTACTATATTCAATATCAAATAGTAGTTTTTCATCAGCTTCAATTGCAAATATTGACAAATCAAATTTGGATGTTCTATTTTCGAAATTATATCGTGTAAACTTAACATCATTAAGGTTTAATTGGCCAATATCCATATTCTGCATTACAAACAATACATCAAATAATGGATTTCTACTCATATCTCGTGTCAAATCTAACTTATCTACCAACTCTTCAAATTGATAATTTTGATGTTTGTAAGCCTCTAATGCATTTTCCTTGACTTCTTTTAGAAATTCCTCATAAATCTTGTTATTTTCAGGATAATTTCTCATTGCCAGTGTATTTACAAACACACCAATAATTTTTTCTAAATCTGGATGTAATCTACCGGCTATTGGACTTCCTATGATGATATCTTCTTGATTACTATATTTAGACAATAAGATATTAATAGCTGATAAAAGAACCATATACATTGTACTATTAGTTTCTTTTACTAATCTTTTAAGTTCTTTTGTCAGTTTTTCCTCTACAATAAAGCTTAGCTTGTCACCTTCATGGCTTTGGATAACTGGTCTTGGATAATCAGTTGGCAGATTTAATACTGGTATTTGGGTATCGTTCAGATTCCCAGTAAATTTATTTATCCAATACTCTTCCTGATCTTTCATTACATCATTCAATAGTTTATTTTGCCAATCTGCATAATCCTTGTACTGAATCTTTAATTTTTCTAATGTTTGACCTTTATAAAAATCCGCAAATTCACTAACAAGTATTCCCATAGACGTACCATCTGATATGATATGATGCATATCATACATTAATATGTGTCGATTTTTGTCTAATTTAATAACATGTACTCTTAGTAGAGGTGCTTTATTTAAGTCAAATGGTCTTACAAAGTCTTTTATAACTTTTTCTATTACTTGTTCTGGTTTATCGGTATAATCAACTTTAAATTCAACATCTACATATATTTTTTGTATTACTTTATCTTCGATTGTTTCAAAGGAAGTTCTTAAAGTTTCATGTCTTCTAATAAGTTCATAGAAAGCTTTTTCTACTCTTTCAATATTTAGAATTCCTTCTACTTCCAACACACCCGGCATATTATAACTTGTACTACTTAAATCGAACTGTTGAAGCAAATACATTCTCTTTTGTGCGGATGATGCTTCATAATA
>JAGMES010000271.1 GCA_023128035.1 Halanaerobiales bacterium | reverse complement strand
TTACTCGTTAGAGCTGTACCGACTAATGCAGTCTTGACAAGTACTTTTTTTCTCTATATTGGCGTAGGAGTATATTATATTTCACCTGAAAGTGCCTTTCTTTATATAACTGGGATTTCAGCGTTTGGTTTTATGTTAATATGGATGCTTATCTCTCTATCCCATATTTATTATCGACCTATTTTACTTAATAGAAAGCAAGGTGACTTAGAATTTAAAATGCCAGGATATCCATATACATCCTGGATAGCTGTCATCTTGTTAGCAGGAATTATTGTAGCACTTTGGTTTATTCCTGAACAAAGGATAGGAATCTATTCAGGTGTAGGATGGTTATCGTTGATCTCTTTATATTATTTCATTGCAGGACGTTCCAGAGTGAAATTTAAACAACCTGATGAGTTGCGACATATAGAATTAGCTTCATTTTTTGGAGGATTTCCAGTTAAGGAATATAAGAGGAAGAAAAAGTGAACTCGTTCAGCTAAAGCTGAACATCGGGGCTTCAGTGGGGGATTCTACCCACACTGAAGATTAAAACAATTTTTTCCACTTATAGAAGTGGAGGTCTTATTTCAAAAAATAAATTTGATCTAAAAGCAGGAATCTCTCTTTCAAAATGGAATTAAGATAAATGCTAATTTGGTTTTACTTAGAGAAAGGGAGTAATGAGGATGAATTTGCGGGATAATCGTGTTATGGTTTTACGTTGTGAACGTTATGAGGTAAATAGAATAAAAAACCTTCTTCAAGAAGGGTTAATGCCTTGGGGTGGAATTGAGGGTTTTGTAAAATCTGGTCAAAAAGTACTTTTAAAGGCTAATCTATTGATGGCTAAAAAACCAGAGGAAGTAACAACTACCCATCCAGCAGTCGTTCATGCTATTGTAGAGATGATAGAAGAAATTGGAGCAAAGGCGACAATTGGAGACAGCCCAGGTGGTCCATTTAGACGCGCAATGTTGCAGCATGTTTATCGACGGACAGGAATGGAAGCTATAGCTGAAACAACTTATGCAGAATTAAATTGGAATTTTGATCAAATAAAGCGTCCTTTTTCAGAAGGTAAAATTTTAAAATCGATCACTATTGGAAAATATATAGATGATGCTGACGTAATTATCAATCTTCCTAAGCTTAAGAGCCATGGAATGACCAAAATGAGTGGAGGCGTAAAAAATCTTTATGGTGCTATCCCTGGATTATTAAAAGCTGAATATCATCTTAATATGCCTAATATTGATGATTTTGCTAATATGTTGATAGATATTGCTCTATGTGTTGCACCACAATTAACCATTTTAGATGGAATTGTAGGAATGGATGGAGAAGGACCTTCAGCAGGTGATCCAGTTCAGTTAAATACGCTGATGATCAGTCCTAATCCTTTTGCACTAGATGTGGCAATAGCAGAGTTAGTAGGAATTAAGTCAGATAAGATTCCTTTGATTAAAAATGCCAAAGAAAGGGATTTACCTTTTGAATTGAAAGATATTAAACTATTAGGAGAGCCATTAAAGGATCTTCGTCCAAAAAAATTTACTGCTCCTACTATTGATTATACTGCAAAATTATTGGAGAGAAGATTACCAGAGCCTGTAGCTCGATTTGTAACCAGACTTTTGCGGCCTAAGCCTGTATTTGATCCAGAAATTTGTGTACAATGTGGAGATTGTATCAGAAGTTGCCCTCCTAAGGTGATTCAAAAGATAGAAAAGGGTGTAGAAGCAGATTTGGATAAATGTATACGTTGTTTCTGTTGTCAAGAACTTTGCCCAAAACAGGCGGTAAATATTAAGCGGCCTTTGTTAGGAAAGGTTTTGTTTAGGAAATAGATTTCGTAGTCGAAAGTTGAGCGATAAAAATTAATGTAATATAAAACAGACCGAATGCTAAACGGTCTGTTTTTAAGTTGAACTCTCTTTTTGTAAGACTTTTGGACATATGTCCTATTGTTTTGCCTTTTAATATGTTATACATGAATGGGATAACCAGTTTAGGTGCGAGTTATGCTGTAGCAATTATACTTGTTACACAGATTGTAGTCAGCTTTGTGATTAATAAGTTTGGCTTTTTTGGAGAAAGTGTGATTCAGTTTTCTGTTGCTAAATATGTAGGATTGATTATTATGACGATTGGGATGCTTATCTATCAACTTATGGGTTGATTTTAAAACCAATTTAACAGTCTGCATTCTGTCTTTTTAATTGTCGTAATACTTAATCTCCATTAAAAAAGGGTCTTAAACCACTGGTTTAAGACCCTTACTATATTTTTTATGAAATCTAGCTTTCAAATTTTATAACCCTACGCCAGTGATACAAATAAATAGGAAATGCCACTAAAAGAAATGAGATCGAACGACTAAAATCACGAGCAATTTGATGTCTCTTTTGTTGAGTTTCTCGTTCTTTAATCATCTGTTGTTCTTCTTCAACCCATTGTTGAATTTTTTGGTTGTCACTAATATCTGACTCAAGCACTTTTGGATTTTTAAGCAACTCTATTTTTGATGGTGTATATGGCGGATATGGGAAAAACATATCTGCAATGGTGTTAACAAGACCAGTTATTGCAAAGATACACATGATCAAAGTTACAAAACAGACTGCATAATAATAGAACTCACGAATTTTAAAAGACATTTTGTCACCTCCAGTGTTATATATTCGTGATCTTTTAATTTAATTCCTTTATGTAAATTTAGGAAAGAAAAATTTACTCCTTGTATCTAAAAACAATAATTCGTATTCGTTGAATAAATGCCAGCGCAAGGGAAGTAATCAACATCAATCCCATAATTAACAGAAAATTGTTGAAAAGATAAAAGAAACGATCAACGAAACCTAAAGTGAAAACAGATTGACTAAAGATTACTGGTAAATTTACTGGGATTAGAGTAGTAACTGCAGGACTTAAAAAGATGAAAGTAGCCAATGCAGCTATTACTGCATGGATCATACGGGCAAAGATATATGGTTTTACTCTGATATCTGTACCATTAACCATTGTTGCAACCTGAGCATGAACAGAGAGACCAGACCAAGCGATAATAGCACTACAGATGGCAACTCTTTGGAAAAGGGGAGCCGCTGCTTGAGCAGAGAGACTTGCACCATTGGTAATTTCAAATATACCACTTATGATCGGTAGAACCATAGATTTAGCGACTCCAAAAGGAGCCAGGAAGAAAAGAATGATTTTGGTTAAAATATCAACTAAGCCAATGGCTATAAAAATTTGAGTAATAACAGAGAACAAAATAATAAATCCACCGATTAAGAGAAGAGTGTTTACCGAGTCTTTTATTGAATCACCAAATAATTCCCCCAAAGAACGTCCATCATTCTCTCTTGCTTCGAATAGATCGTGAATAGCAAAAGCGAAGATATTACCTTTTCGACGAGGAACATCTTTAATTTCTAGATTTTTTTCTTCTTTTCTACCATAAAACCGCATAATTAGTCCAAGGGCAATACTTGATAAATAATGAGCACCTGCTAAAACAAATCCAAGAGTTGCATTATGAAAAAATCCTACCGCAACAGCTCCAACCATAAATAATGGATCTGCAGTATTTGTAAAGCAAATCAATCTTTCACCTTCTATCTTACTACAAAGATTTTTTCTTCTTAATTCTCCAGTAATTTTCGCTCCGATAGGATATCCAGATGCTAGACCCATTGCCATGGCAAAAGCTCCAACCCCGGGAACTCTGAAAAGTGGTTTCATCAACGGTTCTAATAGAGCTCCCATAGCGTGAACAACTCCAAGTCCCATTAATAATTCTGCTAAAATAAAGAAAGGCAATAATGCCGGGAATACTATCTCCCACCAGAGTTTAAGTCCTGAAACTGCGGCGTCGAAGGCTCTCTCGGAGTAAAATACAACACAGATTGTGATAAATACAGCTATAGCTGCCATAAACAACCATTGTCTTTGTTGCTTCTTTATTTTCATCACCATTCCTTCCTCCTATCCAAAATTCGATGACTATATAATAGATATTTTTTTGAAAGAAGGATTATTCATAAATTACCCATAAAGTAATGAGTATAATGGAATAGCAATATAGGATTTACATATTAAGAGATTAACCCATCTATTCGAGTGGAAACCAAGACTGAAAAAAGGAGCTTTCTCAATTGGTGACTTAGCTTGAAGACGAGCCTGATCGGTGGTAGTTATGAGAAACGGACAAGCATGGCAGAGAGTTGGAAGTAGAACCAGTAGTGTATTTAGAGGACGTCATTCCCTAGCCTTAAGGTGATTTTTCATTTATCTTTTGAGTTAAGAC
>JAGMES010000270.1 GCA_023128035.1 Halanaerobiales bacterium | reverse complement strand
ACTTCTCCTTCTGAAATGTCGTTAAATGACACTTAAATAAATTGTCGATTTAATAAACAAAATTCGACATATAAAATGTAAATGCTATATTTACTTAGCGTATGCTCTAATGGCGATTTGATGGGATTTAAAAGGAATTATTATAAGTATTATAATTGGATTCAGAGGATTATTTTTCAAATTTATAATATCTTTTAAGTAAAAAATCTTGACATATTTTGTTGAATTTATTATAATTAAAGTGAGAGAAACAAATGAATAAAATTAGTAATACAGGAAATAAGGGGGGATTGATTCAATAAAATTTTGTCTATAGGAAATAACCGTTCCATTCTTTTAATTCGCATGAATTTATTTTGCGATTATTTGTCATAATATTTATAAATCCAAAGAGTGAGGAGTTTTTAAGATGGCTGACCGAAATATTATGAATGCAATTGCTAGGCTTAATTCGATAGTTAAAAAATTAGATAAGGCGGATTTGAATAAGTTGAATTTAAGCCCAAGGGTATTAGAAAATCGTATTTTGACTTTAGAAGGATATTTAAGTTACTTAGACCAGGTAGGAATTCCTAAAATTGAGGAATATTTAAAAGTATCAACTGAAAATTCTGAAGTATTGGTAGGTGGAGAAAATGACTGATCAAATTTATCATCAAGTTCAATATCCTTTGAAAAAAGCGATTAATTTGTTGAAAAAAGTTGATTTGGATGGGGACAGCCTTCCTCCTATTCAATTGAGTGAGAGTGACATTCAAGAAATTCGGGAATTTTTAACTGTCTGGGAACAGGATCGGGCAAGAATTCGAGAATTCGTTGGTGAATTACGCCAATTTAGTAGAACACTCTTCTAAATTAAAAAATGCAAGAAACTTAAGTTTCTTGCATTTTTTAATTTAGACATCTTGGCTGGTTTTGTAACCATGAATCCTTTGGTAGATACTTTTTTCACGAATTTGAGCATATCGTTTGTTGGTTTTAAGTTGTTCATAATAATTGTGATTTCGTTCTCTTTCTGCGAATTCTTCACGGATTGAATCTTCAATTTCGAACCGGAGTGATTCTTCAATCATAATTCGAAACTTTTGTTCTAATTTTTGCATTCTTTCTTGAAAAATCTTTTGCGCTTGTTCTTCTATAAATTGGGATAAGTTAGGGATGATTTGAATCTCTGGTTCAAGCGTTTTTAAAGATTCTTCTTTAAAAGATTCTTCTGAAGATATAGATTCTTGTAAGGTTTCCACATTTCTAATATGAACATGCTGGTTAAAAAATTCTTCTTTTTCTGGAATGACTGTGACTTGAATTATAATCTGTTCTTCTATCTGACTTCCATTATTTATCAAACGATGACTAATATGTTCGATTATTGTATCTACCTGTAAGTACGTTTCGTTGATTAAAAATGGCGTATCGATAGTAACGCTAAAAGGAACAATTGATGCTTGATGTTGGACAAGATTATCATTAGTTACGAAAAAAAGTTGTTGTTTTAGATTGGCATTTACGATTATTCTGTTAGGAATTAGTTTTGAAACTAACTCAAATGTCAAATCTGTTATCTCAGCAAGGATGTCGCGGATGAGAATTGCCATATTTTTTTCCTCCCCGTAATATTATTTACACAACTTTCACAGTTCAAATGCCATTAAACTCGACCTTGCACTGAACTGCGAAAGTTGTGTTATTTATTTTAGTATATGTAATCAGACTAAATATGGTAATTATATTGACAATAGAGATATAAAATGATAAAGTCGAAATTAGTCAAGGGTGATTTTTACGGGATGAAAAGGATGCCGATTTACGAATTTACCTGTAAAAAATGTGACAATAATTTTGATATTAAGACAATCAAATGTCCTGACTGTGGTACAGAAGAACCAGAAAAGCGTGTTTCAGTTTTTGGTTGCAAGGGTATTAGTAGTGGATCAGCAAGTTGTGGAACATGTTCGTCGAGTAATTGTAGTTCATGTGGACACTAATGATTTATTTGTATGATTAGTATGTTAACCTAATTATTGAATTGACGTAAAAAATATGGTACAATAATATTTGTGATTCTATTAATAAAGCTAGATTAAATTTTGAGAGGAGGAACTTATATGTCTGGTCATTCTAAGTGGGCCAATATAAAGCATAGAAAGGGACGTGAAGACGCAAAAAAAGGAAAAGTTTTTTCCAAATATAGCAAAAAGATCACTGTTGCAGCAAGAAACGGTGGTGGCGATCCTGAAATGAATGCTGAATTACGGATGATAGTTCAAAAAGCAAAAGAATCCAATATGCCTAACGATAACATTGATCGTGCAATAAAAAAGGGTACTGGTGAATTAGAGGGTGTTAATTATGAAACTTTTACTTATGAAGGTTATGCACCCTGTGGTGTTGCTGTATATATGGAACTGATGACGGATAATCGAAATCGAACAGCTGCAGAGGTGCGTCACATTTTCTCCAAATACGGTGGTAATTTAGGAGAGACAGGCTGTGTTTCCTGGATGTTCGAAAGGAGAGGTCAGATTATCATTGATGGTTCTGAAAATCCTTTTGATGAAGATGAACTGATGATGGCGGCATTGGATGCAGGTGCTGAAGATGTTGAGGTTGATGATAATGTTGCAACAATTTTGACTGATCCACCAAATATGATGGAAGTTCGCGAAAATTTGATAAATGCTGGTTTTCAGCTTTCAGATTCTGAAGTTACTATGATTCCAAAGAATACAATGAAAATTGAAAGTGTTGAAGATGCCAAAAAAGTATTGAGAGTTATGGACTTTTTAGATGATTTAGATGATGTACAAGGAGCATATGCTAATTTTGATATCTCTGATGAGATCATGGACGCTATTAATTAAGAATTAAGAATTAAGAGTGAGAGTTGAGAATTAAGAGTTAAAAATAATTCTTAATTCTTAACTAATAATGATGCCATCTGTAGATTGCTTTGAGCATCTTATAGATGTTATCATTTTTGTCTTTTTTACGCTAATTTTTGCATAAAGACCTTCCATTTAGGAGAAGATAACTCCAAAGATTACTGTGACCAAGTGTCTTGTCATAAAGGAGGGGATTAATTTGCGACGTTATTCTTTTTTAGCTTTAATTCTCATTGCTTTTTCTGCTCTAATTACTTATTCTGTTCTGAATTGGAATTTACCTATGCCAAAACAAAGTGATAACAATTTACAGTCGTTTCCTAAATCCGAGAATTTTTCAAATGAATTAAAGCGAACACCTTTTAGTTCAGAAGAAATTGAAGTAAATTTGCCTTCTGAAAAAAGGATTGCCCAATTGGTTCTAGAGAGATATTACACATATTGTAAACATACTACTATCGAAGAATTACGACCTGATTCTCCGTTGCGAGCTTTATCTCGTGAAGAACTTTTAAAATTATACTCTGGCTGGATTATTAAGGAAGATTTAGGTAGTAAAATAGTTTTTTTTCATACGATTACGGATCTTTGCCCTGATGATTTAACTAAACGATATGTGGGAGAAAAGAACGGATTTGTGGCTATCTTTTATGGCCAACCAGGGATGAAAGAAAAAGTATATAAAATGATAGATATACCTTTTAGTGAATTACCGCTTCAACTCCAGTCTCAATTGGAGGTAGGAATTCAAAGTGAATCAGATGACCATCTAATTTCCATTATTGAAGGATTAGCTGTATATTATGATGAATAAGTTAAAACCCCTCCAAGTTCTAATTCTCTAGGTTGACGAGAACTGATGTTCGTGATATGCTGATATGGGAGGGATTTTATGATCATTTTGGGTGTTGATCCAGGGTATGCGACTCTTGGATATGGAATTATAAAAAAGTCTGGGAATCACTATAATCCCATTACATATGGAGTAATCACTACAGAAGCAACACTAACAGCGCATGAAAGGTTAAAAAAGATTTATGATGGTCTTATGGCATTGATTGATAATTTTCAACCTGAAGTAATGGCTGTGGAAGAATTGTTTTTTAACAAGAATGTTAATACAGCAATTCAAGTTGGACAGGCACGGGGTGTGATCTTACTTACTGGAGCCAATGCTGGGATTTCTGTATATGAATATACTCCTCTTCAGGTTAAACAGGGTGTTGTGGGTTATGGTAGGGCACAAAAAATGCAGGTTCGGCAGATGGTTAAGATGATTTTGAATTTATCAGAATTACCAAAAAAAGCAGATTCAGCAGATGCTTTGGCAATTGCAATCTGTCATGGCCATAGTGAGAAAATGTTGAAGCGTTTAGGAGCAGTGAACTCGTCCAGCTAAAGCTGAACATCGGGGCTTCAGTAGGGGATTCTACCCCCACTGAAGATTAAAAACAATTCCCACCACTTATAGAAGT
>JAGMES010000027.1 GCA_023128035.1 Halanaerobiales bacterium | reverse complement strand
GATGGGAGAGCAAATGCCTATGATGGAGTATGAAGAGGAGGAATAACAACCTTTTAGAAAGGAGGTTTTTATATGCACCATTGTAACTACCCTACGAATCTTATCTATAACAACCCCTTTAATCAAAAGTTTAGTGGAGGATGGTATAACTGTCACCGAGTCTATTATTTAAACTTAGGGCCAATCATTGTTGATGAAACTAAAAACCCTGTTAAAGATATCTATCGCTTTGTTTATGGATTTGACAACAAAAATCCTCTTCTAGTTAAAGGGCAAGACAATGTAATTAATGTTGTTCCAACAGATAAAAATTATACGCCACTATGGAAAATCGTTTATGTAATTGTACCTAAAGATTATGTTCCCCAATCCATAAGATCTATTAAACAAATTAAAGATTCTAACTATAAAATCAAGAAATCAGACATAATAGTCAACTGTCCAATTCTATAATAAAAACAGGGTGTACTCGTACTCGAGTACACCCTGTTTTTATTATTTACTTTATATTTACTTTTTAATAAATTGCATCATATACATCAACTAAACCAGCACCTTGATGATATACAGTGTAACCTAAGTCACGAGCTGTATTCATCAAAGTAGACTTAACTGTATCAGGACTCCAAGTTGGATGAGCTTGAAGAATTTGACCAATGATACCAGCAACACATGGAGTAGCCATGGAAGTACCGGACATTGTTACATAACCGCTAGTAGCATTGTCACAAGCAGTAATGTTGTAACCTGGAGCACATACATCTGGCTTAACCCAGTTATCGATTGAAGTAGGACCTACGGAAGAGAAGTAAGCCATAGTATCATCAGAGATGCTAGTAGTACCCATATCATTTGCAGCACCTACAGTGATAATAGTTGGTTCGTTACCTGGTGAACCGATTGTATAGCTGGAAGGACCTGAGTTACCAGCAGCAACAACTACAACTACACCAGCGTTCCAAGCATTTTTAACAGCAATACAACTTGGATCAGTTGTGAAAGATTCAGCAATAGGACCACCTAAAGACATGGTGATAACGTCTACGCCAAAATTTACAGCAAACTTGATACCTGCACAATGAGTACCATGACCATGATCATCATAAGGAGCAGTTTTACCTTTAACGATATCTAACCAACCAACGATTCTGTTACCAAAATCTTGATGAGGAGCGATACCAGTATCAATAATAACGATTGTAACGCCAGCGCCATTATATGCACCTGTGGAATTCCAAACGTCATCAGCATTAACATTGTTATGACCTGGAGCCATCTGTACGATAACAGGAACTAATTCCTGACCATTCATTGCACCTTTAACATCATTGTCTAAATGAGCAGCAAATGCAAAACTACTAGCTACTAAAACCATTAAAAAAGTGATTAAAAATTTAACTCAATACCTGTTATGTTTAAAAAATTATCTTCTTTCGATTCTAATCCTGTAGATAAAACAATCAAATGTTCTAAATCTTTCTTATATTCAAATCCTAAATCGAGAGTATATCCTTTATCAGTAAGTAATACTTCTCCAATACCGAAACTATTTGTTGAATATCCAAATTCAGTTTTCATACAAAAATCATCCTTTATAAAATAGGATAGTCCAAAATTTTGGGAATGTTCTTCACTCTTTTGATTCATTGTTCCATATACTTTATTAAATTCTTGAAAATTTTCATAATCTATTTTATAGTTAACATTTAAATTTTTAAATATATCTATACTTGTAGTACATGTAAGTTCTAACCTGTCTGTTTCTGCAGTAACTGACTTAATTTTAGTTTTAAGACCATTAAAGTTAAAATTTTTACTTTCTAACGCATAATTAGCATTCCAATTATAGCGTTTCGTATAAGAATCGTATTTTTGATTGTTAAAATACACATACCCTCCATTTAAAAATAAATTTTCTATAGGCAACCAATTAGCCAATTATAACCATATAAAAAAAGAAATATATCCTTCTCTCTTCCATTCTAAATCATCAAAAAAAGCTAAAGTATTATAGTTAAAAAGAAAAACTATTAAGAATATAAATATAATCAAGCCAAAGTATCTCGATTTCATGATCATTCCCCTAAATTTCTATTTACTAGTAGTATTAGACAAATATGTATTCGACCCTCTTTTTTATTTTAGATTTATGAAAAAATAGATCCCACTCCTATATTGAAATGAGATCTATATAACTATATAATTAACATAATTTACTAGTCAAATAACTTTAAATTTATTTATATAACACTAATTAATACTTGAAATTTAAATTCAAAACATGTATAATTATTAAAAACATATGTATGCAGGAGGCGAGCAGTAGTGAAAAAGCTAGGTTTATTACCCAAATTAATCATTGGCATTATTGTAGGTCTATTTATTGGAACAATCTGTGTAAAAGTAGGAATTGAGTGGCCGATTAGCTTGCTTAAAACTTTTAACGGAATATTTGGTAGTTTTTTAGGTTATATTATTCCATTCATTATTATTGCTTTTGTAGCTCCAGGTATTGCAGAGTTAGGTAAAGGAGCCAGTAAGTTATTAGCAATAGCAACAGGAATAGCTTATTTATCAACAATAATTGCCGGAACTTTGGCTTTTATCTTGGGAAAAACATTATTGCCAATGATATTGAATACCAATGCTGATTTAAATACTATCGATAATACAGTAAAGTCATTATTTAATATCGATATTCCTCCAATGATGGGGGTAATGACAGCATTAGTAACCGCTTTTATGTTGGGGCTAGGAATGGCTAATATTAACGGTAAAACTTTTTATAATGTAATCAAAGAATTTCAAAGTATTGTACAGAAGGTAATCAAAGTCGTTATTATTCCATTGTTACCATTTCATATCGCAGGTATTATAGCTACAATGAGTTATGCTGGTAAGGTTGTATCTATTATGGCTTCTTTTGGTAAGGTTTTTATCTTAATTATTGGATTACAATCTGCTTATGTAATTGTTCAATATTTGATAGCGTGTAAAATTGCTAAGAAAAATCCAATTACATCTATAAAAAATATGTTGCCAGCCTATTTTACTGCAATAGGAACACAATCTTCAGCAGCTACTATTCCAGTAACAGTTAGGTGTGTATTAAAGAATGATATCGAAGAAGATATTGTAGATTTTGTTGTACCATTAGGTGCTACTATTCACTTAGCAGGAGATACAATAACTCTAACTTTAGCATCAATGGCAGTAATGATGTTAAGTGGTCAAACAGTAACTTTTGGAGCAATGTTTCCATTTATTTTAATGTTAGGTGTAACTATGGTAGCTGCTCCTGGGATTCCAGGTGGGGGAGTTATGGCTTCATTAGGATTATTAGAAGGAATGCTTGGTTTTGGTGGAATGCAAAAATCTTTAATGATTGCATTGCATTTAGCACAAGATAGTTTTGGTACTGCAACGAATGTAATGGGTGATGGTGCTATTTCTATTATTATGGATAGCTTATCTAAAAATAAAATGAAAAATAGATAAAATCAAAAAAGAGCCATTCTACTGGCTCTTTTTTGATTTTAGTTTTAGATTTTTAAAATTTACTTATACCATCCAATACACCCTTAATAGCTTTAACATACTTCTCGTACTCTTCTTTTCTAAGTAACCTAAAGTATAAACTTCTTAGAATGTTTTTAGTGTTAAGATAAACTATACCGTCTTCAGGATATCTGCCAATTTTATTTATATTACTAAAATTTTCTATCCAGCTTATAATTTCTGATTCTGCTACTATATTTCTTTCCAATATACTAATAACCGCTGTTACCATTCGTTCATCTTCATCATTTACATATACATAATCATTAATTGTCATTTTTTTATGAATAACTTGTAAAATTGTTTTCAAATCTTCATCATTAATTTCACTACATTTTGCTAGCTCATCTAATCCATCTGCAGCATGAGCCATTCCATGTATCCACCCTTTATCCCTATCATATCCTCTTACATCTTCTTCTGTTATAATATAGCATATCAATTTGTCTTTGACCATATCTAAATCTTCAAGGGAAAGAAAGGCACTCTTCTTATGTACATATAATACCAGTGGAATTACTAAAGCTGAAAAAGTCCGTGTAAATACAGAATCATCATCTTTTGCTCCTATTTTGTAAAAAAGATGATTTTCATCTAAACTGAGGTTAAGAATCTGATATAATTCATCTGAATCAAATACACCGTCTATTATCCAATTTGCTAGAGTTGAATAGATTAAAGTATCACGGAAATATCCATCTGTATCGCCAATGAAATTCATCATTTTTATTACCAAATCAAAAGGGTTCTCTTTTTCGGGTACTTTATATTCATTCTCTTTAATTGCTTTCAATTTTTCGATTAATAGGCTTCTCTCTTCCATAGTATTTCCCTCCTTATTTCTGAAAATGTGCCACAATTGAGCGGAACAATCCGTTAAATGCTCGAACTTCAGCCATCGTTGCTGACTTACCATGACCAGGATAAATGGTAACATCATCAGGCCATTTGTTCACCGTTTCAATTAAACTTTTACAGATTTTTAATTCATCACCGTCTTTAAAATCTGTTCGACCAATTCCATTTGCAAAGATTGTATCTCCTGAGAAAACTACTTTTTCTCCAATAACCTCGAGACAAATACTACCAGGTGTATGGCCTGGAGTTAGAACAACTTTCAACTTTACTTCACCCACTGAAATGATATCTCCACCATTTAAGAGTTTCCCCAGATCAATATTGACTTTGCGATTGAAGAGCTTAAATCCTTGGTTGGCCAGTTCTATTAATCCTGCTTCATCATTTTTATGTATAAATACTGGACAATCATATTCCTTCTTCACCATATTGGCCGCTCCAACATGATCAAAATGATAGTGGGTCAAAATAATCCCTATCGGTTTAAGAGAATTGTTCTCTAAAAAGTTAATCATCGTCTTTGACATAGCTCCAGGATCAATGATCAGTGCTTCTAATGTATTTTCATCATACACAACATAAGTATTACTCTGAAATGTACCAACAACAAAAGTCTCGAATCTCATTTTTTATGTTTTCCCCTTTCTTTAAGTGGATAATATTTTTTAATCCCATATCCTGCAATCATTTGCTGTTGAACCTGAACTGCATCAATAGCTACCTCCATTGCTACCTTTGAAGTAAAGTATTTAGCAAGAGAAGTTTCAATGATAGCATCAGGATCTCCGGATTTTCTTAACTTTCCTGCATGTAAACAAAGAGCAAGGGCGGCATGGATTTTGGTAACTGCATCGCCAATAAATTCTTGAATCAACTGGAATGTCCGCAGTTTTTGCCCAAATTGTGAACGTTCCCTCGAATAACTAAGCATCGCCTCAAGAGCAGCCTGAGCAATAGCAACTCCAGCCCAGGCGATACTATAACGACCATGATCCAAAGCAGTTGAAACGATATATGCAAAGCCAGTCCCAACATTACCTAAAACATTTTCTTCAGGAACTATTATGTCATTAAATTCAACTTCAGCGATATGAGAGGCACGACCACCTAGTAAACCTTTTATTGGTCTTGTGACAACTCCACGTTCCCGTTCAACTATAAAAGCAGTTACTTTTCCTTCATCACTAGCAATTACTAAGAAAATATCAGCTATATCTCCAAATGAGATCCATTTATTTTTCTGCTCTTCTGTACCCCATTTTAAAATACTCTCACCAACTAAAGAATCATGAACGGTCAAAAGACCTCTGGTATTGCAACAACCTTTTCCGATCTCTTCAGTCAACAATCCATCTGTAATTGGATCAAGCTCCAGACCACCATATTTTTTCGGAAATGTTGCACCCAAATAACCCTTGGCAGCTAACTTCTCTATTAATTTCCTGGGCAATCCTTGATTTTCTTCAAATTCAGTTGCAAATGGTCTAATCTCTACATCTGTAAAGACTCGAACACTTTGAATTATCTCTTTTTGCTCAGTTGTTAGTGAAATATTCAATTCCACCCATCCCCATTTACTTCTATATTAAACAAATCTAGCTTGATTTTTTATTTACAAAATTAACAATATTATCAACAGAACTAAAATTCGCTAGGTTTAAGTCTTCATTCCCAACTTTAATTTCAAACTCAGTCTCAATAAAAGTTACCAGTTTTAACGCAAACATTGAATCGACAAAACCAAGTTCAAAGATATTATCAGCATCAGTAAATGTTACATCATCGTCATAAATCACCATATTTTCCACAATAAAATCTCTAATATTTTCTTTAATTTCCACAATCATTCACTCCTTTTTTTTACTTCAATACTAATATTTTCCTTTGATTAGATTTTATAATTGTTTTTTCATTTATAAACTTCGCTCTTGTTAGTGTTTTTTCCTTCACCTCACTGACTTTTTATCACTTTATTAAACAAAAAAAATCCCTCAACTTTTATAAGTGAAGGATTTTTTCAATATACTTTACAACAAATTATAAAATTTTCATTAATTCGTCGTATTGACAGGATTTCCTGCTAAAAATTGTTCTAAATTATTTACTGCAATATTCATAAGGCGTACTCTGGCTTCAATTGGAGCCCATGCAATGTGTGGAGTTATAATACAATTTTTCGCAGTAAGTAATGGATTGTCCTTTTTAACAGGTTCCGCAGATAAAACATCAACTGCCGCACCAGCAACTTTACCTACATTCAGTGCATCTCTTAAATCTTCTTCCACAATTAATGCTCCTCTTGATGTATTGATCAGCATAACTCCATCTTTCATTTTTGCTATTGTTTCTTTGTTTATAATTCCTTTTGTGCTTTCAATTAATGGACAATGTAAACTGATTATATCTGATTTTTGCAATAACTCATCCAGTTCTACATATCTCATTGTATCACTTTCAAGTTCTTTATTCTTATGATTATCAGAAGCTAATACTTTCATTCCAAATGATTGCGCAATTTTTCCGGTTGCCTGACCTATTCTTCCATACCCAATAATACCCATTGTCTTTCCTGCTAACTCAACTAATGGGTACTTCCAAAAACAAAAATCAGGACTATTAGTCCAGGCACCTTTTTTAACTTCTTCACTATGTACCCAAACATGATGGCACATTTCTAATAATAATGCAAAAACAAACTGCGCAACTGCTGCTGTTCCATATGTAGGAATATTAGTTACAACTATACCCATTTCTTTTGCCGCTTGTACATCTACTACATTATAGCCCGTCGCCAGTACACCTACAAATTTTAATCCAGGTACTTTTTCAAATGTTTCTCTTGATAGTGGAGTTTTATTTGTAAAGATGATTTCTGCATCTCCAATTCTTTCTACGATTTCATCTGCAGAAGTACGATCATATACAGTCAGCTCTCCGAGTTTTTCCAGAGCTTCCCATGACAAATCGCCTGGATTTAATGTATATCCATCTAATACGACAATTTTCATTTTGATATCCTCCTTATAAGTAATCTACTTCGTAGTTTTTAATCTGACCTTTGCTTCATATAAACATTCGTCATTTATAAATAAATATCCTGTTAATTACTCAAAATCTGACTCTTCAAAATCATCATATTATTCATTTCTTTCTCTATTTTCAAATCCAACTTATTACCTCTCATTTCCGTTTCACTAAATAACTAAATATTTTTCTCAGATATTCTTCACCGACTTCAAGCCATCCAAAATCAAGCTGATCAAAATAAACATTAGTAATCTCAGCATCTCGATGGATGATTGACTTATCTTCTTCATCCCCTTTTTCATTCATTAAATATGGTAAAATCCTGACCATTGCTTCTGATTGATTCTCTTTAATTAAATCTTCAATCGCTTTCTTAAACTCTTCATTGGAAACTATCTGAACATGATAGTCAATCTTCCTCAAAAACTCTACAATTTCTGCTAACTTAATATACCTGTAATTGTAAAGGTGAAAAGCCTGATTATTAGCATCTTTAGTTTTAATCAATTTTACAATTGCCCTACTACAACAATCTACAGGGGTAAATTCTAAAACATGTGTTAGCATATCTTCTGAAACCTTCTGTAATTCTGTTAAAAGAAGTAGTCGATTATAAAAAGCATTTTCCATCAAATTCTCCTGAAAGAGTCCATCACGTAAACGTCCAGTTAGATTACCAACCCGACAGATTATTGCATCCAACCCTCGGTCAAAAGCCTTAACTATCATATTTTCTGCCTCAAACTTACTTTTTACATAGACGTTATCCTCAAAGCTTTGTCCAATATAAAGATCATTTTCGGTAAATCTTACTTCTTTCTCTTCATGTAATCTACTACCAGATACACTCATTGTTGAAATATAACAAAGTCGTGCCTTGGATCGACAGGCTAGTTCTACAATTCTGGCAGTACCCTGAACATTCACCTGATAAAATTCTTTGTAGTCACCAAAATGTTTTACTAAGGCAGCTGTATGGATAATGGTATCTATGTTATTAGCCAGATTATCATAATTTTTCTTTGAAAGTCTTAAGTATTCTTTAGTCAAATCTCCTTGAATGACAAATATCCGTTCTTCGATAAAACAGTCATATTGATTTCCAAAGTAGAACTTAAGTTTTTGCTTTAACCTATCTAAACTTAAGCGATCTTCACTACCTCTAACCAGACAATAAATCCGGGCTTTGGTGGTTTTTAATAACTCTTCCAGGATATGAATTCCCAAATATCCCGTTGCCCCTGTAAGTAAAACATTTTCAGGAGTAAAAGTATCACCTTTAACCTTTATATCACCAGGTCTAATCGAAGAAAGCTTTTTAACAACTCGTTTTTCTTCAGTTACCGCCGTTTCTATAAAACATTTAGTAAGATATTTAGCTAAATTGTAGATATTTTTATACTGGAAGATATCATTAACCTCTAACTTCAAACCTTTTTCTCTTGCTTTTATAACTGTTTTTATTGCCAAAAGAGAGTTACCACCCAGTTCAAAGAAGTCTTGCTCTACATTAACCTTATCTATATTTAGAACATCTTCTAAAATTTCAGCCAGTTTAGTTTCAACTTCATTCATAGGATTAGCACTGATTTGAACTTTATCTCTTTCAGGTATTTTTAATGCTTTTCTATCAATCTTATCATTTGCCTTATCAACTATCTGAATCCTTGCTGGAACCATATAATTAGCAATTTTAAACTCTGGATTTTTAACTACAGCCTGAAGAAGATTTTTAAAATGCTGACTCATCCGACAAATCGTCTCAGCTTCAAAAAGATCAGTCCGATAAACCATACCAAAACCGATTCCCTCACCAACTTCTATGGCATTAAGAGTTAAATCAAACTTGCTCACCATATTGTCAAAACTATATGGTTTAATTTCTATATCCTCTAAAACTATAGTTTTCTTTTCAGTATTTTGCAAAGCAAACATAACATCAAATAATGGATTTCTACTTACATCACGAACCAATTCCAGATTATTGATAAGCATCTCAAACTGATAGTTTTGATTTTCAAAGGCTGAGAGACAAATATTCTTAACCTCATTTAAGAAATTCTTAAAAACCTTCTTACCTCCTGGCTGACTTCTAATAGCAAGGGTATTAACAAACATACCAACTATCCCTTCTAAATCAGCATGATTGCGCCCTGCCACAGGAGTACCCACAATTATATCTTCCTGACCACTATATTTTACCAATAATACATTATACACTGCCAGAAGAAGCATATATAAAGTTGTATTATTTTGTGCAGCCAGTCTTTTTAACTGGCCTGTCAGTTCTTCATCAATACTAAACTCAAATCCTGCTCCATGATGACTCATCAAAGCTGGTCTTGGCTTATCTGTAGGTAGATCCAATACCGGGATCTCACCTGCAAATTGATCCAGCCAATACTCTGCTTCATTCTCAAGTTTTGGTAAACCTGGCGTCCCCACCTGCCAGACTGCAAAATCTTTGTACTGAATCCGTAGATCCTGAAGAGGCTCGTTCTGATATAACCTAGCAAAATCAGAGCTAATTATTTCTAGAGAAGTACCATCTGCTATAATATGATGCATGTCAAAAATGAAGATATGTTGATTCTTCTCCAATTTAATCAAACCAACTCTAAAAAGAGGGCCAGCAAATAAGTCAAAAGGCCTGATATAATCGGAGATTATCTTTTCTAATTTATCCTTATCATTCAGCTCAATTAATTTTAAATCTACTACTAATTCGTCCTCTATTCTCTGTACAGGTTCACCATCAATCAGTTCAAAAAAGGTTCTAAAAGCTTCATGACGATCAATCAATTTCTGTAATGACTGTTTAAATTGTTGATAATCCAATTCCCCTACAAGTCTAAACATACAGGGAAGATTATAATTAATATTTAATTCTGTCATATATTCGATGATAAACAATCTTTGTTGTGCTGAAGATAATGGATAAAAATCTCTTCTTTCTATCTTCTCAATTGCCTGATATGTCCGTTTTTCAATACTTTCTAAATATTGAGCTAAACTTGCTATTGTAGGTCTTTTAAAGATCTCCCTTAAAGAAATCTGTGTATTAAACTCCTTGTTAATTTTAGCAGTTAACAATGTAGCTCTAAGTGAGTGACCACCAAGGGCAAAGAAATTATTATCTATACCTACTTGATCCACCTTTAACACTTGTGACCATAATATGACTAATCTCTTTTCTAATTCAGTTTCTGGAGGTCTGTATTCAGTTTCACTCTGTTTTACTCCATCAGGTTCAGGTAATGCCTTGCGATCAATCTTACCATTGGCGTTTATTGGTATCTTATCTAAAATGACAAAATATGAAGGAATCATATAGTCAGGCAGATAATTTCCAAGCTCGGTTTTAATTTTTGCAATTGATAATTCATCTGCTTGATCAACCACCAGATAAGCAACCAAATATTTGTTTTTATTTTCATCTTCGAAATCAACAACAGTTATCTCTTTGATTTCTTTAATCTTTAAAAGCTGTTCTTCTATTTCTTCTAATTCAATTCTAAAACCCCTAATTTTGACCTGATGATCCTTTCTACCCTCAAATTCAATAGTTCCATCTACTAACCAACGAGCAAGATCACCTGTCTTATACATCCTTTCTGCAGGATGACAAATATCTTCCACAAATTTCTCAGTAGTTAATTTTGACCTTTGATAATAACCCCGACCTACATTCGCTCCTCCGACATACAGTTCACCTACTATTCCAATAGGCTGAAGTCGTTCATTTTCATCTACAATATAGATACGTGTATTATCAATAGGTTTTCCAATCGGTGGTAATTCCCAAATCTCTTCATTAGGAGACATGGTCAAAGTTGTAACAACATGAGTTTCAGAAGGACCATAATGGTTATGAAGATAAACCTGATTTTTTGCTAAATATTTTTTCAATCCTTCAGTTACAATTAATTGTTCTCCCGCAGTAAGAATATGTTTAATACAACCTGGAAACTCTTTTAGGTATTCCTCTTCTGTAAAAACAAATTTTAAAAAGGATACAGGAACAAAAATCGTTGAGATATTATTATCTTCAATAAATTTAAAGAGTTGATTAAAGTCATCCCTTTTTTCTTTATCTATAAGATATAACTCTCCGCCTGCTAAAAGAGTGGTAAAAATCTCCTGATAAGAAACATCAAAACTGATGGTAGTAAACTGAAGAACCTTACTAAAATCAATATTAGTCTTTGTTAATTCAAAATTAATCAGATTAACTATATTTCGATGTTCAATCTGTACACCCTTTGGTCTGCCAGTAGAACCAGAAGTATAGATTAGATACATCAAATCCTCAGGATGATTAACTAATTCCGGGCCAGTTCTCCTTTCCTCAATCGGCTGATCCAGATAAATTACTTCTCCGTCAAAACTCAACTCCTTTGTAAGCTGACTTTTTGTCAATAGTAATTTAATATTACTATCTTCTAGCATAAATGCAATTCTTTTTTCTGGATAATCATAATCAATTGCAAGATAAGCTCCTCCAGCTTTTAAGATAGCTAAAAGTCCAACAATCATCTCAAAAGACCTTTCCACCATTAAGCCAACAATCCGCTCTCGTACTACCCCTTTCTCTCTCAATAGATAAGCCATTCCATTAGCCTTCAACTGTAAAGTCTGGTATGTCATCTCTTCTCCGTTATAATACAAAGCTGTCTTTTGAGGATTATGTTTTACCTGTTCTTGAAAAAGTTGATGAATTGTTTTCATCTTAGGATATTCAACACTGGTATCATTAAATTGATTTAAGATTACCTTCTTCTCATCCTCAGTAATCATCTCTAAATCAGAGATTTTTTGATGAGGATTCTTAATCATCTCAATAACAATTTTTTCAAAATGTGTGGCCATTCTTTTGATGGTTTCTGCTTTAAATAGTTGAGTACTATATTCAAGATCAATCTTGATCTTTGAATTTGATTCATAAGCATCCATAAAAAGGTCAAATTTAGCTGTTTTTCTTTCTGGATGATAAGGTATAAATTTTAATTCTCCTCTTTTTACTTCACCTTCATCAATATTTTGTAGAGCAAACATAGTATCAAAAAGGGGATTTTTGCTTAGATCTCTCGTAATATTTAATTTTTCTACCAATAAATCAAAAGGATAATCCTGATTAGAAAAGGCCTCCAAAGCAGTCTCTTTATTCTCTGTTAATAATCTGGCAATAGTTTTTTCTATATCTGGCCTGATTCTCATCACAACAGTATTAACAAACATCCCTATAATATTTTCCAAATCAGCGTCTGTTCTACCAGCAATAGGAGAACCTATATTGATATCTGACTGTCCTGAATATCTAGCTAAAAGAATACTATATGCAGTTAAAAGAATTATATATAATGTAGCTTCTTTTTCTTTAGCCAACTGATTTAAACTATCTGCCAATTCTTCATCCAATGAAAACTGATAGACTGCTCCTGCAAAATTTTTCTCTAAAGGTCTAGAATAATCTATTGGTAAATTCAAGACCGGAATCTCATCAGCAAATTGACCAAGCCAATATTTTTCCTGTTTTGCCATTTCTTCTGATTCTAAAAACTTCCTTTTCCAGACCGCATAATCTTTATACTGTAATTTTAATTGAGGTAATTCATCCCCATTATAAGCTCTAATCAACTCATTAATAAAGATTCTCATTGATACTCCATCCATAATGATATGATGGAAATCACATAGTAACAAACAACTGTCTGTCTTATCAATTATTTCAATTAGTTCTACTCTGAAGAGAGGAGGTCTTTTAAAGTTAAAAGGTCTAATAAAACTTTTCAACCTGGAATCTAACTCATTCTCTTTCATGGAAGAATAAATAATTTTAAAATCAACCTCATCATGAATTTTCTGGATTGGTTCGTCATTTATAACCTCAAAAGATGTTCTTAAAGATTCATGTCGCTCAATTAATTGTTTAAAAGCCCATTTCAGACGTTCAATATCAAGTTTTCCCATGAGAAAAACTCCAAGGGGCATATTATAGCTCTTAGCATTATTTTCTAATTGATATAAGATATACATCCTCATTTGAGTTTGAGAAACAGGATAATAAGCTCTTTTTTCCTCAATTGGGCTAATTTTTTTATGATAGTCCACTTCCCTAGAAGCAATATATACTCTGATCCCTCTAATAGTTGGTTCTTTGAAAATCTGCTGTAATGATACCTTTACCCCGAACTCTTTATAGATTTTTGCCATCATCGCTGTTGCTTTTAATGAATGACCACCCAGATCGAAGAAATTATCATTTACCCCTATATTCGATAAATTCAATATGTCTTCCCAGATAGAAGCCAGCTTTTTCTCAATTTCGTCTTTTGGATATTCTTTTACTCTCTTTTCTTTATCAATATCAGGTAGAGGTAAAACTTTGCGATCAATCTTCCCATGGGAAGTTACCGGTAATTTATCAAGCTGAATCAAATATGCTGGAATCATATATTCTGGTAATTCTTCAGCCAATTGTGCCTTGATACTTTTCGGGCTAATCTCTTCATCCGCTGAGTAATAACCGACTAAATAAGTATTATCCTTTTGGTCATTGATATCAACTACTACCACTTCTGTAATGGACTCATGACTTGTCAAAAGTTGATTTTCGATTTCACCCAATTCAATTCTATAACCCCTTACTTTAATTTGAGAGTCAATCCTGCCCAAAAATTCTATTTTTTCATCAGCCAACCAACGCCCAAGATCTCCGGTCAAATACATTTTTTCTCCGGAAATAAAGGGATTATTAACAAATTTGTCATGGGTTAAATCCGGTCTATTAAGATAACCTCTGGCAAGTTGCACCCCTCCAAGACAGATCTGTCCGGGTACTCCAACTGGCACTGGTTTAAAATTCTTATCTAAGATATAAACCTTTGTATTAGGTACAGGACTACCAATAGAAACAGGAAATTCTGTCAAAATATTTCGATTAATGGTAGAAATTACACTATTCTCTGTTGGGCCATATTCGTTGGCAATCTCTAAATCTGGTTTAAGCTTTTTACTCTTTTCGATCAAATTAAGACCAATCTGTTCTCCACCCATCGAAACTGTTTTTAAGGATTCTACATCTTTTTTTGTGAAACACTCCAAAAGCCAAGTATAAATCGAAGGAACACAGGAAATGTGTGTTACTTTTTTACTACCAACAATTTCTTTGATAATAAAGGGTTCTTTAACCTGTTGATTATCCAATAAAACAATCTGAGCTCCTGAGATTAAAGGAGTAAAGAATGTCAAAACAGATCCATCGAAAGCGAAAGAAAAGAGAATTAATACTCGATCATTTACAGTAAAATTATAGCTATCTTTTCTCCAATATAAAGCATTGGATATACTATGATGTTCAATCATAACTCCTTTCGGGTTACCTGTAGTACCGGATGTATAAATTACATATGCAAGATCAGTAGGTTGATTAACTATCTCTAAATTTGCAGAGTCACCCACAAATAGTTCGTTATTTAACTTAATTATCTCCCCTGAAAAATCAGTAATTTTGGTTGAGATGTCTATACAAGTTAAAAGTAATGACGCTCCACTATCTCTAAGAAGATATTGAATCCTTTCTCGAGGATAGTCAGGATCTATTGGTAAATATGCTGCTCCTGCTTTCATTACTGCTAATATAGCTATTGCCATTTCTAAAGAACGTTCAACAATAACTGCTATAATTTTATCAGGGCTGGCCCCTTTTTCTCTTAATAATCTAGCCAATTGATTGGAACGTCGATTATATTCAGCATAGGTTAGTATCTGATCTCCAAAACTGATAGCAATTTCATCAGGAGTTTTTTCAGCCTGACTTATAAAAAGTTGATGTAACAACGATTGATCAGTATACACACATTGATTATCGTTAAACTCCTCTATTAATTGTTTTCTCTCTTTATCAGAAAGCATTTCAATTTCAGCTAATTTGATTTCTGGATTTTTTACAATCTTTCTTAAGATGTTTATAAGATGTTTTGCCATCTGTTCTATAGTTTGCTGTTTGAAAAGATCTGTACTGTATTCAAAAGTAAATTCGATCTTTTGATTTTTCTTAACAGCACTCACCGTAAGGTCAAATTTTGAAATTTTACTCTTTACAGAATATGATTCTAACTCTAAAGCATTTGCTGTTTGACTTTCATATTGATATCCCATATTTTGCAAAGCAAACATCGTATCAAATAATGGATTGCGGCTTAGATCACGATTTATTTCAAGTTTATCTACTAACATTTCAAACTGATAATCTTGATTTTCAAAAACCTCTAAACCATTAAGCTTTACTTCTTTTAAGAAATCAGCAAAAGATTTCTCATCATCAACATAATTTCTCATCACTATAGTATTAACAAACATTCCTATCAGTTTTTCTAACTCCTGATGAGCTCCTCGTCCAGCAGATGGTGAACCAACAAGCAGATCTTGCTGGCCTGTGTATTTAGCTAGAAGAATATTATATACGGCTAAAAGAGTTAGATATAGGGTGGAATCAAATCTTTGAGTTAATTCTTCTAACTGTCTCGTTAATTTTTCTGTCAAACTTAAGTTAATAGTATCACCAACAAAAGTCTTGACTGTTGGACGTAAATAATCTGTAGGTAAATTCAAGATTGGAATCTCATCAGAAAATTTATCCATCCAATATCTTTCCTGATTTTTTAATAATTTAGAATCAGACAATTTATTCTGCCAGACAGCAAAATCTTTGTATTGAAATTTCAGCTCCTCTAACTTTTGCCCTGCATAGATTTTCATTAATTCATCCAGCAAAATTCCCATTGAAACTCCATCGAAAACAATATGATGAATGTCAAAAACCATCAGATAACAGTCTTCTAATTCTAATAACCCTACTCGCAATAAAGGAGGTTGACGCAAATCAAAGGGTCGAAAAAACTCTTTAATCACATCTTTTTTACCTTCCAAAAGCTCAATCTGAAAATCTACATTGGCGATAATTTGAACAGGCTCTTTATCTTCCATGATGAAATAAGTTCTTAAAGTCTCATGTCTGTCAATTATTTTTCTAAAAGCCCTCTCTAACTTTTTGATATCCAGATTGTCCTTAATATAAACAGCACCTGGCATATTATAACCAATGCTCTCTTCATCCATCTGCTGCATTAGATACATCCTCTTTTGAGCTGAAGAAACCGGATAATAATCGTTAATTGCTGTCTTATTAATTACTGGATAGTCACTGCTTTTTGATTTTTCCAAATACTGAGCCAGTTTTTCCACAGTCCGTTCTTCAAATATATTTCTTAAAGTTATTCTATTACCAAATTCATTATTTATTTTTGAAGCCAAAGAAGTTGCTTTCAATGAATGACCACCCAACTCAAAAAAGTCATCTTTTATTCCAACCTGTTGAACCCCCAGTACCTGAGCAAAAAGAGTAGCTAATTTCTTCTCAGTCTCATTTGTTGGTGGCTGATATTTACTACTAAAATGACTATCTGGATTAATTTCTGGTAAAGACTTACGATCAATCTTACCACTTAATGTCAAAGGCATCAAATCTACCTGAATAAAATAGGTTGGAATCATATAATCAGGAAACTTATTACTTAACCTCACCTTCACATCTTTAACAAACAAATCAAATTCTTCTTTTTCTTTTTTAATTCCTAACTTGATAAAAACACAGATGGTTTTGCTTCCCTTAATTTCTTTAACAATAACCACACATTCTTTAATCTCAGGTTCTGTTAGAATTTGATTTTCAATTTCCCCCGGTTCAACCCGAAAACCTCTTATTTTAACCTGATTATCAACCCTGCCTACAAATTCTAAATTACCATCAGCTAACCAGCTGGCAATATCTCCAGTTCGATACATTTTCTTACCAGCTTCAAGGGGATCTTCAACAAATTTTTGATTGGTTAATTCAGGCTGATTCAAATATCCCCGACCGACTCCTTCTCCCGCTGTACACAAT
Source organism: Halanaerobiales bacterium (assembly GCA_023128035.1). Next base: position 25,018 of record JAGMES010000027.1, on the reverse strand, counting down.
TCACCCGGAAGACCAATTGGTTGAAGATTATTATATTTATCAATAATATATACTTTAGTATTGGTGGTTGGTTTCCCGATGGGCACATTGTCATTAAAGGTTTTTTCAATCTTAAAGGCTGTAGAAAAAGTAGTATTTTCAGTTGGCCCATACATATTCAGCATTGTTAATTTAGGATACATCTTTCGGATAAGGTTTACGTATTTAATCGAAACAACCTCTCCACCAAAGATTAGAGTCTTTAAAGAAGCAAATATTGTTGGATTTTCTTCTGCCAATTGATGGAATAATGCAGTTGTCAGCCAGAGAAAAGTGATATTATATTCTTTTATCTTTTCTTCTAATAGCTTCGGCATTAAAAGCTTTTCCTTAGAAATAATGTATAAAGAAGCTCCTTTGAGGATAGTTCCCCAGATTTCAAATATAGATGCATCAAAAGCTATGGTTGCAGTCTGTAAAACCCTATCATTCTCCTTTATTTCTGGAGACATCGAACTTGCCAACAGAGCATTTACATTACGATGTTCAATCATTACTCCCTTTGGTTTTCCTGTTGAGCCAGATGTATAGATAATATAGATCAAATCCCCTGGCTTATTTATTAAATTAAACTCAAAAGATGAAAGGAAATCATCTTTTATATAATCAACTGGATTTAATATCTCACCCGAAAATTCTATATCCATCATTCTAACATTACTTAATAATAACTTAATTTTAGCATCCTTAAGTAGATAACTAATTCTTTTGGGTGGATAATTTAAATCAATTGGTAGATAAGCACCACCTGCCTGGACGATTGCCAGAATAGTAACTACAGCATCTAAAGAACGCTCCATCATAACGGCAACAATACTCTCTCTATCGACACCTTTTTCTCTTAAGATATGAGCCAACCGATTCGCTTTTTGGTTTAACTTAAGATAAGTCAATTGCTCCACTTCACTTACCAGTGCAATTTTATCTGGAGTCCTGTAAACCTGTTCTTCAAAAAGCACGCCAATTGTCTTTTCTTGTGGATATTCAACCATACTATTATTAAACTCTAATATTTTTCTTTTTTCAACTTCATTTAATAAATCAATATCTTGAAGGAATATCTCAGGTTTAGCAGTTATCTTAAGTAAAATCTGCTTAAAATGATCGGTTAATCTTTTAATTGTCTCTGCCCGATAAAGTTCAGTACTATATTCCACTTCAAAATAAAGACCATTAATAGATTCATACGCAAACATAGTCAAATCAAATCGGGCAATTTTGTCAGTATAGTAATATGGACTGACCTTTAAACTATGCTCAACTTTAGCTGTGTGAATCGTATTTTGCATAGCAAAGACAATATCAAAGAGTGGATTATGGCTCATATCCCGCTCTAAATCCAATTTTTCTACCAGCATTTCAAATGGATAATCCTGATTCTCATATGCACTCAAAGCATTAGCTTTAACTTCACTTAAAAAGGCAATAAAGCTCTTATTTCCACAGGGTTGATTTCTCATCGGCAAAGTATTTACAAACATACCAACAATATTGCTTAAATCCGGGTGTCCATTTCTTCCAGCAATAGGTGAGCCAACGATAATATCTTCGTGACCTGCATATCTACTCAATAAAATATTATAAGCAGCTAAAAGAATCATATAAATAGTTGCTTCATTTTCTTTAGCCAATTCATATAAACTATCACTAAGATTCTTATCCAGTTTAACACCACATTTCTCCCCACTAAATTTCCTTATTTTAGGCCGTTTAAAATCTGTTGGCAGTTCCAACACTGGAATATCAGGAGAAAATCTATTAAGCCAATATTCTTCCTGTTTTTTAAACTGACTGGTTTCAAAGAGTTTATTCTGCCACTCAGCAAAATCCTTGTACTGAATTTGCAATTTCGATAGACTATACCCTTCATAAAGCTTAAGAAACTCATTAATCAATAGATCAATAGAATATCCGTCAGAAATAATATGGTGCATATCCAACATCAAAAGATACTTATCTTTTTCAATCTCTAATAATTCTACTCGAAGTAGAGGGGCTTTTTTTAGATCAAAAGGACGGATAAATTCCTCGACCTGCTGATCCAATTTTTCAGCTTTTACTTTATCAAATTTGACTGAAAAATCTACTAAATCTATTTTCTGTACTATCTCTCCCTCAATTAGCTCAAATGAGGTTCTAAATGATTCATGCCGTTCAATTAATTGTATAAATGACTGATTTAATTTTGCGTAATCTACTTTTCCTTCAATAATCCAGGCATATGGTAAATTGTAATTGCTTTGATTTTCACTCAATTGATTTAATAAATACATCCGTTTTTGAGCAGAAGAAACAGGATAATATTCTTTTTTCTTAACAGTACTCAAAGCTGAATAAATTGATTGTTGAGCCTGACTTAGATATTGAGCTAATTCTCTAATAGTCGGTTTTTTGAAAATTATAGTTAAAGGTAAATTAAGATTCAATTCTTTCTTTACCCGTCCAGCAAGAGTAGTTGCCTTTAAAGAGTGACCACCAAGAACAAAGAAATTATCTAAAACCCCAATCTTCTCGATCTCCAAGATCTCTGACCAGATTTGAGCCAACTTTCTTTCCAATTCACTTTCAGGAACCAGATACTCTAAACCCCTCTCAATATTCCTTGTAGGATCACCCAAGGCCTTTCGATCAACTTTACCATTATGAGTTACTGGAATCTCATCTACTATCACAAAGTAAGCAGGAATCATATACTCAGGTAGCTTATCTTTTAAAAATTCACGTAAAAGTATAGAACTATTTTGCTTTCTTTCATCGTCTAAAATCTCGTCATATAGTTTAGCATAAACAGCAAGATAGGTTTCACCACTACCATCAGTTCCATTAATTACTACTACATCTTCAACTAACTGATGTTCTAATAGCTTAGCTTCAATCTCACCAGGTTCAATCCGATAACCTCTAATTTGAACCTGATTATCAATTCGACCGTGAAACTCAATTAGACCATCTTCTCGCCAGCAACCAAGATCTCCAGTCCGATATATTCTTTGCTGTAATTGATGATCAAAGACAAATTTTTCTTCTGTCAATTCCGGTCGCTTTAAATAACCACGACTAACCCCAAATCCTGCTATACAAATCTCACCTGGTATACCTGATGGAAGTAAATTACCGTTTCTATCCATAATATATATCTGATAATTACTGATAGGATTACCAATTGGGATATCTTCTTCAACTTCCAGACAATGATAGTATGAAGCACAGACTGTAGTCTCTGTGGGACCATAAGTATTATAAACCTGCATTCTTTCGATTAGATTAGTAAAATATTTGCCTTTAAGAACATCTCCACCACTGATCAAAATCCTTAAATTCAATTCTTCTAACCGCTCCGATTGATTTAATTCATTAATAAGTAAAGGTGAAGTACTTAGTATGGTCACCTGATGTTTAATCAACAAATCTATCAAGCGAGATACATCTTTAATATCCTCTCTTTTTGGAATAATCAATTTCCCACCCTGTCTTAGGATAGGGTAAACTTCTTCCACAAAAGCATCAAAAGCAAAGGAGGCTTGTTGTAAAACAATATCATCTGCTGAAAGTTTAAATTCTTCTAAGAAAGCATTGACATAATTTATTACATTCCTGTGTTCTACCATCACACCTTTGGGGTTACCAGTAGAACCAGAGGTATAGATAATATAAGCAAGATCTTCACAAGAATTAATATTTTCTAAATCCTTACTACTTCCCTGATATAGTTTACTATCAGTTATATCAATTACCTGTCCTGTAAAATCGATTCCAGCTTCCATTTTATTTTCTACAAGAAGGATTTTACTACCACTATCTTTTAAAATATAATTTATTCTTTCAACTGGATAATCAGGATCAATTGGCAAATATGCTCCCCCGGCTTTTAGGATAGCTAACAATCCTATCATCATCTTAGCTGATGGTCTAAGCATCAATATTACCTTCTCTTCTTTTTTAAGAACTCTCTCTCTTAAATGATTAGCCAATTGATTTGCTTTTTGATTCAATTTTTGATAAGTCATTTCCCTATCATCTGTTATCAAAGCAACCTTATCAGGATTTCTATTAACGCTATTCTCAAAAAGCTGATGAAGAGTTATCTTTTCATAACCCTGGTTGATAGTACGATTAAACTGATACAAAATCTTTTCTCTTTCTAACTCTGTTAGAATACTTAAATCACTTATCCTTTGATCAGGTTTTTTAATAATCTGTTTAGCGACAACTACCAGATGTTCAAAAAAAGCTCTGATTGTCTCTTCTTTAAAAAGATCAGTTGAATATTCCATCGTAAAGATAAATTGATCTTTAAATTCAGAAGCATATAGAGTCAAATCATATTTAGCTGTTTTAGTCTCTTTTGGATGAGGTTTAATCTGAAAATCAGATAACTCAAGATTCAACTCTCTTCTCTCAAAATTCTGGAAGATTAGCATAACATCAAATAATGGATTTCGACTCATGTCAAAAGGAAGATTTAACTGATCAATCAATTCCTCAATGGGATAATCCTGATTTTGATAACCATTAACAACAATATATTTTAATTCACTAAGATAATCTTCAAAAGACTTTTCTCCCTCTGCTTGACAACAAAAAACTATATTATTTAGAAAACATCCTAAAAGCTTTTCTATATCAGGATGGTTCCTTCCGGCCAATACCGTTCCAATCAAAATATCATCCTGACAGGCTGATTTTCCTAAGGTAATACTATATAGAGCCAGCAAAATCATAAAATTAGTTACATTATTCTCCTGAGCTAATTTCTTTAAATTTTCAGAAAGCTCTTTATCAATTTCAAATAAGAAACGGTCTCCTCTTGAACTCTTAACTGCTGGCCTTGGATAGTCAGTTGGTAAATTCAATTTTGGAAGCTTACCCTTAAATTGATTAAGCCAATATTTTCCCTGGTCTGTAAACTTATTTGAAGTAAGTAAATTTTTCTGTTGCCAGACAGCAAAGTCTTTGTAATATACCTTTGATTCAGGTAATTGTTTTCCTTCATAAAGCTTCATCAATTCATCAAAAATAATCTCCATTGAAGTACCATCAGAGATAATATGATGAATATCTAAAATCAAAATATAATCATTATCTAACTCTTTTTCAATCAACCCAACTCTAAAGAGAGGTGCCTGACCTAAATCAAAAGGTCTGATAAAAGTTGTAATTACTTCATTCAGATTATCCTCAGACATTTTCTTAAGCAATTCAACCTCAAAATCAAGTTTATCCACATTTTTTTGAATCACTGCTCCATCTTTAAACTCAAAGTAAGTCCTTAAAATCGGATATCTTTCAACCAATCTCTGACAGGCTTTAACCAATGATTTATAATTAATAGAACCTTTTATATTAAATACAGAAGGCATATTATAGCTGGTATCATTTTCACCAAATTGTTCTAAGATATAAATCCGTTTCTGGATAGATGATGCAGGATAAAATTCTCTCTTTTCAACAGGTTTAATCGGCTGATATTCTTTTTTCTCAGCATTTTGAATACATCTTGCCAGTTCTTCCACAGTAGGATTTTCAAAAATCTTTCGTAAAGGCAATTCTATATTAAACTCTTTTAAAACCCGGGCTACAAGAATGGTAGCTTTTATAGAATGTCCACCAATTAAAAAGAAATCATCTTTAATTCCCACCATCTCTTTTCCTAAAATATCACAGAAAAGTTGAGTCAGTCTATTTTCAGTCTCATTAGTTGGAGTTATATATTCATTTTGCAATTTCATTAGACCATCAGGATGAGGCAATTTATCATAATCCACTTTTCCATTAGGAGTTAGAGGGATTTCTCCAATCTGAAGCAAGTAGCCTGGAATCATATACTCAGGTAACCTTGCTTTCAAAAAATCTTCAATCTCTCTTACGTCTACATCCAGGTTAGCATCATCTACCTGATAATAACCACAAAGATATTTATCATGGCTATTATCCTCTTTAACTGTTACCACACTCCCTTTAACTAAAGGATGCTGGTTAATAACTGCCTCAATCTCCTTTGTTTCGATCCGATAACCCCTTAACTTTATCTGATTATCTTTTCGTCCAACAAAATCAAGCTCTCCATTATTTGTCCACTTAGCCAAATCGCCGGTTTTATACATCTTTTCTCCATCTTCAAAGGGATTATCAATAAATTTTTCTAAAGTTAGTTCTGGCCTTTTTAAATAACCCCGGGCCAGTCCTTTTCCAGAAATACATATTTCACCAATTACCCCCACTGCAACCGGATTTAAATATTCATCAAGTAGATAGACCCGGGTATTGCCAATCGGTTTACCAATTGTTATTTTATCTTGATAGTTAAGATCTCTTTTAACAGTTGTGACAACAGTATTTTCTGTTGGCCCATATTCATTAATTACTTCTAAAGCAGGGTTTAGTTTTTTACTTTTTTCTACTAGAGATTTTGGCAATTTTTCTCCTGCAAGAATCACCCTTTTCACACTACTACAATCTTTAAAAGTTAAGAATTCTAAAATGACTCCATAAAGTGATGGCACACAGACAAGGTATGTTATTTTTTCTCTAATGATAATTTTTTTAATCACAGCTGGCTCAATTTCTTTATCAGTTAGCACCAATAAAGATCCGGACATAATTGGAGTCATTCCACTCGCCAAAAATCCATCAAAAGCAAACGACAAGAACTGTACAAAACGATCATTAGAATTGATCTCATATACCTCTTGACGCCAGAAAACCATATTGACAACATTTTGGTGTTCAATCATAACCCCTTTAGGTTTACCTGTTGTGCCAGAAGTATAGATAACATATGCTAAATCAGTTTGCTTAACATCACTCTTTAAATTTTGACCTGAATAAGCTTCATAATTGCTTTTATCATTAAGATCTATAAACTTAATTGATTGTCCGGTTTTAAAATTTCTAGAAAGATCTCCCTGGTATAAGCAAATCTCAATCCCACTATCCTCTAAAAGATACTCAATCCGCTGTTCTGGATAAGTTGGATCAATAGGAAGATAAGCACCACCGGCTTTTAAAATTCCTAAAATCCCAATAAACATTTCAAAAGACTGTTTGGCAATGATTCCAACAATCTTTTTACCTACACCTTTTTCTCTTAAAAGTCGAGCCAATTTATTAGCCTGCTGGTTAAACTCCCCATATGTCATCTGCTGGCCTTGAAAGAGCAAAGCTGTTTTTTTAGCATTTTTACTGACCACATTTTCAAAAATCTTATCCAATGTAGTTACAGGATATTCCCGCTTAGTTTGATTAAAATCTTTAATCAATCTTTCTCTTTCGGCATCAGAAAGCATTTTGATCTTAGATAATTCTATATCAAGATCAGTTGTTATCGTTTCTGCAATATTAATAAAATGTTTTGCCAGTCTTTCAATAGTAGATTTTTTATAAAGTTCAGCATTGTATTCAAATTCTAGGCTAACTTTATCTTCTCTCTCAACTCCTACAAGACTCAAATCCAATCTGGCTTCTCTTTTCTGAAATTCAAATTGTTCAAATTGAACTCCTAAGATATTCATAGAAGTAGATTCCATATTCTGAAATACAAAGAGAACATCAAAGAGAGGATTATGATTTAAATTCCTTTCCAATTTAAGTTTCTCTATTAGCATCTCAAACTGATAATCTTGATTTTCCAGAGCTTTTAGAGTGTTTTCTTTAGCACTCTCCAATAAGTTTCTAAAAGATAGATTAGCTTGAGGCTGGTTTCTTAATGGTAGTGTATTGACAAACATACCTATGACATCCTTTAGATCAGGATGAGAACGGCCTGCTGTTGGTGAACCAATTACAATATCTTCATTACCCGAATAACGAGCCAATAAAATATTAAAGATACTTAATAGGATCATAAAAAGGGTTGTCCCGGTATCATCAGCCAATTTATTTATTTTAGAAGTTAATTTGGGATTGAGTTCAAAACTAATAGTCAAACTATCTCCTGTAATTTCTAGAGAACGAGAAAAATCTGTTGGTAATTCCAAAACAGGAACTTCCCCACTAAATTTTCCCAACCAATAATTTTCCTGTTCTCTCATCTCTTCTGATTCTAACAAGCTATTTTGCCAGATAGCGAAGTCCTTGTATTGAATCTTTAATTTTTCAAGGTGTTGGCCCTGATAAATTTGAATAAAATCATTGATTAAAATTCCCATTGAAGTTCCATCAGCAATTATATGATGTAAATCAAAAAAGAGATAATACTGTGTTCCAAACTCAATCAAACCTACTTTAAATAAAGATGCTTTGTTTAAATCAAAAGGAAGTACCCAACTTTTCATAATTTTCTTTACTTCTTTTTCTGAGCTGGCCTGTTCTTTTAAAATCTCTATATCAACCTGTTCTGCAATCTTTTGAACAGGTGTTTCATCCTCTAAGTCAAAATAAGTCCTTAAGGCTCCATGCCTTAAAACCAATTTATTTATAGCTTTCTCAAAAAGCTGAAGATCAAAAGTACCTTTTACACTCAAAACTTTAGGCATATTATAAGCTGTACTTTCTGGATTTAATCTATTAATTATATAAAGCCTTTTTTGAGCTGATGATAAAGGATAATATTTTAACCTTTCTACTTTTTCAATAGATACAAAACTGGTAGTAGTAGTCTTTTTAATAACTGAAGCTAATTCTTTTACAGTTGGATTATTAAAGATATCTTTAATCGAAAGTTTGACATTGAATTTTTGATAAATCTTAGAAATTAAAGTCATAGCTCTAAGAGAATGAACTCCTAACTTGAAGAAATCTTCATTAATCCCAATCTTAGGCTGACTGATTATTTCTAATAATAGTTTAATCAATCCACTTTCTACCTCATCAGCAGGTGGTTGATACTCTTCGACTTTGTTTTCAAATTCCAATTCTCTTTCTTCTAACGCTTTTCGATCTATTTTCCCTGTCGAAGTTGTCGGAAGTTGTTCTAGTTCAATAAAATTTCCTGGAATCATATAATCAGGTAAACTAAGTTGTAAATGACTTCTAAGATCTTTTTCAGAAAGATCATTCTCTACAACAACCCAGGCTACTAAAAAAGCTTCTCCTTCTTCATCCTGTTTTAATATCACTACTCCTTCTGTTAGATCAGGATATTCTAAAAGTCTACTTTCAATCTCACCTAATTCTACCCGTAACCCACGAATTTTAATCTGTTTATCTTTTCGTCCAACAAACTGAATGGTATCATCTGCTAACAAACGGCCTAAGTCTCCTGTTTTATAAAAACGGCCCATTTCTGGATGATTACCAAAAGATTTTTCTGTTTTTTCTATGTCATTTAAATATCCTAAAGCAACATACTTAGAAATGACATAGATCTCTCCTATTTCAAATGTAGAAACTTCTTCTCCGGATTCACTAACTACAAATAGTTCTGTTTCTTTAATAGGTTCACCCAAAGTTACCTGATTAAAAGGTGTGTCAGTTTCGATTAACTGACAAGAATTAAAGGAAGACTCTGTCTGGCCATAAAGATTAGCCAGCACAGTAAGATTATTGAAATATTTTTTAAATATCTGGATATCATGCTCGATTACCTCTTCGCCACCCAGAATAATCCAGCGAAGATCAGGAAACTTTTGATCATCAATTAAAGTTTTAATAAAATAACGATAAAGTGATGGGACTGAGTGATAAATGGTAATTTGCTCTCTTCTAAGCCACTGAGCCAATCTTATTAAATTTTCTCCCTTTTTTATTTCAAACGGATAAATTGTCGCTCCATGCAAAAGTCCAGCATAGATATCCATCAAAGCAGCATCATGAGTAAATTTAGAAAAGAGAGTTAACTTATCATTAGAGTTAATTGAAAATGTTTTCCTATAATTTTCGACATGATACAGGAGATTTTCATAGTTCTGGATAACTCCCTTGGGGTTTCCTGTTGAACCCGAAGTATACAAAATATAGGCAGGTTGATCTTTCCCAATTTCCAACTCTAAATCATTATAATTACCTTTATTTTCTATTTTTTTAATGTTAATAAGTTGAATCTTACTGATCTCCATAATTAGCTTCTCAGCAAGATTTATATTTTTATCATTAGTTACAATAACTGAAATCTTAGCATCTAACAGAATATATTTCAACCTAGCAAAAGGATAATCAGGATCTAAAGGGACATATTTTGTTTTAGTCTTTATTGCCCCTATTGTTCCAATAATCATATCTATACCATGTTCAAAAAGTAAGGCTATAGTATGATCATTATTTTGTGAGACCTTTAATTTATCCAATATCTCATGACCAACAAGATTAGCACTTTGATTTAATTCTAAGTATGTTAGTTGCTTAGAATTGGTCTTAACTGCCAGCTTTTCTGGATATTTCTTAACCTGATCATTAAAAATTTTTGCGAGCATCTTTTATCTTACCTCCTTTAGAACCTAACTTTCTTATGTTTTTTTCTGGTTTCAAAAACAAATTGTTCAGGATCGCTTGCCATCTTCTCTAATATATCTATATACTGCTTCATAAAGTCTTCAACAGTCTCTGGTTTGAATAATCCCTTTAGATAATGACATCTAATCTCAATTCCATTACTAAACTCACCTAGATAACACATCAAATCAAATTTATTTTCGTGAAGAGCAGGGGTATGTTTAGCCGTTAAATCTGTCAACTTTTCTTTGTTTTCACCCATATTTAGCATATTAAAAAAAACAGATATTTCTGGATACGCCTGATTTAACTCTTCTAAAACCAGTTCCAGAGGAAAATATTGATTTTTCAAAACACTCAATGTCTCTTCCTGCACCCTTTTTAAAAATTGAGTAAAGGTTTCATCAGTTTTAATCCGAGTTCTTAAGATTAGAGTATTAATAAAAAATCCTATTATTTGATGCAAGTTCTCATGAGTTCTACCTGCAGCAGGGATTCCAATCAAAAGATCATTTTGATTTGTTAAACGAGCCAGAAAAACATTAAAACCCGCCAACAGAACCATAAATAAACTTGCCTTATTCTTTTGAGCCAACTCCTTTAATTTTTGATAAAACTTTTCTGGTATAACCACACGATAACAGTAACTATCCCTACTTTCTAAATTATTTTTAGCATAATTAACAGGTAGCTTTAATTTTGGTATATTTCCAGTTAACCAATCAACCCAAAACTTCTTAACCTCTTTCATTAGTTCATCATTTGCTAACAAATCATTCTGCCAGGCTGCAAAATCTTTGTAATGAATATTTAAAGGTTTCAGTTTTGACTTAGTTTCATCCCTAGCTGTTTTATAAAAAGTCTCAAACTCATTTTGTAATATGCCCATTGACCAACCATCAGAGATAATATGGTGCAAACAGTAAAGTAATTGATATTTCTGTTCAGCCATTTTGATAAGCCTGACTCTAAATAAAAGATCTTTTTCTAGATTAAAGGGTGTTTCAAATACCTGATCTTTTATTTCTCTCAGTTTCTCTTCTTGTTGTTGATAGTTTAAATCAGTCAAATCTATATGTTTAAAAGGTAAATCTACCTTTTTTTCTATTACCTGGACAGGATATTCATCTGTTGTTTTAAATCTGGTTCGAAGACTCTCATGACGTTGGATCAGTTTTATTAATACCTCTTTAATTAATTCAATATCAACAGGTTCATTTAATTCTAATAGACCTGGCATATTATAAGCACTACTATTTGGTTCTAGTTGGTAAAGATACCAGAGCCGTTTTTGCGCATAAGATAGTTGATAATACTCCTTTTCTGATAATTTGGGAATCCTTTGATAACCAACCTCTCCGCGTTGATCAATAATTTCTGCTAATTGTGCTATTGTAGGATAAGCAAAAATATCGTTAATCGTAATATCAGCATTAAGTTCTTTATGTATCAAACTCACGACAGTCAGGGCTCTAAGGGAATGTAAACCTGATTCTATAAAATTATCATTAATACTAATTTTATTTATTTTTAAAACCTTTGAAAATATAGCTACTAATTTTTCTTCAAGCTGATTGGTCGGTGCAATAAATTCCTTTGCAGAACCCAAGTTTTCTAGTTTTAGTTCCTTTAGTTTTTTCCGATCCAATTTCTGTGAGGATGTCTTCGGTAAAGATTCAATTTGATTAATATAGGTAGGTACCATATATCCAGATAATCGTGAGCTTAAATATTGTCTTAATCCTTCTTTTGAAAAATCATCCGTACCCACAACCCAGGCTGCCAAAGCTAACTCTTCTTCATTATCAACTACCACTACTGCCCCTTCCTTTACATCTTTATAAGCTAATAAGTGGTTTTCAATCTCCTCAATTTCAACCCGATAACCCCGAATCTTAACCTGATTATCTTTCCGACCAACAAATTCTATCTCTCCATTTAATAACCTCCGACCATAATCTCCAGTTCGATAAATTCGGCCTAAGTCTAGATCATAACCAAAAGATCGACTACTCTCTTCATCATTCCAGTAACCTACAGCCAGATGATCAGAAACAATAAAAATCTGCCCGGTTTCAAAAGTTTCCACTTCCTCAAACTCTTCAGTCAAGTGTAAGATTTCAACCCCATCAATTTCCTCTCCTAAAGTTATCTTTTCAACGGGAAAATCAGCACTGTAAAAGCTACAGGAGTTAAAAGAAGATTCGGTCTGGCCATAAAGATTCACTAATTGAGCAGGTTGATTGAATTTACTTTTAAATAAATGTAAATCATATTCAATTACTTTTTCTCCACCTAAAATAATCAAACACAAGTCAGGAAATTGTTCTTCCCCTGTTAAAGTTTTAACAAAATAACGATAAAGAGTAGGGACCGAATGATAAATAGTGATTTTTTCATTTATCAGCCAATTTGTTAATTGAACCATATCAGTTTCCCCTTTAATTTTTAACGGATAAAGAGTTGCTCCTAAAAATAAAGCACTAAAGATATCCATTACTGCTGCATCATGAGTAAAAGATGATAATAGGGTCATCCGATCCTTGTAACTTATCTTAAATTTTTTTGCATAATTTAGAGCATAATGAGCAACATTGGCATGAGTCTGAATTACACCTTTAGGTTGACCGGTTGAACCAGAAGTATAAAGTAGATATGCTATCTGATCATTAGATACTTCTATATCCAGATTATTAGTTGATATCTCATCAGGACTTAGTCTATTGATATTGATCAAACTAAGAGAGTCTTCACTCATTTTTATTAATTTTTCAGCTAACTCTTTATTTTGATTATTGGTAATTATCATTCTAGCATTAGAATCTTTTACAATATAGTTTAAACGTTCTAAAGGATATTCTGGATCACAAGGAACATAGATAAAACCTACTTTGATAGTACTTAAGATTCCTATCAACATATCTATTCCGTGTTCAAAAAGCAGAATAACTGTCTCTTTTTTATCCATCCTATCTTTTAGCTTATCAGTTAGATATCGACCAACAAAATTTGCCGCGGAATTTAACTGTTGATAGGTTAACTCTCTTTCTTTGGTTTTAACTGCTTTACGGTCTGGGTATTTTTTAACCTGTTCTTCAAAAAGACTAGCAAGCATTTTAAAGCTCAACTCCTCACTTTCTAAAATTGTATTTTCCGTTTTTTCTTCTTTTTCTTTTGAGCAGATATCTTTCTCTTTGGATTAGCGGTGATTTCACCTAGAATCTTTAAATATTGGTCCTGGATATATTCAATAGTCGCCTTTTTAAATAGAGAAGTCAAATAATGACATCTAATCTCCAATCCATTGGCATACTCTTCTAGATAAAAAACCAATTCAAATTTATTTTCCTGAACATCTGTCTTATGTTCTGCTCTTTCTTCTAACAGTTTATCTTTGTTATGACCAATATTAATCATATTAAAAAATACTTTTAATTCAGGATAATCAATATCAAGTTCTTCTAAAACTAATTCTAAAGGATAACTCTGATATTCAAGAAGTTTTAAAGTCTTTAGTTCCACAGTTTTTAAATATTCCAAAACGGTCTTTTCAGTATCTATTTTCATTCTAAGAATCAAAGTATTTATAAAAAAGCCTACTACATCTTTAAGACTATCATGCTCTCGACTGGCTGCCGGAATCCCCAATACAATATCCTTACTTTTAGTCAGATTGACTAATAATATCTGGAATCCAGCTAATAGAACCATGAAAAGACTGGTTTGGTTATCTTTTGCTAAATCTTTTAATTTTTGATACTTTTCTTCTTTGATAATTACCCGGTAAGATGCTGTATTCCAATCATTGATATATTCATTTGAAAAGTCATAGGGAAGTTGTAAATCTGGTAACTTATCTGTCAGTCTTTTCTGCCAGTATTCTTTCATCTCCTGTAATTTCATCTCATCATCAAAAAGTTCATTCTGCCAGGCTGCAAAGTCTTTATATTGGATCTCTAATGAAGATAGGTTTATTTCTTGACCACTTTTTATGGCTTGATAGAGAAGGTTAAATTCCTGCTGTAAAATGGCTATGGACCAACCATCAGAGATAATATGATGTAGACAGAAATAAAGTTCATAATTATCTTTATCATATTTAATAAGAGCTGTTCTGATTAAAGATTCATCTTCTAAGTTAAAGGATTTTTCGAAAATTTCTTTTTCTATCTTAGCCAGTTTCTCTTTTCTAGTTTTTTCTTTTAGTTGAGTCAAGTCAATAAAAGTAAAGTTATTTATATAATCAGAATGGATTAATTGAACCGGATAACCATCAACAACTTTAAAATTAGTTCTTAAACTTTCATGCCGCTCAATTAATCTTTTAATTACCTCTTTAACTATCACAGGTTTAACAGTCTCATTCAGTCTAATCTTTCCTGGCATATTGTAAGCAATACTTTGAGGATTCAGCTGATAAATAAACCAAAGTCTTTTCTGTGAAAAAGAAAGCTGATAATATTTCTGTTCAGAAAGTCTAGTAATCTTTTGATACTCAATCTTTTCCTTATCTTCAACTAAACGAGCGAGTTCAAGTGCTGTTGGATTTTCAAAAAATTCCTGAAGGCTGATTGCTACCTGACACTCTTTTTTCAGTAATGAAATTACCTGTATCGCATTTAGAGAATGACCTCCCAACTCAAAATAATTATCATCAAGACCAATCTCTTCTAAATCCAATATATCTTTTAAGATAGCTATTATCTTTTTCTCAAGCTCAGTCTCAAGTTTTCTACCATTTTTCATCAACTGACCTGCTCTGTTGGGCTTTGATAACTTGTTTTTATCCACCTTTCCATTAACAGTCAAAGGTATCTGAGCTAAAATTGTGATATAGGCAGGAATCATATAATCAGGTATTCTCTTTTTTAGTTCCGTTTTAATAAAACGACTCATTTTAACCAGATCTATATTGGTTTTCTTATCTTCAAGTTCAATATAAGCTGATAGATATTTTTGACCACTTTTATCCTCAAAGCTAACGACAACCGCTGAATCAATAGGTTCCAGATTTTGAAGATGATTTTCAATCTCTCCCAATTCGACCCGATATCCTCTGATTTGAACTTGAGAATCAATTCGTCCAGCAAATTCAATTGTTCCATTTGACAACCATCTGGTCAGATCCCCTGTCTTATAAATGGGTTCACTTGGCCGATAAGGGTTTTCTATGAATTTTTGAAGAGTTAGTTCAGGTCTGTTTAAATAACCCCGAGCCAATCCATCTCCGGCGATACATAGTTCTCCAAATACTCCAATTGGTTGAAGTTGATTGTCTTCACTTAAGATATAAAGTTGGGTATTATCTATCGGACTACCAATCGGAATATTTTCATATTGTTGATCAATCAAAAATGAAGTAGCCACTACTGTACTCTCAGTTGGCCCGTAATTGTTATAGACTTTATAATTGCCAGACTGGTAAGATTTTAATTTATCTCCTCCAGTTAATAACCTTTTCAAAGAACTGTTCTCAAATTTTAAAAAGTGTTCACAAATCTGGGTTGGGAGAAATGCAATAGTAACTTTCTCTTCTTCAAAATATTGATTAAGCCCCTCCAGACTAAATTTAAGTTCTTCAGGAATTCCATGAATAGTAGCTCCCACTGCAAGATAGGGAAATATCTCCCAGACAGAAGCATCAAAACCAAATCCTGCGTATTTAACACTGATATCTGTATCTGTTACTGCAAAATATCTATTATGCCAACCAATCAGGTTCATCAAAGAATGATGTTCAATCATTACTCCTTTAGGTTGTCCTGTTGAACCAGAAGTATAGATAATATAAGCCAGGTCAGTTCTGTTTGGATAATGCTTTAGATTTGAACTATCGCCATCATAAATCTTTTGATTATCCATTGAAAGAAAGGATTGAGTCAGTAAAAAAGTGGTTTGACTATCATTAAGCATATACTGAATTCTATCTTCGGGATATTTAGAATCGATTGGTAAAAAAGCTCCTCCAGCTTTTAAGATTCCAACTAATCCTATCAACATCTCGGGTGAAGTTTCTGCCATTATACCAACTATTTCTTCTTTTTTAAGCCCTTTTGATTTTAGATAACGAGCGAGTTGATTTGCTTTCTGATTCAATACTCCATAAGTTAAGGACTTATCTTTATAGACAAAAGCTTTTTTATTAGGTCTAATTCTAACCTGTTCTTCAATTAACTGAATTACTGTTTTTTCTTCAGGGTAGTTTTGCTCAGTTTGATTGAATGTCTCTAAAAGTTGTTGTTTTTCGTTCTGTTGTAATATCTCCAAATCTACAATATTTTTATCAGGATTATCAATCACAGACATTATTAAATTAACAAAATGCCCTGCCATTCTTTTGATAGTTTCTTCTTTAAAGAAATCTTTACTGTACTCTAACTCAAAAGTAAGTTGATTTATCTCGATAGCGGTCATAGTTACATCATATTTAGCTGTATTATTTTCAATAGAATATGACTGGCAATCGAGTTCTGGTATTTTAATAGCACTAAATTCCATTTCCTGCATTGCAAAAACTGTGTTAAAGAGAGAATTTCGATTATTTTCTCTTTTTAGAGCCAATTTCTCTATTAATAATTCCATTGGATATTGCTGATACTCAAAAGCTTTAAGCACCTTTTCTTTAACAGTTTTTAAGAATTCAGTAAAGCTTTTATTACCTTTTATTTTACTTCTGATTGGGATAGTATTGACAAATAATCCAATCAGGTCATTTAAATCAGGATGATTGCGGCTTGAAACGGGTGTACCCACAATAATATCTTTTTGTCCACTATAACGACTCAAAAGTAGTTGATAAATGGCCAGCAAAACCATAAAGAGTGTAGTTTCATTTTTACGAGCCAATTCTTTTAGTCTAAATGTCAATTCAGAATTAATTTGAAAATTCAGTGTGCCTCCAGCATAACTTCTGTTTTTAGTTACTGAAAAATCAGTTGGCAAAGTAAGAGTAGGTAATTCATCAGAATACTCTTTTAACCAATATTCTTCAACTGATTTAACTTGATTGGATTTAAGATAGTTACTTTTCCAGAAAGCATAATCTTGATATTGAATTTTCAGTGGTTTTAAAGGCTGATTTTGATATAATCCAAGCCAATCTTTAATTAAAATCTCCATAGACAATCCATCTGAGATAATATGATGCATATCAAAAAAAAGCAAATATTCTTCTTTAATAAATTGAATCAACTTAACTCTTAATAAAGGTGGCTCTTCTAATTTAAATGGTTGAACTAATGTAGTAACCAAAGATGATAGATCTTTCTTTTTACTATTGATTACTTCAATCTTAAAGTCTATTTTGTCTGCAATTCTTTGTACTACTTGACCTTCTTCTAAATGATAAGAAGATCTAAGAATCTGATGACGTTTAATTAGTTTTTGAAAAGTGGTTTGGAGAAGCTCAATATCTAGATTACCTTTGATAAGTAATCCACCAGACATATTAAAGCTGGTATTTTCTTTGTTTAGCTGATAAACAGTATAAATCCCCTTTTGAGCATATGTTGTCGAATAATTCTCTTTTTTATCATTGATCTTTGGAATAATTTGATAAGTTTCTTTTTCTTTAGATTCCAGATATTCAGCCAAACGCTCAATAGTTGGATAGTTCATAATATCTTTTACAGATAGTTTTAAATTTAATTTTTTATAAATTACGGAAACTAATGATATGGCATTTAAAGAATGACCTCCCAATTCAAAAAAGTTATCTCTAATCCCTATCTTTTTCCTATCCAGAACTTCTGTATAAACTAAGGCCAATTTTTTTTCTAATTTAGTAGTTGGTGGATGATATTTCTTCCTCAACTCTATCTCTTCTGTTGGCTCTGGTAATCTATGCCTATCAATCTTTCCATTGGGAGTCAAAGGCATCTTTTCTAACCTGACAAATCTTGCTGGAATCATATAATTGGGCAATTCTTTACTCAGAAAATCCCTCAATTCTTTTCTAAAAATCTCTTCTTTCTTCTTTAGACTTTCGATTACAATATAAGCACATAGATAAGGAATATTATCCCGATCTTTTCGACTTACTACTACTGTTTCTTTAATATCAGGATGTTTTAAAAGTTGAGATTCAATCTCACCAATCTCAATTCGAAAGCCTCTAACCTTTACTTGCTGATCAACCCGCCCGATAAAGTCAAGAGTTCCATCTTCATTCCACTTAGCCTGATCACCAGTTTTATATAATCGACTATCAGGAGAATATGGATTAGTAATAAAGTGCCTTGCTGTAATTTGAGGACGATTAAGATAACCGCGGGCCAATCCAGAACCTGAAATATAGATTTCGCCGATTGCTCCTTGAGGCATAAGATTTAGATCTTTATCAAGTATATAGATTTTGATATTAGGAATCGGTTTACCAATTGTAATCTTATCAAGTAAATCACGTTCTATAGTGGTAATTACACTATTTTCTGTTGGACCATACTCATTTGTAATTTTTAAATCTTCTTTTAACTTTTTACTTTTCTTAACAAGAATTGAATCTATTTTTTCTCCACCCAATGCTACGGTTTTCAGACTTTTTACATCTTTTACAACAATACATTCCAAAAGACTCTTATAAAATGATGGTACACAGCAAAGATGAGTTACTTTTTTAGTTTTGATTATTTCTTTGATGGCAATTGGATCTTTTCTATCATCTTCTGAGACTAAAACTAAGCTGGCTCCCGAAACAAGTGGCGTTAGAAAACTGGTAACAAAACCATCAAAGCTAAAAGAATATAACTGAAGGACTGTATCATTTATAGACAATTTGTATTCATTCTTTCGCCAATAAATGGTATTAGCGATACTATGATGTTCTATCATCACCCCTTTGGGCTTTCCTGTTGAACCAGAGGTATAGATAATATATGCTAAGTTATGACTCTGATTGATCTTTTCTGGAATTGTAAATTGATAATCAGATATCTTTTCATCATCAATAAAATATATCTGATCTATTGTATCAGATATCCTTTCACTTACTAAATTTTTCTGACTTAAGAGCATATCAGTACCACTATCTTTAAGCATATAATTTATTCTCTCTTCAGGATAGCCAGGATCTAAAGGCAGATAAGTACCACCAGCTGTCAAAATTCCCAATATACCAATGATCAATTCTGGGGAAGGTTTAACCATTATACCCACTGTCTTTTCTGCTTTGACCCCTTTTTCCCTCAAATAATGAGCTAATTGATTCACTTTTTTCTGCAATTTGGCATAGCTAATCTTTTTATCCTCCCACTCTAAAACAACTTCATCTGGAGTTTTATTGGCCTGTTCATGAAAAAGTTGATAGATTAGCTTATTTTCTGGATAATTAATTTCCTTACTAAAACCAGATAGTAATTGTTCTTTTTCATTTTCCGTAATCATGTTAAGTCTTTTAATCTCTGTTTCCGGTTCAATCAGAATTTGTTTGAATAGATTTGCGAAATAATCTGCCATTTTTGTAATAATTCTTTTTTTCAAAACTGTCGCATTGTAGCTGAATTTTAGCTTCACATAATCTCTAAATTCTATACCCAGAGTTAAATCATAATTTGTCATCTCATTCATTTCATATGATTCAACTTGAAGAGTCGAATCTAAATTATTAATAATCTGATCTAATGGATAGTTTTCTATAACTATTAAAGTATCAAATAGAGATTTACGTTCAAAAATTGAACTATATTTTTTGATATCTACTAAAGAAGTCTTTGCATAAGGGGTTCTCTTTTGAAGGTTTTCTGAAACTGATTTGATAAAATCTATTACCTTTCTATTAGAATCTATTTTTAAGCGAAGAGGAACCGTGTTAATAAAAAGACCCACCATCTCTTCTATTCCAGCTAAATCTGAAGTTCTACCTGACACGGTAGTACCAAATATTACATCGTCTATATTATTGTATTTATGCAAAATTATTCCCCAGAGTGCATATAAAAACGCCCCTGCTGTAACATTATTTATTTTACAGAAATTTTTAAATTTCTCTGTTACGTCTAGGGCGAATTCGAAATGGTAATCCTCTATTTTTGGTTTTTTCTCTAATTTTTTAGTATCCAGTGGTAAATAAGACTGTATTTCTATATTCATTAGATAATTCCGCCAAAATTGTTCTTCATTGACCTTATTATCCTGTAACCAGGTAATGTAATCTTTAAACGGTCTTTTTTGCGAATTTATTAGGTTTTGTCCATTCTCTAGGTTTGAATATGCTGTAAAAAATTCTTTCATAATAATCCCATTACTCCAACCATCATAAATAATATGATGATTGCTTATAATCACTTTGTATTCTTCGCTGGCCCACTTACATAAAATGATTCGAAATAAAGGTCCTTTTGTCAAATCAAATCCCCTTTTAATATCCTCAACTGTGATTTTTTTGAACTGACTTTTTTTCTCCTCTTCTTTTATTAAACTAAGGTCATAATACGTAAAATCAAATTCTATCTCCTTTAAGATAATCTGTACAGGTCGGTTCAACTTTTGCCAACTAAAAACCGTACGCATCATTTGATTATTTTTAATCACCCACTGCCAGGCTTTTTTAAAAGCATTTTTCTCAATCTTACCACAGATATCCATTAACAGTTGTTCAAAATAAAGACTAGTGTCATCTGTAGATAAGCTGTGATAGAGAATTCCTTCCTGAAGTGGTGTTATAGCAAGTATATCTTTTACATTCTCTTTTCTAAAACACTCTCCCAAATTCTTTCCCTCCTCGATAAAATTATAAATTAGATTATTATGCAAATTTCTTATATAACCTTATATTATATATTATTAGCTTTTTCCTTTTATTTTCCTGCATTGAATTAAAATTATCGCAACTCTCGACATTTCTATGATGCCTTAGACCAGTTTTTTTCTATGTCACAAGCAAAAAGCCAGAGGAATAATATCCCCTGACTTTTTATCATTGCCACCTATAGACTTTAACTAAATAATATCTGAGCTAATACCTTTTACTCATTTCCACTTTTCACCGAAGAAGTCTATGGTTTCTTTTCAATCATATTTTGTGAGTTGCTCTTCAAGTTAAATCTACTACAACGGAAGTACAGTAATTACCCATTCAAAAATATTATCTGTAAAGGTTATCTGCCTAAAGTAACTACCATCATCTTTCTTTATATATAGATCCATACCAGTAATCGTAGATTCTTCCATCGTTTTAGAATTGAAAATAATATGAGAACTATCTGGAGTCCACTGGATATACGAAACGTTTGTGTAATAAGACTCAAAATTTGAACCATCCCGATCCATAACACGAAGACAAGTTAAATTATTAGATTTATCTCCAAAGGCAATTCGTGACCCATCAGGAGACCAGACAGGCATTGAAGTAAAATCAGAAGTATATACTACTCTATGATTGGTTCCATCAACATTGATCAGATTGAGCGTATAGTTTTCAGAATCAGAAGAAGTTATATAAACAATTTCAGTACCATCTGGTGATATAGAAGGCCAAAATAAAGATTTCGCTTTTGCCAGAGTAACCTGATTCTCTCCATTTGCATCAATTTTATATAGACGTCGAGTAATATAATCATTGCCAACATAGAATATTGATTGACCATCAGACGACAGATCTATCCAACTTAATTCTTCTTCCAGATTATAGACTTCTTTGACATTGGTACCATCTGCATTTAGTGAATAGATAGTCCCACCACCATTTGTTAAGACAAATTTAGAACAATCATCTGACCAGGCTACATACTGAGAAGGTAAATTGGGTTTAGTAAATTCGCGTCGATTAGTACCATCTATATTCATCATCATGATCGTGACATCCCAATCATTTTCAGTAACCCTTGCCAATTGTGTTCTATCTTTCGATAATAGATCACTTCGCTCCACTCTAGACCATTGAAAACCCTGACCATTTAAGTCTGTACTATAGCAAGTAGAATTACCAAAATAGTCCGTATAAACTATTTGATAATTCGCAATAGGTTCAGATATTTTTGCAGCCATCCAGGGTTCACTCAGATTACTATAGTAATTCGCTGTATCAACAGCAACGACCCAATAATAATACGTCTCACTATTGTTGATTGTATTATCATAAAATGTGTTTACATTGATTGTCTGGTTCGTTAATAAAGTCTTCGCAGCCGTTAAACTTAAACTTCGATAGACCAGATATCCAGCAATATTTTGTTCTGGATTTGGTAGCCATGATAAAACAACAAGGTCATTATAACGAGTTCCACTAACCCCTACAGGTGAGGATGGTGGCATATGTACTGTTAGACTAATATCCAGATGTCCAGCTTGAACAGCTGACGGTGTAACTTGGAGATTAGTTGTTTGACCTGGTAAGATATCGATAGATTTCTCACCCGCGGCTACTAAATTGTTAGATGCGTCAAAAAGTTCAACTACAAAATTCCATGTAGTTGGAAGAACATCTTCAATCATTGAAGTTCCAGAGTTCTGCGTGATGTCCAGATTTTTAGTAAGTTGAATCGCTTCATTCAATGGATTAGTCAAAGTTATAATTCCATTGGCTACATTGACTTCCGCAGGAAAGATAACTTCTGCTGAGATTAAGCCTAATACAGTGGATAATTCAACCGTTGCATTCGTTGTATCCGATTTAGTAACATTCCCAGTAGCTGAACCGCTTAGAACTCCATAACCTGCCGAATTTTTACCAATCACTTCAATATTCCAAGCACCTGTTTCTAAGTCCTCAAAACTAGCACCTGCCAGGTCACCAGACAGATCAATAGTTTTATTAAAGGAAGTGCTATTTTTGGAGATAGTTACATCAACCTTAGATAAGTCAATAATATAGTTTGTAGATTGCTGCAATATCTCATCTGGAATTTGAAAAGTAATCGTTAATCCCCCTGTAGTTATTTTAACGGTATTTCCACAACTTATTAAAAATAGCGAACTAATTATAATCATAAAACAGATACTAATAAATTTAAAATTTTTCATGTCAGACTTCCTCCTTAGTTAAAAAAACCAGCAAGTGGTGTTCCTTCATCATAGTCAGGGGTATAAGTTAATCTGACAAGTCCGGTTCCATCCACATTGATTCTAGCTAATTCATAGTTATCCCGTATAAAAGAATTTTTGAAAAGTCCACTAAAAATAATCTGTGTACCACAAGGCGACCAGCATAAGTCACGAGGTTCCAATTCTCTAGTTTCATCAAAAACTCTCATATCGCTTCCATCAGAATTCATCACTGCAATGGAATTATCATATAAGACAACAATCTTGCTACCGTCTGGTGACCAGATACAATTGTTTAAATCTTGCGCTGAGCAAATTTTTGTTATATTGCTGCCATCTTCATCAAGAGTGTATAGTTTATATGGAAACTGTTCAAACTCTTCAAAACTTATATAAGCGATACGGTTTCCATCAGGTGACCATGATGCAGAAATTAGATCAACACCTCTGACCAACAAACGATCATTTTTTCCACCTGGTAAATCCGTTAAATATAAATCGTAAAAACTATTATATAAGATTGTATTGCTGTCGGAAGACCAATCCATAGACTCGCTAGGATTGAAAATGTCAAATAATTTACGGCCATACTTATCAGCCACACTGACCCTAACTCCTGAAATATATGCAAGGTTTGCGGAATCTGGTGACCATTTTATCGTAGTATAATTCCCTTCACCCACAGACTTTTCCGTGTAATCATCTATATCCAAGATTTTTAATTCTTGAAGATCATTTTGTGAACCATAGCCCAAATATGCAACTTTTTTTATGTCTGGCGAAATAATAGGTGGAAAAAGACATGAATAAATATGCATGTACATGATTGAATCCATATCTTCTAATAAACAGATCTGATATGAATCTTTATTATAAAGCTTTCTAGTATAGAAGATTTGGTAATAACCCTGTTCGATTCCCCCAAAGAAAAAAGGTTCGCTGAAGTCACTGATATTACCTATATTGTCGATAGCCTGTACCCAATACCAATAATTTAGACTGATATCTACAGTCGAGTCAGTATAGGTAGTCTTAATATTTAAATCAGAATTTAATAAACTTTTTTGACCAGTTTCTGTCTCACTTCTATAAATAAGATAGCCTACTACATTATCATTATAACTTCCTTGTTCCCAAACCATTACTATATCATTATTGGAAATATAACCAGCCAGTTTTTGCGGAATAGCGATTGTTTCCTCTTTAATGATAATCTCTTGCTCTGAATTCAATGTAACTTTTCGAGTAATTGTACGTCCAGGCAAGATATCAATATATTCTTTAACTGTTGCTATAACTTCACCAGATACAAGATCCCGAGCTTCGTAGCTAACTTGCCAACTAGTAGCAAGTAAATCAGAAATAACTGTATGAGACTCAGAATCAAGTTCTTCAGTGATAGTACTGGTTAGATCATTTAAGGTGACCGTTATCGTCTCTTCTGGTCGGAAAGTTGGTAAAAACGATATCTCTCCTTTAGTTAAATCTAAATTTAAGGTAGCTGTAGTCGTACTGTTCAAAGATACTGCAGCTAGACAGTTTCCCTTGTAAATATCAAAATTAAGCAAATCTCGTGCTCTGACCTGAATATCCCAGACACCTACTTCTAAATCAGGAAACTCTACTTGTAAAT
>JAGMES010000269.1 GCA_023128035.1 Halanaerobiales bacterium | reverse complement strand
ATTGCTGTTCACTTTTCAAAGGTCATTTCTTTGTCGCTTATTGTCGCGACCTTTTTCATAATATCATTTCTTCTTAAGATTGTCAAGTTTTTTTGAATTTTCAAAAAAGTTTTTTATATCGTCATTATCATTTTAACAATCTGCTACTTTTATGACATTCAAAGGTAGAATTAACTCCTGACGAAAATGTTATTCAAGCGACTTAGCTATTTTAGCAAAAATCTTTTCTGCTGTCAAGACTTTTTTACATTCCAATTTACGGTAATAAAACCAATAAAGCAGAAAAGGTTAAGTTTGAAACAGCTTAATCAGTTTAACAAATTAAATTGTACATGTCAAGAAATACTTAAATTAATTTCATAAAATATAAAATTTATCGTATCACATGCACTATTAACGTGTTTGGATATCTTATCATATACTTTTTTCGATGTCAACCTTATTTATTAACAAAGGCAAAAATCAGAGCCCAAACTCTGACTTCTGACCTTTTACATCAATTTTACTCATACATTTTTTTTATTTCTATATCTTTAAAATAATGTTTCACAATATCCTCTGGTTTGTTACCGTCTTTAGCCAATTTATATGCTCCCCATTGGCTCATTCCCACTCCATGTCCAAACCCAGAGCCTTTAAAAACAAAATTAGTATCCGTTTTTTCTATTTCACGAATTAATGTTGATTTAAGTTCCATTGGGTCTAAAGCATTACGGAATTTTGGTGCATCAACTATTTTTGATCCACCATCATAGCTAATCTCAAATTTAGTAACTCGCCCTGTTTCATCTTTATTCTTTATAACAATATCAGTAATCTGATTAGTTTGTACCCCTGCTACCTGGGTCAGTGCATCAACTAACGCCGTATTTTCAAAAGTAGCATCCCAATTCTTAATATCTGCAGAAGCCAATTCATCAGGAGATTTAACACTAACTATATAAGGGGGTTCTGCTTCAGTAAATGCTAACCCTGCCTTTGCAGTAGTCGTCTTTCCAGCAGCACTTGAGTGAAACCAAGCACGAATATACTCTCCATTAAAAAGAACAACTTCACCCCTTGTCTTTTTAACTGCCTGGCGAATCGCCTCTGTTACATTCTCTGGTTTAAACACCTGAGCCTCTTCAAAACTCGAACTGATTTGTCTAGTATCCTTACGTTCCATGAAATCCATCACAAAAGTTCTTGCGAGAATCGCTTGAGCAGCATATGCATTCTCAGGCCAGTTTGCCTTCATTTCACCCGCAACCACTCCTGCCACGTATTCTTCTAATTTCATCTTTTTGTGTTCTCCAGACTCTTTCTCAACAACTACTACTTCTGGTTCATTCTCAAGAGTTCCACGTTCTTCAATTCCTTTAACTTTTGTTCCATTACACCCGATAAGCCCAAAGCACAAGATAAAGATAATGAATAAAAGAGCAATGTTTTTTCTTTTCACAATGTCACCCTCCTTATCTACTCTCTCCTTCTTAGTATTTGAAGCTAAAAAAAAAGTATTCAAACATAACTCTATTCATAAACAAAACCATGTAAAAAAACAAAAAAGATGGCACAAATACGCTACATCAGGATATCTCCCAGCAACGTTTTGCCATCCTTTCTTACATAACCTTTTAAATCAATAATTTATCTTTTGAGATAAAACTCCCACTTCTATAAGTGGGGGCAATTGTTTTTAATTTTCAGTGGGGGTAGAATCCCCCACTGAAGCCCCGATGTTCAGCTTTAGCTGAACGAGTTCACTTTCCTATACGTCCAATCAAATTCAATATCAAGTTCCAAACCCATCTAAAGAAAAGCACAAAAATATTAGCTTTTTCTACATTTTCTTCTGCTAATAAATCTACTTTTCCTAACTCTTTACCGTTTTGATAAACGATCAATTCACCTACTTTTTCGCCTTTAGTTATCGGAGCCTCTTTTTCAAGAGATATCGTTTCCCTACGCAATTCAGAAGAAATTCCCCGTGCAATAACCACTTCTAAACTGCTTCCCGTATATGCATTAACTTCAGTTACTTTTCCTTTTCTAACAGAAAGATTTTCAATAGTTTCATTTTCTTTTACAACAACTTTATGTTCAAAAGCTCTAAAACCATAGTTCAACAAACTTTCAGATGCCTCATTTCGAGCAATCTGACTAGTTGTGCCCATCACTACTGAGATTAGACGAAATCCGTTACGGTCCACAGATGCAGCAAGACAATATCCTGCTTCTTCGGTATGGCCTGTTTTTACTCCATCCAAACCGTCATAACTTTTTATTAAAGTATTAGTATTAGTTATCGAACGTTTACCATCACTTAACTGAAGGGTTTCATGCCAAATCTGGGCCCATTCTCGAAATTGTTCAAATTTGATTAACTCTTGAGACATCAGTGAAATATCATAAGCGGTTGTATAATGACCCTCAGCAGGCAAACCTGTTGTATTAACAAAATTGGTATCATTCATCCCTAATTCCTGTGCCCGCTTATTCATCATACGGACAAAGTTTTCTTCGGTACCACCAATATATTCTGCAACAGCCACATCGGCATCATTTGCTGAAGCAACAACAACGGCTTTAAGTAAAGTCTCTAAAGGTAAACGATCTTTAGAAGATAGATAAATTTGGGATCCACCCATACTCTCTGCATATTTGCTGACTGAAACCATATCAGTTAATTTAACTTCACCACGTTCAAGAGCCTCAAATGTAAGAAGTAAAGTCATTGTCTTTGTGATACTTGCCGGAGGTAACTTTTTATCAGAATCTTTGTCAAAGAGAACCTGTCCCGTTTTAGCATCAACTAAAATTGCGGATTTAGCTGATATATCAAATTCTGCTGCCAATGCCATACTATTAATTAAAAACATCAATATAAAAATCATACTTATAAAGATAGATAATTTCTTTTTCATCTCTAATCCTCTCCCTTAAATAAAATTTATTCTATATTCATAGCATAGTACTATCCAAAAATAATGAAACCTATTTGTCTTCGAAAACTTTTACAATTTTTTTCTACACATATTATCTTACAATAAAAATAACCAAATTGCAAATTAAATTTAACCTATTTATTGTAAAATTATTTAATAGAATTATCACAAAAAAAGATGTCAGCATAATTGCCGACATCTTTTTTGTGATTTTTGGATATTTATGTACTTTTATTGAGGGTAGTTACTCTTAACTGTGCAGGTTGCAGTTCCAGAATAAGAATCTACTCTAATTCTATAAGTACCATTAGTGCTCACTAGATAAGATATAGATTCTGGATTTCTGAGAGTATATGCTCTAGCTACTTCTGAACCAGATGGATTATACAAGAAAATATCCATATCGGCAGAGCCACTCCATGATAATTCTACGTTAATTGTACCCGAATCACCTACAGTGATATAGTAATCTTTATAGGTAGAAATGTAATCTGTTGACTCTAAATGAGCAGTTTCAGATGGATTTACTGGATGAGTTGCAGTCAAGTAGAACGATTCTGAACCAGAGTAAGCACTTACTTTAATTTCATAGGTACCTATTGTAGTAGCTGTGTAAGAAATAGTTTCTGGGTTATTTAATGTGTAAGCTCTCTTAACTTCTGTACCTGCTGGGTTATATAAATACATGTCTAAGTCATCAGAACTAGCCCAATTTAATGTAAGATCAATATCTCCAGTTGCAGTTACATCAATATAGAAGTAGTTATCTGCAGTTCCAGTTTTGCTTACATAACCTGAGAATTCTTCAGTTACATCATTTGAAGTAACAACGTTGTCAACAGTTACAGAGATTGTACTTGAAGAACCAACATTACCTGCTGCATCGTAAGCTTTTGCTTGTAATGTACGACTACCATTGCTATGAGCAGTAGTATCCCAACTAACGCTATATGGGCTAGTAGAATCAGTTCCTACTACAGCGCCATCAACTAAAAAGTCTACTCTACTAACACCTACGTTATCACTCGCAGTTGCACTATAAGTAACACTATTACTTACTGTTGCACCGTTAGATGGAGCAGTAATACTACAAGTTGGAAGAGTAGTATCTCCACTTGCAATACCAAAATCTCCAGAAGAGAACAATGAGAATGGTTGAGAACCATTTGGTACGTTGTAACCCATAATTTCAATAGTGTAAGTACCTAATTCAGGAGTATCAATAAATACATTCTCAACATTGTTCAAACGATCATAAGCTGTATTATATGGGCTAGTGAAATCATTACCATAATATACTATACCTGATGGAGAAGTTACTTTAAGGTCTAAGTCATTAACTAAAGCTTTAGAAGCAGTTGTAGAACCTGGATAGTCAGTCCATACCAAAGTAATTTTTAATGGAGTATTAGTAGACTCGATAGAATAACTATAAGTTTTACTTCCACCAGTACTTAAGTTATAATTCTCATCTTCATATTTATATTCCTTAGAAGCTAAAGAATCAACTAAGCTTATACGAC
>JAGMES010000268.1 GCA_023128035.1 Halanaerobiales bacterium | reverse complement strand
TGTTTTTAATCTTCAGCTTTAGCTGGACGAGTTCACTTATGCTAATCTTTGATCTAAAAAATTTTTGGTTGCAAAACGAACACCTTGAATCGCTAAACTCTTTGGTGTCACATTTTCTTCCCCTGTTACCAAATTATCAGGATCATTAATCCCAGAAACCTTCTCGGCTTTTAACATGCAAATCTCAGGACGTTTAAAAAATGGAAGGCGTTCAAAAATCCGTCTTTCATGAACCCCATCTATCAAACCTTTGAGTGCACTTCCTCCCCCACAAAAATAAATTCTAGGAGGAAGAGCATTACCTTTAGAGAGATTTTTTAAAGCCAGTTCCAACCCTTCATATAAAAGGGTTAAATCAGGTCTTAGCATTTCTTGAATCTCTTTAGACATATCTGGTGGTAATTGATCTTTTGAAAATTTAAGTTTTAACTCTTCTGCATCCTTCAATGTCACATTCAACTCTCTAGCGATTTTGCGTGTAAAAGAACGTCCTCCCATAGCAATCATCTCTGTCCCTTCAATACCACCATTTCGAATCAATGCCACATCCATCGTTCCACCTCCAATATCAACAACAATAGCACCGAATTCATATGCTTCGTCTGTGAGAATACTATTTGCAATAGCATATGGTTCAGCAACAGTATTTATAAGTTGGAATCCTAGGTTTTCTGCGATTGTTGCAAGAGGACCTACATTCACTAATGGAGCATAGGTATTAAACAAACTTAAAGAAATATTTTTCCCCTGAAATTGATATGGATTGGAAACCTTATATCCATCAATCTTTACTTCTACTAAAGCGGTATTAACCAACTGAATCTCAATATTATTGATTCCAGTTTGACTGATTAACTCTTCTTTGCCACGATAATATGCCAATTGCTGGGCTTTCTGAGTTAGTATCTCCAACTCTTTCTCACTTATACGTTCTAGAGGTTCTTTCCGTTCTTCTTCTATAGTTGTAACTAAACCTTTAACAAATTCCCCAGCAATTCCCACCACTGCATCTTCAGGTTCATGAGGAGTATATTCTTTAGCAATCGCTAATGCTTTCTTTGCTGTCTCTACAACTCCAGGGATATTTGAAATAGCACCCCCTGCCATATCACCATATCTTTGTTGAACTCGGGCATAGCCAACGATGTTTCGCTCTTCATCATTATACTCAACTATTACAACTTTTAAAAATTCAGTACCTATATCCAATGCTAGTCGATAATTAAAACCATTCGAGTCAAGGAATTTATTTTTACGCTTAAAAAATCTCATTATTTTATCACCTTCCTCATACGTCTTATTGTTTACAATTTTCTCCATAAATTAAATAACCCCTTTTTATTTAGCAAATTTTTTTTAATTTTTTTTATAAGTTCGTTTAGATAGAAATTTATTCCATTTTCTTGAAAATCAAAGTCGAGATAATTTATCCCTACTTTTAGAAGATGAGAGATTTTAGCCTTCCGAAAATGTTGTTAAATATATTAGAGGTAATATTGCGTAAAAAAGTAATGTTGCTGCTGCTACTACTCCCGAATCGTTAACAATTATAGTTACTACACTTCCTATAATCACTCCTATAAAACCCAGAAATAGATTAGGCATCGTCGTGATCAATTTTGATAATGCACCCCGAGGTCTTTTAAAAAGCAAAACAAGGACAATAATAAAAGTAATAAGAACACGGGTCCAAATTGTCCAACGTAAAAGTTTAAGATTCATACTTAATTTACGTGTGATTATTTCCATAAAAGCCGAAAAACCCTGATTCCTGAGTAAATTAATCGTTTGTCCAAAATGGCTCCTTTCTCCTGCCAAACTATATGTATCCGCTAAAATAAATATGCCTAAGATAATAAACATAGCTCCAGCGATCACAAAAATAATTTTGATCCGTTTACTTTTTTCAACCATCAAAACATAAGTAGAAGTAAATGCAGCAATAGCAGTTATAGCACCTCCAAGATTAGCACCCAAGAGGGGAAAACCGATGATACTCATTATAGCTATAAATACAATTGGTGTTAAAATCATTTTTCTTTCCTCAAACCATGAACACAAATCCAAAAGACCTGTCCATCCCATTAAAGTTCCCCCTACTAAAAGTCCCATATATTCGTTTCCAAGGCCATAGAAGCGGGCACCAATAATAGGGCAATAACCCAAAATCGATCGAGACATCCATGGAGAACCCCGAAAAATATCAAAGAGAATGAGAATGATGGTCACAATGATTATAGTAACAACAGAAGCGAGAGGATTTTTGTGTAATTTTTCAATAAGCCAGGTGCCAAGAGCAATTAAAAAAAATAAAATAATTAGATATCCAGTGAAATCTGAAAGATTATATGGAGATAGTACTAAAAAAAACAAAGGGATAAACATTATACCCAAAAGCCAGATTCTAACTACCTTCCACCATATTTCAGGCACAATTTTTCTACTAAAAAAAATCAGTGTAGCAAGAAAAAGGCCAATAATCTGGATTAGGATGAAAGCCTTTATATACCACGGACGCCACTCCGATGTTCGAACTATCTGTTGATTCAAATTCATTAATCTAGATAACCCACCATGAGTAACCTGATCAGTTATAATTAATCTCCCTGTCATTTCTGTAGGTGTTGGAATTTGAAAATATTCCAACACCGTAGGAGCAAGATCAGAAATTGTAACCAATCCGGGACGGCGAGTCGTTCCAGTTTTTAATACTCCCATCTCATAGTTAATTCCAGTAAGTAAAACCCAAGATAGTTTTGCACCAATCCGTATTTCAGAAGAATCAGGAGTAGGGGCTACAACCATCAAGCGATCCTGAGTTAGATTCAAACGAGCTTTTACCATACCTAACAATCGATCAATACGCTCAAATGTCACCTGCATCAGAAACTCTTCTTCATCTTTAGTAAGTATTTCTTCCTTAAGACCTCTCTTAATACGGGCCAGATCCCCTACCTCCAGCACTATGAGATCATACTTATCATAACCCTCTAAAAAAAGCTCTGTCATCTTCTGATAGTCTGTACGCCAATTACCTGGAAAGATAGAATCTTTAAGAAGAACATTTTTCGTTACATCCCCATAAAAAAGATGACTATTGTTATCCATCACAATAGTCATCACTTTACGGTTTTCTTCTGTTCCATAGTCCATATTACCATAGACCGCCACTTTATAATTATTTACTTTAAGCAATTCACCTAGCATGCCTGAAACAGCGCCATATTTCTCTCCACGATTACCTGCGCCAAAAGCCTGATAAGTATATTCGGTCTTAATCCCGTAGTCTGTACGGACGTTCAGCAGGGCTTGAGCACTTTCGTCGAAGAGTTGGATAAAGACTGGCCCACCGTATTGACTGATCTCTTTAAGGGAGAGTTGGTCTAATAGGAGAATGACAAATTTGCCCTGTTCGTTAGATAGAGATATGGTGGGAAATATTAGAGTTAGTATTGATATTAAGATCAAAAGAAAGCTAAATTTTTTCATGATAATCACTCCAAACTATTTTCAAAGACTAGTTTCTCCCTAATATGAATTATTATACATTTTTTTATTCCGATCTTAATTTTATCTACAAGATGCTTTCTTTTGCGTTAAACAAAACAAGTGCTTCAGCTTCTTTATACTGCATGTTCATAGCTTTCGTCTCTAAATAAGTCATAAATAGACTTGCTACTGGGTAAGTTCTTTTAAAAGATAAGATTGGGCTATTTCAAGACTAAAAGTGCAAGATATTGAACATCCCCCACCTACGCTATCGCTAAGAGGTAGGGATCTTTTCGGCTATTAGGATAAAAAGGCATTTAGGTTTCATTTTTTGATAAAAAAATAAAAGTACTGGTTATCTCACCAGTACTTTTATTTTTCTTGATTTAACTGTAAAATCCTGTTAACTCAATATTAGCACTCCAATTTTTCAACAATCGCCATATTAACAACTCCAAATAACAAATTCTGCTACATACAAAAAAAGGTGACTATTGTCTTTAAATCCACAATGGTCACCTTCTATATCTTTATACATTTCCATTCAAACTTCACATAATCACTTTATACTTTTCTCCAAATAACTCCGAACCAGTTCCTCTATCAGTTCATCCCGCTCTAAACCTCTAATCAAACTTCGCGCATTTTTATAACTAGTAATATAAGCAGGATCACCTGATAGGACATATCCAACAATCTGATTAATCGGGTCATATCCCTTTTCTTTCAAAGCTGTGAATACTTCAGTCAAGACCCGAGCAGCTATGCTGAGTTCATCTTCTTTTTTTACCCGAAACATCATCGTCTGATCGTGCTTATAATCATTTCCCATCTTTATCCCACCTTTTAGTGTTCTAAATTCTAGTTTACCTAATTTAGTTATTCGTTATACGCTGTTTAAATACCTTCAATTCTTTTTGCATAACTAATTATATGATTCGACCACAAAAAGTATTTTAGTCGCA
>JAGMES010000267.1 GCA_023128035.1 Halanaerobiales bacterium | reverse complement strand
TGCCATTTGGTGAGGATTTGTTTGGGAAGGATTATTTGAGGGAAAAGGTTACGGATGTAAGGTATACGGGTCAGGTGAAGGATGTCTCGATTGGGCTTTGTTACTATAATGCGAGGTATTATGATCCGGAGGTTGGTAGGTTTAATAGAGAGGATGAGTACAGGGGAGATATTTTAAGGCCGCAGACTTTGAACTTGTTTGTGTATACTGTTAATAATCCGTTGAAGTATGTAGATCCGACAGGTCATAGTGTCTGGTCAGCTACGTCGAACTTTTTTGGTGGGATAAAAGATAGTGGTGTAGATACGGTTAAAGGTTTATGGGGGATGGTAAGGCACCCAATTCAAACAGTAAAAGGTTTTGGAATAGTAGTATTACATCCAATTAAAACTAGTAAGGCTCTATATAGTGTATTTAAAACAACGATTCAAGAAGATATAATATATGGCAATGAAGATACTAGGGCAAGGTTAGCAGGTAAACTAATAGGAGAGATAGGATTAGGTTTAATTGGGACTAAAGGGATCGATAAACTTAGCAAAGCTTTAAAAGCAACGGATAAGGTTGGAGATGCTGGGAGAATAGTTAGTTATGTAGATGATGTAGCAAAATATGGGGATGAAATAGTTGAGGGGACGAGTAATATTGTAGAGAATATTAGACAAGGCTATAATTCAACTTCTAGGTCAACAAATCTATTTGGTCGAGATAAATTCACAAAGAAAACTCAACAGTTAACTGAGTGGCGTAGACGGATAAATAAATCAGATATTGGAAATCAAAGAAAGTTATTTCTTGGAGATGATTATGTTAAAATTAGTGAAGGTAAATGGAGAAGTTTAGATGGTGCAAGACAGTTTAGAGTTAAACCAGGCGATTTTTTAGGAAATCATGGTATTGGTAGACCATTAGTTCCTAATACTCCACACGTTCATTTTGAGTTTCTTCAACCCAAAGGGAATAAGTTTGAAATAATCAAAAATATTCACGTGCCACTACAATAAAAGGTGAGAGGAGACAATAAATGATACAATTTAATAAGGATAGTAAGATATCTATTACTATGAAATTTGACCATTATGGAGCAAATAGTTTAATGAACAGTTTGTCAGCAGCTTTAAACGATAAAGCATTATTAATACAAATTGATGAGCATAAAACTTCAAAACAGTTAAAATTTTTGAAGAATGAAATTGACAGCTCTATATTTTTTGCAAGAGATGAAGTAATTGTTATTGAATTAGATACAGATGAGTTGGAATATGCTATTGAGCGACTAAATAATTGTATTAAAGAAAAGGAATTTTATCCTGTAGAATTTTTTGAGTTGCGTTATAAAGATAGAGTATTAACAGTTTATGTAATTTATGAATTAAACTAACTTTTTTTATTATAATTATACACCCGCGCAAAATAACTAAAAAGCAAGGTGGTGGACAATTTCCTTATTAAACATTACCTTTAAAAATTGTTGTCTAACTCAATGAAAATCAACGTGTCTTAACAGTAATAGTTGTTTATGGCACGTTGATTTTGTTTCATCATTGCCAACTACCAATAATCATCAACCAAACCCTTTGGGTCAAATCCTACGATGTTCCTTAAGATCTTTGCGGGGGAAATCTTTTTAATTCTTTGCCCGTGGGCAATAAATCCTCTGGTGACTGCTAAAAAATGTAAGCTTCAAATAGCCCCCACCTTTAAATAAGATAGGGGCTATGGCATTATTTATTTGGAGGTTTTTTACAACTGTTTGGTAAACTTGTTGACCAGGGAAGATGAGCATCTAGCAATTCTAAATTATTACTATCTATGTTAGGCAATTGCTCGAATAAATATGTTAAGTAGTAAAATGGATTTAGGTCATTTGTTTTTGCAGTTTCAATTATACTGTAAATAACTGCGCTTGCTGTTGCACCTTTTGCTGTATTTGAAAAGAGCCAATTTTTACGTCCTATTACAAATGGCTTAATTGCTCTTTCTCCACGATTATTACTTATTTCCAGTCGCCCATCTAAGAGAAATGCTTCTAGTTTATTCCACTGATTTTTGCAATAAGTTATTGCTTTTCCTAATGCGCTCTTTGGTAACACCTGCTTACTTTTAGAATTTAGCCATACCAAAAGAGCATCAAGAACAGGTTTACTTTGTTCTAAACGCTTCTTATAACGTTCTTCACTTGTCATATGAGCAAGTTTACATTCAAGCTCAAATAGCTTATTGCAATAGTCAAAACCTTCTTTAGATACAAGGGACGTTTTACTGGTTTTATCTAGTATTGCATTCATAGCATCATTAAATTTTCGTCTGGCATGAGCCCAACATCCTACTATGGTTACATTTGGGATATTATTATATCCCGAATAACCAGATGCTGGGAGAATAGTTAGTTATGTAGATGATGTAGTTGAGAGTGTTGGAGATGTTACACGATTAACTGGTGATGCGATTGGTTATATAGACTATGAAAT
Organism: Halanaerobiales bacterium; assembly: GCA_023128035.1. Next base: position 1,999 of record JAGMES010000267.1, on the reverse strand, counting down.
AATTGGAGCTAGGTATGGTGGGATTAATAGAGGAAATTTAGGTATTTTTAAGAAATCAGATGAGATTGCTGAAATAACCTTAAACCCGAATTATTCATGAAACTTAAAAATAAAAGGATACATCATATTAACATACTCTAAGTTCAAATAAATGTAAAAATTATTTTGACGGATTCGTTTTCATTATGTATTCTCAAAAAAAAGAAAGTCAGATGAACCATTATTCCTAAAAAAGTATAGACCTATCCCTTGGTTATGCTTTCTGAATTTTGATTTTACAAAAATGACGTCGTTACTGTTATCCAAACGAGGGCAATAGCTCTATCCGTTCAAACAGATCAACAAAAAAACGTTTGTATGGATAGCTACTACAAAGTTTGAACGTTTTATATCTCCCTGAGCAGATAAAGCGACCAGCCACTTTCGTGAGCAATGTTCTTAGCGTATGCATTCGTTTTGGCTTGTCATTTTCTGAAAAGCACAACCGTCTCATGAGGTTGTTTAGGTTGTAAGCTAAAGCCATCTGCATCAGCCTATTAGCATTTGTTATATAAGAAGAATGGCTTAAGGTATCCATCCCAAAATCAAGTTTTGCTTCTTTAATAAAGTTTTCCATAGTGCCACGTTTGCTATAGAATCTGATAACATCTTTAGCACTAGCTTCCAGAGAAGTAACTACGAAAGTACGTCTTGGCAGAAGTTCATCTGTTTTTCTTTGGATTTTGCAAACGACTCGGCGCTCCCTATCCCAGCTCTTCGCACGGTACATAAATTCACCGTAAGGGGTATGCATTTTTGTATAATCGGAACCATAGTTATCATAAAACTCTTCAGTGAGTTTTTCAGACAACTTTGAAAGAGTGGCGTTTGCCTTTAGTCGAATGGCATATGCAACGCTCTGTTTTTCGGCTAATTCATAAAGCTTTGGCATAGCAAAACCACTGTCAGCACGAATGACCAAAGAGGTGTTTTTATGCATCTTTCTATAGCGTACAAGAACAGGACCCATAAATTTGGTAACATTCCTGGAGGTGTAAACATTGCCACTTCTAAGTTCTACCTTGATGAGATCGCCAGTCATTCCGTCGAATACCATGAGTGGGTGGAAACCAGTAGAACTGTAATGAAAATTATAAGCGGAACCATGTTGTTTTCCATATGTATTAATGTGTGTGGAATCAAGATCAAAAATAATGGATTCAGGACGCTCTATTTTGTAAGCACGATCAAGAAGTTCTGTATTAATGCATTCCATCATCTTAAAAGTACTTTTATTGAGCTCATTATTTCGTCTGGAAACTGTAGGCTGTGAAGCTAATCTATCAGTGTTTAAAATTTCTTTGAAGACAGAATCCACTCGCAATTCATCCGAGGCATTATCCGTATGATAGCCAGCAATGCATTTATAGACATTTTGCCGGATCACATCATCCCTCCTGTAAGTCAAATGTGATTCAACAACCCCGTCATTTTCAAAAGTTTCTTTAACGAGTTTGCTAAATCCAATTTTTTCATCGAAACTTCTATAAACTAAAAGTCCTGAATCGGAAGATAGATTACCATCCTCGAAATTTATTGAAAGTTTGTTATTGAAATTTAGTGATTTAACCTGTATAATTGTCATAGAAAAGAGCCTTCTTTCTTTTGATAATTTTGTTTGGTCACTTAATTATATCAAATTTGAGGGTTCTTTTCTTTAAATTTTTTATCACCCAATGGGTGAAAGATTCTTATAGGCTAAGTATTTGATTTTAGCTGTATATAGCTGTTTTTATACTGCTACGTGAATAATTTGGGTTAAAACATGTAGAGGGTATGCCTATAAATGAATTTAATCGGAAGGTAAATGCACTTAAACAGTTAGCTGATCAAGATTTACTTTATAAAGCTAATAATCCTGTTCTTAGAAATCCTGCAATAACTAAAGCTTATAGACAAGATATGATTAAAAGAATTTGGAATCAATATGGACAAAATAATCGTGTGCCTGGAATAAGGT
>JAGMES010000266.1 GCA_023128035.1 Halanaerobiales bacterium | reverse complement strand
AGTATAAATATACTGGGCAAAGACAAGTTAAAGGGATTGGATTGTATTATTATGGAGCGAGGTATTATGATCCTGAGATAGGTAGGTTTATTACGGAGGATACTTATCAAGGAGAGATTTCGAACTCGCAAAGTCAGAATATATTTATTTATGTAATGAACAATCCCATGAGGTATGTTGATCCGACTGGAAATAATGCAATAACAAAATCAATAAATAGCTTTAAAGAAATCGGGATAGACTTTTGGAATGGTTTTAAATATAGATCAGAACATTCTTTTGATTCGCCATATGATTTTTTTAACTATTGTACAATAGGAATATTAGATGCCACTTGGTCAGGAGCAAAAGAAAGAGCATCTAAAATGACGGATTCACCATATGACTTCGTGAATTGGTTATCTTTTGATGCAGTAGGTGTTTTTAAAGGAGCCTTGTTCCCTGAAGATAGATTTTCTGCGGAACATTGGATGAATAGTATCGGGGCAGCAGGAATGCTTATTTGTGGTATGGAGTTATTAAATAGATCAGCTGGATCAGGATTATTAGATGATTTAGATGATGGTTTTATAAATAAGGGTATGAAGGAAGCAGATGAAGCTGCAGGGGAGTTAGCTGAGGAGACGGGTAATCCTGTTATAGATAATATGAGAAATAAAGTTCCAAATGATGAAATTATTTCACCTAAGAAAAAAGGTAATGCACCTATTAGTAATAAAGACAATCGTCCTATAGAAATACATCATAATGAACAGATGCCTAAAGGACCATTTGATGAAATGCATCCATCAGACCATAGATATGGTCCAAATTATAAGAAAAATCATCCTAATTATAATGAACCATCAAAAATAGATAGAATAGAATTTAAAAAATGGAAAAGAGAATATTGGGAAAAAGAATGGGATGATGGAAGATGGGATTAAAAGTCAATAGAATTGGAGGTATATAATGAAAATATCACAATATAAATATTTTGATAATGTGTTAAAGAATGCAGAGTTTACTGAAGAAAAATGTCAAGTATGTTCAACAGAAAAAAAATGTTTAGAGGGTGAATATTTTGACCAAGGTAGTGAGGTTACATCAGTTTGTCTTGAGTGTTTGAATAAAGGAATGATAACTGTTGATATACCTCAATTTATAAAAGATAGGATTTATTTACACATAGAAGGTAATTTAGTAAGCAAATCAAAAGAAGAAATAGAAAAATTGTCTACTCAATTAATTGAGACACTAAGTAAAACTCCACCAGTACCATGGATTCAGTATAATGATTGGCCAGTTTGTTGTTGTAATTTTGCTAAATATTTAGGTGAATGGAACAGAGAGGATATTAACAATAACTCAACTGATGGTGATGGAAAAAAATATCTCATGAGTATATTAGATGATTTTACAAAAAGCAAAGTAGATGATATTGATATTTTGTGGGATGATATTGGACAGTATACAGCAGTTTTCGTATTCGAGTGTATAGAATGTTCTAAGCGTATTGCTGTTTGTCAAAGTTATTAATCAAAACATCCCTAAGATTTTTTAAAATCTTAGGGATGTTTTGATTAAATAATATTTGAAAATAGTAATGAAAATTTATTAAAGCATTTGAGAAGTTAAGAAATTGTTAGTAATAAGACGACCAGTTAGTAAAAGTCAAGAGTTTTAATGAAAAAAGTTAGATTTTTTCTGACCTAAAAAAGGGTATAACAAACTAAACCATTAAAAAACACGAACAATGGCTTTGGTGTAAATTTTGGGTGTATAATTAATGTTGTGAAGAAAAATTTGTCAGTAAAATAAAAAAGGGTTCTTTGCTATATTGTGTGGGAAAGGTAATGGAGATCATTAACATTAATGTAAAATGCATTATTCGCATTTTACGGTTATTTAACAAAATAAGCAGTTAAAAATTAATTTAAAATATAGCTTGACATGGAGCCTCTAAGGGCATGACTTATAGCAAATGTAGGCAAAGAGTCTTTGCTAGGCTTAATTAGCCTAGCATGCCCTTATCTCCATGTAAAACTATATTTTAAATTAATTTTACATAATTGGAATTGTTCATGTGCGAAAAAATTTATTGTACAGAGATTACCCACACTAAACAGCGAAGAGGCTTATATTACCCTTAAAGCTATTGATGCAGCAGGAAATATAGCTACAGCTACTACTAATCGGATTAAAATTGATAGTTCATTACCACCTGTACCAGATGTTAATACAGATGGAGTCTATGTCAGTGAAAATGATAAAATTCATTTTACAATTGATATGGACAATCCCGAACAAGAGGTTATTGGTTATAGGTATAGGATAGTTGATGATTTTAATAATATGATTTTAAATTGGCAAGAAATTGTTATTTCTGAACTAAAGCAAGATATTATCGAAGATGGTGATGGTTCTTATACTGATTCAGGTTGGGCCAATGTCACCATTGATTCTGTAGCGCCACAGATTACTGAATTAAATCATCCTAATTATGCTTCTGAAGATTGTCTAACAATCTCTTGGCTGGCTGTGGAAGATTATTCTGAGCTAACTTATAAGGTTAAGATAGGATCTGCGTCTGGAGAGGGAGATATTCTAAGTTGGAGATCATTGGGTAGGAATACTCAGCATACATTTGATGAACTGCAGATTGATGATGGTGAGATTGTCTACATCACCCTGTACGCTGAAGATGGCTCTGGCCTTTCAACAACTGATATCAGTGGGCCAGTTATCATTGATAACACAGCTCCACCAATACCAGTGGTAATAGATGGGGGACTGTACACTAATGACGACACTCAACTTAGTGTTTCCTGGACCTGGACCCAGACAGACCCTGAATCAGGAATAGATAAATATGAAATTGCTTTACTGACTTCAAAAGAGGTTCATGGAAATATAGATTGGATACCTGTTAATGCAGAGGTAACTGAATATACTTTTTATGATACTCTACAGCATAACACGGTTTACTTTGTAGCAGTTAAATCAATTAATCGGGCGGGTAAGTTCAGTATTGGATTTAGTGATGGAATCTTAGTTGATACTACCAAACCTAATCCACCATCTATAGATGATTTTCTTGATTATACTGCAACTCAGAACTCTTTGATAGCTCAATTAAGTGGAGCCTATGACCCAGAATCTGGTATTGCTTCTTTCTACTATTCGTTGGGAACATTAGATAATTTAACTCTGCTGATAGATAATAAAGAAGTAACGGGTACTACAGTTGTAGGTGAAGAGTTTAGTACTGAGATAGATAATAATGGACAGAGTTTAGTTATAGGTAATATATACTTCTTTGAGGGAGTAGCTAAAAATGGAGCAGGAGATATCTCTGCTTCAACAATGAGTGATGGTATTATGGTTTTAGATGGTACTCAGCCAAAGGTTAATAAGATAACTGATGGAGGAGTCTATAGTATTGATAACCAAACCCTTTCCTTTGTCTGGGAAATTAATAAATCAAAAATACCATTAAAACATTATCAATATGCTTTAGTTAATGATATTGATGGAACGATTTTGGATTCTGATTGGAAAACAAGTGATGAAAGAAGAGTTGATATAACAAAAGGGGATGGAGAGTATTTTATTGATGGAGCAACCTATTATCTGGCGGTTAGGGTTGTTAATCAATTAAACTGGGCAACAGCAAAATTGTATTCAGATGGAATTGTTGTTGATGCATCTGGCCCAAGGGCTCCTGTTCTCAATCTTGAGGACTATGTTTCAAAGGATTTCTTACTTAAGTGGACAGCCAATGATCCACATTCGGGAATTAAGAGTTATCAATATGCAGTTGGCACTACCCGAGGTGGAACAGATGTGACCAATGGCTGGCAGTCTCTAGATCTATTATCTTTAAGTGAGAATGAAAGCACTCAGCAGATTAATCGTCACCTTTCGCTTAATCTGACTCATGGAGAGAGATACTATCTTTCAGTTAAAGCGGAGAATGGAGTTGGTCTCTGGTCAAGTTCAGCCATGAGTAGAGCTTTAATCGCCGATTTAGAACCTCCAACAATTCCGAATGTTACTGCGCTTAATTATACTAATGATGATAGTCAGATTCTAGACATAAGTTTTAATTCTAATGATAGTGATAGTGGTATCATAGCTTACCGATATCAGGTAGTTGATAATACTGAGCTAACAGGTGATTTATCTACTCCTATAAACAATCTAGATGCTGTCACTCATGATTACAATAATACAAATTTAGATATAACAGGTTTGGCTTTGGATGAAGATATCGTGTATTATATCGCAATTCAGACACGGGATGTGGCAGGGAATTGGTCTGATATCGGTTACAGTAATCCGATTACTGTTGATATTACTGTACCTACTTTAACATTTAATGATCAATCAGCTGAAATAGTAACTAATGATGGAACTAAGAAAGTCTATTTTACGACTAATGAACCAGGTACTCTTTTCTATCGAGTGGTCTGGTTAAACGCTGACGGAACAGTGGCTTATGCTCCAGA
>JAGMES010000265.1 GCA_023128035.1 Halanaerobiales bacterium | reverse complement strand
TCAGTTGGCCCATAATTATTGACAAGTTGGTAACTTTGTTTTCTATAATTTTTCAGCTTGTCTCCCCCAGTAAGTAAACATCTTAAGGAATTATTGTCAACTTCCATAAATTGTTCACATATCTGAGTTGGTAAAAAGCTGATCGTTATTTTATTCCTTTCATAGTATTCATTTAATTTATTAATATCAAGTCTAATTTCATTACCTATTATATGAATAGTGGCCCCGTTAATTAAATAAGGAAAAATTTCCCAAACTGACGCATCAAAACCAAATCCTGCATATTTGGTGGTATTATCATCAGATGTCACTGCATAATAGTCATTATACCATATAGCCAAGTTTACCAATGATTTATGTTCAACCATTACACCTTTTGGTTTTCCAGTAGAACCTGATGTATAAATTACATAAGCTAAATCATTAGCAGTATTAATTATAGTGAGATTATTGTCTTCTATCGTATCTATTTTTTCAATATCGATATTAATGATTTCACCAGTAAATTTTATTTTGTCAGTCAAATAATACTGAGTCAACAAAATTTTGACCTGGCTGTCATTGAGCATGTATTCTACTCGATCAGCAGGGTGTTCAGAATCAATAGGTAAATACGCTCCACCAGCTTTTAAGATACCCATGATCCCTATAATCATTTCCTGTGATTGATCAACCATAATTGCGACAATCTGATCTGAGCCAACACCCTTATCTCTCAATACTTTTGCTATTTGATTAGCTTTTTCATTCAATTCCTGATATGTCAACTTCTGATCTTCAAAGACAACAGCACTATTGTCAGGTGTTTTTAGAACCTGTTCTTCAAATAATTGGGAGATAGTTATTTCCTTTGGATATTCTACAGTGGTTTCATTAAATTTATGCATTAATTGTTCTCTCTCTGCATCAGAAATCATCAGCAATTCTGCAATATTGCATTTCGAATTCTTAATAATTTGATTCAAAATATTGACAAAATGTCCGGTCATTCTTTCAATAGTCTCTCTCTTGAAGAGTTGAGTTATATAATAAAACTTGAATGCCAGTTGATTATGTAACTCAAATCCTTCTATACTTAGATCAAACTGAACAGTCTTTCTCTCGAATTCATAAGGAGTAATTTTCAAATTATCAATATCAACCTCAAAATCACCTGCATTCTGTAGTACAAACATAACATCAAATAATGCATTATGGCTTAAATCTCTTTCCAAATTCAGCTTCTCAACTAACATCTCAAATTGATAATCCTGATGTTCGAAAGCATTTAAAGCATTTTCTTTTACTTCAGCCAGAAATTGAACAAACGTTTTTTCTGCAATTGGTTCATTTTTCATTGCCAAAGTATTTACAAAGATTCCAATTACATTCTCTAAATCTGCATGACGCCTTCCAGTAATTGGTGAACCAATGATGATCTCTTCTTGACCAGTATATTTAGAGAAAAGAATATTCAAAGCAGCCAATAAAATCATGTAGGTTGTTACACCCTGGATTGCAGCTAGTTCTTTCATCTGCAGAGTTAATTCCTTACTCAAAGTAAAGCCAACTGTTCCACCTTTATAATCCATCTCTGATGGCCTTGGAAAATCTGTCGGCAAATTCAAAACTGGAATCACATTTTCGCGCACCTCGCCTGCAAAAGTATCCAACCAATATGTTTCATGTGTCTTAATCTGCTCTGATGTCAAAAACTCATTCTGCCAGACTGCAAAATCTTTGTATTGAATTCGCATTTCCTTTAGATTTTCATTGTTATATAGCTTAGCAAATTCACTGATAAAAACACTCATAGAAACACCATCTGAAATAATATGATGCAAATTGAACATAAATAGATATTTATTAGCATATTTGACTAATCCCACTTTCAAAAGTGGAGCCTGGCTTAAATCAAAAGATGTGCAAAATTCTCTAAAAATATTTTCTAACTCATTCTCTTCTGCTTCCAGATATTCAATATTAAAATCGAGATCTTGTTCAATTTTTTGTACTGGTTCACCATCAACAAGAATAAAGGATGTCCTAAACGCCTCATGCCTTTTGATCAGACCTTTAATGGCCCTTTCAAAGCAACTTTTATCTAATTCTCCTTCCATCTTTAAGGCACTAGTAATATTATAATTTGTTGCTGTTTGATCGAAACGATTTATAATTAATAATCGTTTTTGTGCTGATGATGCAGGATAATATTCCTGTATTGGCTGTACTGGTATGATATTTTCACCCTGAGAACCCTTTACTAAACCTTCAATTTGATCCAATATTTCTTTCACCGTGCCTGGTTCAAAAAATAATTTCATGGCCACTTCAACATCATAAGCTTTTTTCACTTTTCCAACAAACTGCATGATGTCTATGGAATCAAAGTCTAATTCATTTATATACTCTTCTACATCTAAATCTCCACCAGAGTATACATCTTGTAACATTTCAAATAAATGATCTTGAATCACATCTGAACTTACTGCGCTCTCTTTATAATTATCACTTAAATTAGAAACATTACGGAATTTAAAGAAGGAAAAGTTCCCATACACTTCTCTAATTTTCTGATTTAAAATACATACCCAAACATTGTCTAGATTATATTTTAAAATTGTGTCATACGCAAAGATTCCATCTTTATTCTTTAAAAGAGTCAACCCTGATCTATGACTGTCACTGGCAATTTTCATTCCAATGCCTACCTCAGCCCAACCGCCCCATTTGATAGAAATGAATTTTTTTCCTATCTGTCTCTGTAAGATGCTAAAGGCATCCATGAATGCATTGGCTACAGCATATGCGCCATATCCAACTCCACCCATATCACTACTGAGTGAAGAACACATGACGAAAAAGTCTAAAAATTGGTTTCTGAGTAATTCTTCCAAAACTAAAGTTCCATATAGTTTAGCTTGCAGAATTTTTTCTAACTGTTCACAATCTGTTGCTTCAAGTGACGGTAAATCTCCTGCAATACCAGCAGTATGCAAAACACCATCAATTCTACCGTAAGCTTTTTTAATCTTTGCAATATTTGTTCAATCAAATGTCGATCTTTCTTATCCGTAAGTGGGGTTCGATTTAAAAGAATTAAATTAATTTTAGCTCTTGATGCCATATATTTACAGAGTTCGAGAGCTATTCCACCTAATCCACCTGTCACCAGATAAACACCGTTATCTTTGATATCAAAGTCATTAGCATTGTTTTCATCAACCTTTACTGGGCTTAAGAATTGAACAAACCGCTGATTCCTTCTATACACAATCTCTAATACATCGCCCTGATTGAACGTAATTTCATCAAAAATCTGCTGGTTAATCTGTTCTACTGATGCTGTAGTCAAATTAAAATCAATGTTAAATAATCTGTAGCCATAGTTTTCCTGGTTCATAACTTTATTCATCGCCCAAATCATTCTTTTTTCTGGAATTACTAACAAATCGTCATCTGATATCTTCTGAGCATTTGTTGTGACATAATATAGTGTAAGGTTTTGATAATACTTCATTAAAGCTTTATTTAGATATAGTACACTATAAACAGTTCTTCTTAATCTCATGTCCATTTTCTTAGCAGGATGCAAAATGTCTAATTGATCTAACTGACAATTGAATAGGTGAATAATTCCACTTATTGTTTCAAAATGATTAACAATCTCTTTAATTAATTCTTCATAATCATCTTCATAATCTAAACGGATAGAATAATTTAGCTCATCTTTTTTCTTAAACTCATTTCCAATACTAACTTGAATAACCGTGTGGCCTGCTGTCTTTAGTTTTAGATGCAATTTCTGACCAATACCTAATTGATCATGGAAAAGAATCCAGATTCCTGGTTGACAACTTTTAGTTTCTATTATTTCTTCTTTTCCCCAGACCAATTGATGTAGAAGTTCTTGCACATTGATATAAACAGATTGATCGATATCTTTAATTTTATTTCTGTCTATCTGATCATATAGATTTGTCTCAACTTTTAAATAATAACTCTTTCGATCAAAAACATAACCTGGCAAACTAAGTCTTTTTCTGTTCTGATCCCTATATATATCCTCCAAATCAATTTCTTTACCTTGCTGCAACATTTCTAAAATTGCCAGATTGAATGTATCATTTTTCTGATTCAACATTGCATACAAATCGTCCAATTCCCTAATCGTCTTCTGCTTCTTGGATTGTCGATAAACCCAATACTGCTTCACACCAGTTAATCTGTCATTGATAAAATTAGTTAAAATATTTATTAACTCTTCAGTACTCTCTGCAACGGTTACAAATTTATGATTAAAGCTTCTCCGACCTACGTTTAATGTGAAAGCTAGATCATCAATAGACAGATTAGGATGTTGGCTGAGATAGTTTCTTAGATTTACTGCCATGGCCTGTAAAGATTCTTCTGTCCGCGCTGATAAGAACACTATATTAGGATATTTCTCGCATGGAGTTTCCGAATGAAGAAATTCTTCAAGAATCACATGGGCATTAGTGCCAATTAATCCCAGAGAGGTTACTC
>JAGMES010000264.1 GCA_023128035.1 Halanaerobiales bacterium | reverse complement strand
TCAGCTTTAGCTGGACAAGTTCACTAATCTATTTTACTTTATGAAGTCTTAACAAGTTTAACTTGAGTAAATTTTTAAGGCCACCTCAATGTTTAACCTAATATCACGATTATTCAAATCAACATCCAAAATAGATTGAATTCGCTCCATTCTATATAAAACAGTATTGTAATGTACAAACAAATCTTTTGCTAGAGCACGTAAATTACCATTATTAGCAAAATAGGCATCTAATGTTTTTACTAACTCAGTTTTATGTTGTTGATCATATTCAATAAGTGGTAACAAAGTATCGTTCACAAATTTATGTAACTCTTCTGAAGATATTTTGTGCAATAAACGATAAATGCCTAACTCATCATAATAGAAAGCTTTATCACAAGAATTGGTTAACTTAGCTACCTTAACGGCCTCCTTTGCTTCTTGATAACTTTGTTGCAAATTAGAGATTCCCTGGCAAAAACCACCTACTCCAATATAACACTGCTGTGTGTATTGCCCAATGATTCTGCTTACTTCAGCAATAGTTTTCGTTAAATAATTATCTGTATCTTTTGTGCCAAGGCTACAAATTCCCTCTAGAATAGAATGAAGCAAAACAAGTTTTGTACCCCATTCACCTAAAATTATTTGCTCTTTATGATTTTCAATTAACTGATTTATATTCTGGATAATCCTGCTCCAGTTTAAATGATCTTTTCGAGAGTTATCTACATTTTCTTGCTGAGTACCCAGTTCGAAAACAATAATACTAAAAGAATGTTCTAAATCCCAGTGCATTGTTTTAGCTCGCGTTGCAATAACATGTTCTGATTCAAAGCGACTATTACAGATCTCTCAACGATTAACAAATCACTCATCTCCAATTTTTCTCCTATATCCCAAACAAAAATATAGCCATGATTTTCCTGACTAATCATAATAGGAATTGAAAATTGACGAACAATGTTTTCATTAATCTGAATTTTAGCTAATTTAAATCGCCCAATATGTTCAGTGCTATTTTCTAATTCTTTTTTTAGAACCCAAGCCTTTGATATTTGATCATATTCAAATAAATCTTCTTTTTGTAACTTATGTATTAGATTAATCGCGAGTATTTCTAAATTTTGATTTAATAAGGCTACAGGAGTTTTGATTAACCTACTAATTGCTGCTGCAATCTCAGCTAATCCTCCACCTTTTAACACAACATCCATCAACATCTCATGTGTATCTAGTGATTTCTTTAAAAAAACTGCCTGATCATTTAAAATTTCACTTAAAATAGTATCCATAAGGTCAGAAAAAGACGCATCAAGGGGTAGTTCAATGATTGGAAAATTGTATTTATTTGCTTGATCCAACATCAATGCTGGAATCTTTTCAATATAGAGGCCTGGCTTGATAGCCATACCAGCCAGGCCTCTTTCTGCTAGTGTTGGAATTAGCTGACGCTGAGCTTCTTCATCGTCTTTAATCGAATAAATTGTTGATAATAGAAGTTCACCTTCTCTAACCCATTTAACTATATCTGGAACTTCCATGATATTTACATATTTTACAACACGTCCAAGTCCTTCAACTCCAGCAACAATCTTTGCATTTTTTAAAGATTCAAGTTGCAAAGTTTCTCTGATTGTAATTCCAATTTCACGTTTCATTAATTTTTCACTTCCTTGTAAGAGATCATCCTCTTAGTCTAAAAAGGATAGTAAAACACCAGCAGCACCGATGAGTGGATTCACTTTACTTCCGGTTAAACGACACATTACTTTACCTAAAAGAACACCAGTCGCAGTACCGAAAGAAAATGCTGCAAGACCAAGACCAATAATCATTAAAGTTTGAACGGTAAGAAACTTCTCTGCACTAGCTGTTGAACCTACAGAAAGACCTAAAAAGATAGTAACGATGTTTATCAGTTCGTTCTGTGCAGTTTTGAATAAACGATCTACTACACCAGATTCACGCATCAAGTTTCCAAACATCAATGCACCTAACAATGGTACTGCAGATGGTAAAAACAGTCCAACCACAACTGTTACTATGATTGGGAAAAGTATCTTTTCAGTTTTTGAAACTGGACGAAGTGTTTTCATTATTATATTACGCTCTTTTTCGGTTGTTAATACTTTCATAATCGGTGGTTGAATAATTGGAACTAATGCCATATACGAATATGCTGCAACTGCAATCGGTCCTAACAAATGTGGAGCTAATTTTGCTGTTAAAAAGATAGCTGTTGGGCCATCAGCACCACCAATAATTCCGATAGAACCTGCTTCTGCAGGAGCAAATCCTAAAGCTAAAGCACCCAGAAATGTGGCAAAAATACCCAATTGAGCTGCTGCACCTAAAAAGATTGATGGAGGATAGATGTCAAGTTTTACACCTTTATAAATATAATATAGAAGTCCGCCAACACCATCACCTACTGGCCCTGCAGTAATTCCAGACAAAGGTAAGTTAGCTAATAACATACCAAAAGCAATGGCTCATATTGTTTTTTAATTGCCAAATATAATAATATAAAAGAAACTACGAGCATCGCACCCTGGCCCAAAGTGAGGTTAGCATAACCTGTTGAATTCAAAAAATCAAATAAACTGTTCAGCATTTTTGTATCCCCCTTAATAAATCTACAAAGCAGCCTAATCTGCTACACTGCTTTGTCAGCTGAATCTACTTCATCAACTTCCACTTCATAAACTTCGCCTCTAACTTTAACTACAAATTTTCTTCCCATTTCCACTACACCTCACACATAATTTTTATCGACTAATCATACTTTTACTTTGAACTTACCATATTCCCACGACCACATATTCTCCAAACATCAAAAGACAAAGCAATGAATATAATCTTTATGAACTTCTAAAAAATCACCTTGATCTACCAACCGAGCGATAATCGCTGTCATGTCATATGGTTTATTTGGATGATCAGGAATTAAATCTTCAATAGTTTTCCCATTTACAAAACCACTATTTTTCGCTAAACCCATTGGTGCATCTTCTAAGTTATTAGATGGTAAAAAGCTTAATAGACGACGAACTTCTTCCATACACTCTTCTTCACTAGAAGCAGTAAAATGAGCAACCCCACTCTTAGATGCATGTGCTTTAGATCCTCCCAATGCTTCAGCAGTTACTTCCTCACGGGTTACTGATTTAATTACTTCTGGCCCGGTTAAAAACATTTGGCTTGTTTGATCTACCATGAAAACAAAATCAGTCAATGCTGGTGAATACACTGCTCCGCCTGCACATGGACCCATAATCACTGAAATCTGTGGAATAACACCTGAGTTAAGGGAATTTCGAAGGAATATTTCACCAAAACCATTAAGTGCTCCTACACCTTCTTGAATCCGTGCTCCACCTGAATCATATAATCCAACAAATGGTGCTCCCATTTCTTTGGCCATCTCCAGGAACGTCAACCTCTTCCATACCAAAATCAGTACAGCGGTGGCTAACAAATAAATTTACCTCTACAAAACTATTCTCATCCACTAGCAGTTGAATTCTTTCCCTTGCTGTCAACTTACCTTTAGCATGCTGTTTCTCGATTCGTTTTTCTCCCCCTCCCAGCATCAATCTGCTTTTTTCAGCTAATAATTCTTGGATTTTTTGTTCTTTGCTCATCCTCTATAATCTCCTGACGATTAATAGTATAAACTTTCCGCAAATAAAAAAGCCCTGATAGTTTTTACCAAATAGGTAAAAACAACTCAAGACTTCACTCAATCACTTATCACTTAAGAGATAATCTTCATCTTGAAGATTATCATCTCATTACCTAAATATTAAGTTTTAAAAAGTTAAAAACTTCACTGACCGGTCACTATATCACCACTTATCTTCTTAAGTAGGTCAGTTACTACACATGCATTACTCCTAATCCAGCCCGTTCATGGTTTGAAAGAATATGAATCGCTGATTCACCATACATTGCAACTGCTAGCCAGTCTCGTCCAACTACTATCGCAACTTTCATAACGATACTTGAATGTGTTGGAATATCAAACATCATACCACGTTCAGCTTCTAAGGTAGCATGGATTAATGGGTGAATATGACTACTTTTTTTCTCAAGAATTCCAGCATTCAATGCAGCACTTACTACTGATTTCACTACTTTATCCTTGACGTTTTTTAATACTCCCCCAACTTCAGTCACTACAGTATGATAATTATATCTTTCTTTAAGAAACTTTTTAAGTTCAGTTTCTTCCTGACGGCTAGAAGTAAGGGTCAATAATAATGCTGCCTTCCCAATCTTCATCTTAGCATCACTAAGTAAATTCACATTTGGCTCGGACAATTTAACTCGACCCTTTCTTATTAGCAAATTTTGCTTAAATTCATTAATTATAGCTTTATTATAAAACATATTTCCCTAAAAAGCAAATGTTTTTTTATTTTTTTGTTTTTTTCTATCGGATATAATTTAATAATTACAAATGTCAGAGAATTACACTCTAAGCCTTATTATAAAGCATAATGCTTTAATGCTATGATCTTACCATAAGTAATGCCGGGGTTTTATCCCAGCTAAAAGCTAGAGTTATATTTATCTTTTGAGTTAAGACCCCCACTTCTATAA
>JAGMES010000263.1 GCA_023128035.1 Halanaerobiales bacterium | reverse complement strand
CCCCAATGTTCAGCTTTAGCTGGACAAGTTCACTGGATATTATTAGAGAGGTCTATGATAATGGAACAAAAGAAAATAATCAAAATTTCAGTTCGAAAATTGATTGAATTTGTGTTACGCTCAGGCGATCTTGTGTCAAGTTTTGTAGGAAGTTCAAGAGCGTTAGAGGGAACAAAAGCTCATCAAGCTGTTCAAAAGGCTGCTCAAGAAGGTTATAATCCTGAAGTAATGATTACTTATATTGTTGAAGATAATGATATTAATTTGGAAATTGTAGGACGGATTGATGGAGTCATTAAAAGTGGTGGAGAGGTTGTTATAGATGAGATAAAGTCAATTACTAGAAGTTTAGAATATATAGAGGAAGATAATCCATATCATTGGGCTCAGGCAAAATGTTATGCTTTTATTTATGCACAACAAAATTGTATTGAAAACATTGAGATTCAACTTACGTATTATCAACTTGAAACTAAAAAGATTAAACGTATCAATCGATCTTTTTCATTAGAAGAATTAAAGATATACTTTTATGAGATCGTTAATCAGTATCTTCAGTGGGCCAGAGTAATTCAAGATTGGGAAAAAGTACGTAATAATTCTATAAACCAATTAAACTTTCCTTTTACTTCTTATCGTAAAGGCCAGAGAAAAATGGCTGTAGCAGTTTATCAGACGATTCTGGAAGGCAAAAATCTTTTTGCTGAGGCTCCAACAGGTATAGGTAAAACTATAGCTACACTGTTTCCTGCTATTAAAGCAATCAGCGAAGGTCATATTTCAAAAATATTTTATCTTACAGCAAAAACAATAACAAGAACTATAGCTGAAAAAGCTTTTACTATAATGCGTGAAAATGGGTTACGATGTAAAACTGTGACTTTGACAGCAAAAGAAAAAATTTGTTTCAATTCAGAAGTTAATTGTAATCCAGAAACATGTGAATTCGCTAAAGGGCATTTTGACAGAGTGGATGATGCTATAAAAGATATATTTACGCAGGATGCATTTACACGCTCAGTAATAGAGGAATATGCCATGAAATATAAAGTTTGTCCCTTTGAATTTTCTTTAGATTTAGTATTCAACTCAGATTGTATCATTTGTGATTATAATTATGTCTTTGACCCAAGAGTTCATCTTAAAAGGTTTTTTATGGATAATACTATAGAATCTATTCTTTTAGTTGATGAAGCCCATAATCTAGTTGATCGTGCTCGAAGTATGTTTTCGGCAGAATTGTTTAAAAAACCAATTCTAGATCTCAAACGCGAAACAAAAGAAGTAATACCAGAACTTTCAAAAAAACTTCATAAGATTAACTTATATATGATTCAATTAAGAAAAAAATGCGAAGAACGTGAAGAAAGGACCATCATTGAAAAGGAACTGCCAAAAGATATTATTCCTTTACTGAAAAGTTTTACAAAATTAGCAGATAGCTGGTTGGCAAAGAATATTCAATCTTCCTTTCGTGCTGAATTACTTGAAATATATTATACAGTAGTAGTATTTTTAAGAATTTCCGAATTATATGATGAAAAATATATTACTTATGTTGAAAAGATAAAAAATGATATTAAACTAAAAATATTTTGTTTAGATCCTTCTACTTTATTAAAAAAAGCGCTTAAACGTGGAAAGGGAGGTATATTTTTTTCTGCAACTTTATCTCCACTTGATTATTTTATGGAACTTTTAGGAGGGTCAGAAGACTCTTATCGTATCAAATTAAATTCTCCATTTCCACGAGAAAATCTTTGTCTTTTGATTGATGATTCCGTATCAACCAAATTTAAGATGAGAGAGTTTACCTATGATAGAATTACCGAAACTATATCTGTAATTGTAAATGAACATAAAGGTAATTATTTAGTTTTTTTACCGTCGTATAAATATATGAATGAGATTTATAATAGATTTTGTGAGAAAGACTTAAAATTTAATACAATCTGTCAAACGTATGGAATGTCAGAAAAAGAAAGAGAAGATTTTTTAAAAAACTTTTCTGTAGAAAATGAAAAACCCCTGGTAGGTTTTGCAGTTCTTGGAGGAATATTTGGAGAAGGAATTGATTTAACAGGTGAACGTTTAACAGGAGTAATTATTGGTGGTGTAGGATTGCCCCAAATTTGTTTTGAAAGGAATATACTTCGAGAATATTTTTTAGAAAAAAAAGGCATGGGGTTTGAATATGCTTATATCTACCCAGGTATTAATAAGATTTTACAAGCAGCGGGTCGGGTAATTAGAACCGAAAAAGATCGAGGAATTGTTTTTTTGATCGATGAAAGATATTCTTATTCTGCTTATCGTAAATTATTACCTAATTATTGGTATCCACTTATTAAGGTTAGAGATAATTCGCAAGTAGTTAATCGAATTAATCAGTTTTTTAATGATTGAGTTTAGTGTAAAATGCGTTTAATGGCATATCATATATAGAAAAAAGTTCCTTAGAAAAGTCAGCTCTGCATAGCTTTATATTTTAAAGAGAGTTTTGTTTAGTGTTATTATTTTTTGTTCTAAGTTAGTTTTGATAGGTCGAGCTGACTTAGGCGTCACTTTTTTCTATATATGATATGCCATTAAACGAAGCTTTGCACTTGAACAGTAAAAATTGTATATCAGTTATTAGTTATTATTTCTTAAGTGAGTAAGGAACTTTATGAGGCTTTATTTTGTATAATATAGTAATCTTTTATGTCGGAGGTGCTATATGATGCATTATGAGCCTTTTTGCCCACAATATTTTTGTTGCCCATATTATTATAATTATTTTAGAGCTTTTTACAATCATTATTTGGCATTAGAGTATTTTAGACAACTAAGAGAAGAAGATTCTGGTGTAAGTGATGCTGAAGAGGTCAGGGATTATCGAAAAAAATCGGTAAATTCGATTTTGAGGATTTTTTTAACTCGTCGGCGAGATGTGTTGGCTTTAATTGAAGTATTTGGAGTTCCGAGATATGTTAGTATTGTTTTAACTAGAAGAATTATTAGATTTGTTTTGGAAAATGCGAAAAAAGTAAAGGGCAATCTGAATCAAAAGGTAAGGAAGTTATTTAATAAATTTATCAAGAAGAATAGAAGAGTGATCATTGTACTTAAACTTTTTGGAGTTCCTCAGCCAATAATTAATCGGTATATCAGGCGTGTGATTAGGGTTACTTTAAGAAATATCGATAGAAAAAAATAAAAGACCAGGCTTGGTCTTTTATTTTTTTTCTTGCAAAGTCTCTAACCGTTTATTTGCCCAATATTCTGGAATTTCCATTTCTGCTGCGACTTGCTTTACATTAAAATCAAATTTAATGTAATAAGCTAAGAAAATTTGCTCAGGTGCAAGAATATTAAGAGCGAACTGGTTACATTCTATCTCGCGCTCATCGTCTTCCATATCATGATCAAAACAATTGATTAGAGTAGTAGTATGATATAAGTAATGATAAATTTCGTGCAATATGGAAAAACGAATCTCACACTCAGGTCGTGAGTCATCATAAGCAAGGAGAACTTTTTCTCCGCTATGTTCTCTGCGACGGATAAGCATAGCAGGTCTAGATGCAGGTAATGGTAGTGGTTTTCTTTTAAAATTATCATTTTCCAGAACTAATAAATTGAGCAATTTAAAGACGTCAATTGGAAATTTTAAGTTGTTTCGTTCGATGATATCATTAATGTACTCAGTATGTAACTGGATTTTTTTATTAAACATTAGAATTCCATCTCGTCTTCTTCGCTTCCGAAGATTTCTTCGAAAGTTTTGATAGCAGTCATTATTTTGTTTATCTCATTTGTTGCTAGATGACCGAATTTATGCATCATGACTTGAAATTCTTGATCATCTCTAAAACGTTTAGCAGTTCCTTGTAATTCTTCTGGTAAATTTTTAATAATTACATCGTCATCCAATATACCTTTGATTAAAAAATCAGTGGTTGTGTTTAGAATGTCGGCAATTTTTTCTAACACTTTCACTGAAGGGCCTGTCTTGTTGTTAACAATGTCTGATAAATGAGAGGGAGAAATTCCCACCCGATCTGCTAGTTGAATAAACTTCATGCCCCTTTGTCGAACTAAAGCTCTAATTCTATCCCCGATTGCCATATTTCAACACCTCCTCAATTTATATATTCGTCTTAAGTTAATAATTTCCTTCTACTTAGAAATTATTTTAATAAAAAAGATAGAAAAACGTCAAAAAACACTGTAGTTGGAAATATGATGAAGATATATGGTAAAAATTGACGATTAAAAAAATAAATTTTGTAGGATTTGTTTTTATGAAAGAGAGAATTTTAGATCATACTAAAGGTAGATCATCACAAAGGAGGTCACATAGTGACAACAACTAAAATTATTGAAGTAATTGGTGAATCTCAACAAGGGTGGACTGAAGCGATTGATAATGCAGTTAATGAAGCATGTGAAACTATTGATGGAGTTAGCGGGGTTGAAGTTTTGCATTTGACAGGTACAATTCGGGATGGAAAAGTAATGGAATATAAGGCAGATGTGCAAATGGCTTTTCCTGTTAGGGAGAAAAGAAAGAAAAATTTATAAAAAATATTTCGTTGTTCAATAAGTTATACCAAGAAGGGGTGGATTTATCTTTTAAGATAAGACTCCCACTTCTATAAGTGGGGGCAATT
>JAGMES010000262.1 GCA_023128035.1 Halanaerobiales bacterium | reverse complement strand
GGGGTCTTAACTCAAAAGATAAATTCGTATTAGTGATATGTAATATATTAGTAAACCCTGATAAGTAAGGGTTTACTAATCATAAAGCGTTAGTCCTTTTGTAATTGAGATAATATGAATGAATCACCAGACCACATAATATCCAAAAGAATGTTCCAATTTCCACACCAACCATTGTACCGTCTACTTGATTGTGAATCAAATAACCTATTAGTGCAGCTAACGTTCCACGATATAACTTGTTATCAGGATATAATATGATTAATTGGAGATTTCGTTTCAAGACTAAAGCAATGAAAGAGAAAAAGAGTAGAAAACCTATTAGGCCAAATTCGGCTAATATTTGGAGTTCTAGGTTGTGAGCGAGTGCAAAATTTTGTTTAGAAGTTATAGGCTTATAGTTAGGATAATTGGATGGAAACATTCCTGTACCAACTCCGAACAATGGGTTATCTTTAATCATTTTGATAGTTGATTGCCATATAAGCAAACGTGCAGAATTTTTTTCGAGAGAAAAAATTGACATAATTCTATCTTGACCATGGGGTACAAAAATAAATACAACTCCTACCATAACAATGCAAAAAACTAAAAATAAAGCTACTCTTTTTTTGGATCCGATAAAATAAATGAACAAGGCTCCTCCCAAAGCTAAATAAGCTCCTCTGGAAAATGTAAGGATCAGTCCAGTTAGTGGTATCAAAAGTGTGAGATATCCAATTCGTCTTTTTAAAAGGGACTTTTCTTTATTGAGAAACACAAGACTTAAAATAATAGCTATAACCAAAACTGTTCCCGTACCGTTTATGCCTGTAAAAAGAGTTTCGGTTCGATATTTCCATTTAGATAAATGGAAATATTTATATATGGCTACTATACCAGATACAAGACCTGATAGGTATAATAGATAAAACATTCGCTCAAAGTGCTTCTTATTTTGAACTAAATACTCGGAACCACGAAATGCAAGATAAAAAATTAATATTTGTCCTAGACAGATAGCAATTGCTTCCAAAGGTTTCATTGCTTGAACAGAACTAACTAACATAAACAAACTAAAAACTCCAAGAAGTTTATATTCAACGTAATGAACATTTTTTTTAAAGTTATCTAACTTGTAACCCAAAATTGTAGCAACTAATATGAGTAATAAGCCTAAAGATGTGTTACCTAATGGGTAAAGAGCGAAAATACAAAACCATCCTACTAGTACCAACAAGCTACGTATCTTTTTTAACATAAAAAAACTCCTTAATTAGTATTTCTAGATTACTTCGACAGTTATTTATTAAATACCTTGTGCGTAATATAGTAATTTATATAATACAAAAAATCACCCCTTCGGGTGATTATTTGGCTGATGTATTTGATTGGGTTTGGCCTTTCATTTCCTCTACATATTCTAAGAAGAAAACAAGAAAGACTCCAATCATTAAACCTAAGAATCCAGCTATAGCCACATTCAATTTCACACTAGGAGAGATAGGATTCGGATTAGAATATGGAGCAGAAATTATCTCAAACGGGTCTAGTGAAAGATTAGTTTGCAAGTTAGCATTATACATGGTGCTAAATCTAGATAATTTACTAAATAAGTCATCTAACTCATTGTTAGTAGACTCTAAATTCTGATTCACTTTAGCTAAAACAGATTTATATTCTTCTAAAAGATTTTCAAATATTAATATTTGTTTTTCCAAACTAGTAATACTTATTTGTAATTCTTCAATAATTTTCTTCAGTTCTTGATAACGAGGGTTTATTTCTTTATAAATCATAACTTGTGGCTCAATATGATCTTTAGGTAATACTTCGATTTCAATATATTGACTTTGTTGTGAAAATAATCGCTGTCTTTCTTCAAGGGTTTGTTTATTTCTCAACAATTCTTGCTCAAAAATTGCAAGTTTGTCTTCTAAAGAAACCTGCAATCTAGAAGATTCTTCTTGGATTAATTTTACTTTCGTAGAGTTTAACCATTTCGAAAGTAATGAAGGAATTGGCGAATCAGATATATGAGTATAGACTAATCGAATGGTCTCACCAATTTGATGAAATGAAAGATTGGCTTTTAATGTCGATATCTGTAAAAAATCATCAACATCTATGACTGACATTTGTACTACTTCTGGATAAAAAAAGTGTGCCTCTAAATATTCTTGTGGAATCTGTTTTTGTCCTGATAAAAAATTTGGACTCAATTTTATCCACGTCTCAGTTTCATATTTTTTGTCAATGACATAGGAGCTTAACACATAACTTATAATAATACATATAAAAGTTATTCCAAAAATTAGTACCTTTTTTCGATAAATAATTTGCATATACTTCCAAAGATCAATTTCTTCATAAGTTTCCATTAAGTGTCCACCTTTCTACCACAATAATTATAATAACTCTAATAAGTTAAATACGACGATACTCACCAAATTCCTCTTTTAATTACTCTAGAAATAAAGAAGGAAAAGCCTTTCTCATGGACTTTTCCCGTCAATATTTATAAATTCACAACTAAAGTTTATCTTAATTCCTCCAAATCGGAACAAAGCTTATTAATAATTGTAAAGTATTTTTTTGTTATTAATTCTTCTGCTTGCTTGGCTTTTGATTCATCATAAGTCTGTGCCATTAGATTCCTTTTTTCTAATGCATCTATCCATGTATGTCCGTCTATAATGAGTTGTATTTGAAAAGCTGTTTGTATCGTTTTTCTAGGGCTCTTTACATCAAATCCTTCTTGTTCCAAATAATCTTTCATTGTTTTCCACGCTAGTTCAAAAGTATATTCAAAGCATTGTATTAATCCCTGAACTTCAAATTTATTTAATTCTTCTTTTTCCATAAATTCTGTTAGCTGTAAAGTAGCCTTCTTAAAATTAGAAAATCGTTGTTTCCATCTACTATCAAGATTCATCTAGCACACCTACTTTATATATTTTATGATTAGCCCACAAAAAGTAGTCGCACAAGAGCTCACATGCCTTAACATAAATTTGTTCTTTACCTAAAAACTCATTAAGAATACCTAATTTCATAAGTCTACTTCCAACCTTAATCTATTATCTGACTTAACTCTGTATAACCATAAACACTAGGTATGCCATATTTAAACTTATTAGCAGCCATTTTTTCATTATCAATTGTCAGCTTTTTATTTTCAATAATACTATCTTCTAAAACAGTTTGTGCCCATTCAATTATTGCATCTATATGTGGGACATTTATATCTAGCTTTTCTGCCATCCATTTCGCAATACATAATCCATAATAAATATCATCATGGAAAAATCGGTGTTTTTTATCAAAAGTCCATTTTCCTTCATTAATTATAACAGGAGTTTTTATTGCCCCTAACTTCTCTGACTCAGTAAAAGATTCTAAAATGTTAGAACATGACGACTTGTTAAATGAATGTTCCAATGCTAAATAATCTAACATATAAGAAAATCTTTTTTCCGTGAAAATTTCTTTTATTTTATTTCTTATTAAAGAATAATCATTATCTAAATCTTTTAGTAATTGAGCGGAATTTTCTGTGTAATCCCTATAAAAATATGGAACCTCTTTTTCATGATCCCATTTACCACCATCTTCTAAAAACAAACCGTATAATCTTGAAGTATGAATAATTTGATTATCTACTGAAAGGGTTAGAGAAATAAAATTATCAGCTTGAACAAATTTTCCTTTATTAAACCATTCATAGCATATATCATTAAAAAATAAATTGTTTAAAACTTCAAAGTCTTTTACAGGCGTAACTGCTGCCACATTTACTGCTTTACATCCATAAGTTATACCTATCTTTCCATATTCTTTTACGCGGCATATCCACGGAATAAGTCCAAAAGCAAATATCGTTTTATTCAGCAAAGAATATTTATCTATTATTTCTTCAACCATCCAATTAAAACCACCCTGGCCATAAACAGTTCCAATAAACATTTTTTTATCTTTATCTATAAAAGGTGCAATATTATTTAAGGAATTTCTATACTGATTAACTGGCATACATAGAATCACAACATCAGATTCTGGTATAACATCTTTCGGATTATCAGACACTTTATTAATTGTACCATACATTTTGGCTACAATCTCTTTTGATGGTAACACATGCTGTAATTCAATTTCCTTTGACCATTTATTCGGCTTACTTGTTAATAGATTTACTTTTAATTCAGTCTTTGATAACAAGGGAATTAAAGTATGGGTACTACTTCCTCCACCAACAATAGTTAATGTTTTCATAGAATTGCCTCCATAGTTTTGGTTTTTAAAATTCTTCATAGCATAAAATATTAAAATTGTTACGTTTTGAGATAGACTGAGTTACAGGATATAGCCTTGTTCCTGAACCACCTGCTAAAATAATTCCCTTCATATGATTCCATGATATAAACCATAATATTCAGTATTCATCAAGTTTATTATTACATTAGTGAGGTCTACTGTACTTGTAGGTGAACCAAACTGATCATCTACTATACTCAGTTCTTCTTTCTCAGAAGCAAGCTTTATCATTGTTCTTACAAAATTATTCCCATCTCCCTATAGGGAATATCTCTAAGACCATCAAAAACATAGTCAGTGGATATATGAACAAGTTTACAACCAATTTTGTTTGAAACAATAGCAAGATTCTGAGTTCCTAGAGCATTTACTTTAAAAGCATT
>JAGMES010000261.1 GCA_023128035.1 Halanaerobiales bacterium | reverse complement strand
AATTAATTCGACAATAACTGCTATATTCTTAAAATATGAGAATACAAGAATAAGAAAATTAAATAATACTACAGGTATAAAACATAGTAAGAAAGCTGATAAGCAATAAGCTTTCACAAGTGTCCATATATTGACTCTATTAGCAAGATAGTATTCGCATCTACCTGATGTTTTTTCAGAAATAACAATGGTAGCAATAGTCACCAAAGCCAAAAAAGCGAAAATTGCAACATTAAACACTAAGTAGGTAAAGACTACTAGAAAAGACATTCCATTCGTAGTAGAATATATTTTAGTCATTTTCAGGATTGCGTTCATAGGTATAATACAAGTCATTAGAAGCATAAATAGGTATGAAGGATTCTTAATCGTATCTTTGATATTTATTTTGACGATATTAGTCATACGAAGTATCACCACCTAATACACTAAAGAATTTTTGCTCCAAGTTACCCACCGTGCCATCGTTAATAAAAGTTTCCATTATACGAGCATTACTTAATACTGAAATTATATCGCTAACTTTTTCTATCTCAGATAAATCATGATATCTTTAATATTTGTTGTAAATACATTACCGATACTACTATTAAAATAATTCTGATACCTCATTTAGTTACCATTGCTTCTTTAAAGCTACCAAACACCTGCACTTGAAGGGGTAGTCAGTAACCATCTCGCGTTATCTTATAAACCTTTGATATTTCGATATTCATTATAGATATATCTGGGATCATCAAATAAATAAGACCCTGTGACTATTCTTGTGATTAACCTTTGATACTCTTTATAATTACCTATTTCTTTATGAATGCATGCCATTTCATACAATCCCTGACCATAGTAGAACTCCTCATTTAAATCAATTTTCCCAAATAAATTTAAAGCGTCAGAAAGATTACCTTTTTTCTTTTGACAAATACCAAGATAATAGTTGTATTTATTCCTAAAGTCAGGTTCTGGAATTATAGTCAAAAGATCTTTATATAATTTTAGATAATCCTGTTTCAACATAAAATAGGATATTATTTTATCAATTCTTTGTTCCTCGACTCTACGGTCATCATAAAGAAAAGTATTTTTGTTAGGCGTTACAGGTAAATCTACACTCTCCACCCATAATTGGTTAAAGCTTGTAAGGTCTTTGTCAGTATAATTCTCTAATTCCTGTAAAAAATCAATCCAGTGATAAACGCCTGTTCTCTTTACAAAACTAGTACAAAAAGATATAAATTGTTCCTCTCCAATTAATCTTAAGAGCTGATAAAGTACCAGAGCAGATTTTTTATAAATTATTGTATTGCCAAAGGGAGGAATCCTATCACTATCAGCTATAGATTTTTCATATCCATGAATTTGTAAAACCTGTTTTCTGGCTTGTTGGATGATTTGATTAAAATAGTGCTCACCAAACATTTCTTTGGCAGTTAACCACTCAAAAAGAACTGTCATTCCCTCTGTTAATAAAAATCTACCCTTGCCTTCACTAGAAATCCTATTTCCCCACCAATGATGGATAAATTCATGCCAGACTAATCTACAAACCCGTTTATAAAGAGACCCTTCTGTCGGTACCAAAAATGCATTTTCATTTATTAAAATACTACAGGTAAGTCCATATCCCCCAGCTATGATAGGAATTGCAAAAATATTTAGTTGATCAGGTTCAAAATTATTTAATTTAGTCTGGACAAGTTTTATTCCGGCGAAAATTGGCTCTATAAAATTGATAATCTCACTTATGCCATTTCTATAATAAAATCTTACATTAGTTTTCTTATCCAGTGAAAATGATTGTTTAGTTAATTTACCCCCGGTGATGAAAAATGGTGTTTCATCACTATATCCCATATTATCATAGTTTACAACTCTAAAGTTCAAATCTGATAATTCAGTTACCCTACCCTCTCCGACCACAACGCCAGGTTTTGAAAGAGTAATTATAAATTCAAAAGAGGTAGGATGAACGCGGGGTAGTTTTCCTGCCAGAATATCTTTGATTAGAATTTTATTTCCCAAAATCGGATACCAGGAATAAAACAGATGAAATTCATCATGACATATATAATTTTCCAGCATAGTCGAAAAATCATCTCGTAAATTAGAAAATAAAATTTGGTAATGGATAGTTAAATTGAAGTTATCACTATTTGTTTTAAGATTGAAAATAGCCAAATAGTTAACACTTACATTAAAAATAGGGATAATCACTGAAAAATGTTTATAATTATTATGTTTAACCCCATTAATATCTACAGATTTTATGGATAATCTATCTCGAAAGGCTAGCCAAAAAGTAATTCTCTTTCTTCTCCTTTTAGTAATTATATGATGATTAGCTGTATTGACCAGAGTTTTCCTTTTAAAATCTATATACATATCAAATTGTCTATGAATTATTTGAAAATATTTTTTTGAACCTCTACCTTCAATAAACCTAAATATAATATATTTAAAAATTAAGCTAATAATATTTAAATAATTTTTTAGCTTACTTAATAAAACATTAAATAATTCACTCACAAAACTGTCACCTCTTTAATTACTATCTTACTAATATTAAAGGTTATACTATACCTAAAAGCTCTTGGTAATTACCAAGAGCTTAGTAAGATATTATAGTTTTCTACATATTACTTTTTAATAACTCCGCCACAACAAGCGTCTTTTTGAGGTTCTGGATCAACTGGTTCACCAGCAACAAAATTGGCAAGATCATCTTCAAAAGTTGTTGCATCCTTAATAAATAACATATTTACACCTCCTTTCCTTCATGATGTATTTAAACAACATTTTAAAAAACAAAATCAATAATACTTTTTGATTATTAAAGTAGAATTTATATTGGCATTAGCAATAGAATTCTTTAACGATACATTTATTTTCTTTCTTATTGCTTTATTAGGTACATAGTTCAAATCACACTCAGTCCGTGGTTCATCAAGGTTGACTGTTGGAGGAATAAAGTCTTTATAGACTGCCAATGATGTAGCAATAGTCTCTACTATTCCTGATGCTCCCAATAAGTGACCAATCATAGATTTAGTAGAACTAATATGCAATTTGTATGCCCTATCACTAAAAATATTTTTAATTGCTCTAGTTTCTAATAGATCATAATGATAAAGTGAATTAGCATAAGCATTTATATAATCTACTTCACTTAACGATACTTGGGCATCTTTTAGTGCTAATTCCATTGCTTTTTCAAGCCCCACAGATGTAGGAGGTATAGAACTCATGCTGTACGCATCACATGTTGTACCATAACCCGCTATTTCAGAATAAATTCTGGCATTTCGCTTTATTGCTAATTCTAAATTTTCTAAAACAACTGCCCCTGCACCTTCTCCGAAGACAAACCCATCACTATCTTTATCAAAAGGTCTACTTGCTTTTGTAGGCTCGTTATTTCGTGTAGAAAGAACTTTCGAATTGCAAAATGGAGCCATAACCGACTCAGCAATTGGCATTTCCGTGCCAGTCACAATTAACCTATCAACAAAACCTGTTCTAATTAACATTAAGCCTAGCCCCAAGGCATTAACTGAAGAAGCACAACCAGAAGCAGTTGTCAGATTTATTCCCTTTATACCAACATCTACTGCAAGGTATCCTGCACAGGCATCTAAAGGTGAATGTATAAAATGAGGAGCTGCTCTTTTTGGCCCTTTTTCTTTAACTTTTTCATATAATTTTAATGATTTAGGAAGTGCTCCAAGAGTTGTAGCAACAATAATTCCAGTACGATACTTTTCTTCTTCACTTAATTCAATACCTGAATCATTAATTGCTTGCTTTGCAGCAACGAGCCCCATGCGGGTTGAACGGTCCATTTTTCTAGCTTTTTTTAGAGGAATATAATTACGAAAAGAAAAATTCTTAACTTCACCTGCTATTTTACTACTTAGTTTATCAGGATTAAATCTTTCTATCTTACTTATTCCTTTCTTTCCATCAAATAAAGCCTGTAAAAAATCCTCTATACCAATTCCTATCGGACTAACAACTCCCATACCTGTAATTACAACTCTATTTTTCATCTTCTACTCACCCATTTTTTTATGTAGTTCATATTCGTACAGTAGACTAGTCTTTAATACATTTATCGCTATTTTTTTGCATTCTTCTAAGCTTCGTCTTTCTGGATAAATAGAATCATTACTATTACTATAGATATTTTTCATAATATCATTATATGGACAACCGCCAAAACAAATAGGTAAATATCTACATTCTATACATTTTTCATTCTGAAAGGGATCCCAATCTAACCATTCTATAAATCGATAATTTAGCTTTAGTTCTCCTTCTACTCTATCAATATAACCATCTCTAATTTCGGAGTTTCCAGCGAAAGTAGGACATTTATAAACATTTCCTGCAGGTGTAATTGAATAAGTATTTATTTCCTGGGCTTTACAATTAGATATTTTCTTTGTAGGCTTTGCTACACTAAAACCCATTCGAATTGCTCTTTCTGTTAATCTTTGAACCTCTTTTGTAAAAACACTTGTATCAACAGCACAAATCCCCCTATCTCTTGATAGGTCTTCACCAATAACTGTAGGGGTTGTAACTAGTGCAGCATAGCTTAATTAAACCCTATATTTTAAAACATATATTCTAAAATATAGACATTATTTTATATGCGTAGATTTTTTTCATTAAATCAATATTTTTACATTTAGAAATAAAAAACTTAGCTTAATGTTTTTAGGAATTTCTTT
>JAGMES010000260.1 GCA_023128035.1 Halanaerobiales bacterium | reverse complement strand
AGTGTGGAAGTTAATCCAAATGGAAATGCGACTTCAAAAGTAGGAGATAACAGAGTTGATTATGAGTATGATAATTCAGGTCGTTTGATTAAAACAGTTATTAATAAGTTTGATCAGAACCTCGTGACAAAGAATTATTATGATTCTATAGGTAATGTAATTAAAAGTGTTGATCCAGAAGGTAGAATGGTTCAGCAGTTTTATCATCCGCGAGGTTGGGTGGTTGCAGAGGTTGATTCATTAGGACGTATTGTCTATCATGAATATAATGAATTGGGCAAGGAAATTGCAGTAACAGACCCAAGAGGGGTAGTAGAAGAATCAAACGCAGATTTTAAAGGCACAGATGTAGAAATTCTTGGTACAACCTATCGAATAAATCTAGATTATACTACAAAGGTTGAATATGATTCACTTGCAAGACAGATTAAAGCAACCGATCTAATGGGTAATATGACAGAAATCCAGTATAATCAAGTTGGTGCTAAACTTTTTGTGACGCAAACTCCAGGTGAATATGATGTAAATTCAAACCCAAGAATTACTGAATATATCTACACTCCTCAGTATTGGGTAGAGACAGTTATTACAGGAAATAGAAAAGATTTAGAACATACCATTAGTTATGAATATGATAAAGTCGGGAACAAAACAAAAGAAATCTATTCTGATATTAAAGATCAAAATGCAGGCAGTAACTATTTTACCTACGAATATGATGATCTAAACAGATTGGAGAAAGTAATTAGACCTGATGGAAGTTCTGAGATATATGGATATGATGAGATTGGGAATCAGACTTCTGTGATTAATGGCAGAAATTTTGAGACAATATACTATTATAATGGTTTGAATCAGCTATCAGAAGTGGTGGAACCAACAGGTAGCAGAACCTATTATAGATATGACCCCAACGGAAATCTAGTCCAGAAAGAATTGTCAAATGGATTGATTACAGATTATGTCTATAATGATTTGAATTTGATGGTTGAAGAGGTTAGAGTTCGGGCTCAGGATGTGATGAACTATAAGATGGCTTATGATGGTAGTGGCAATCTACTTACATCTTCTGATCCACGAGGAAATCTGACATCTATAAGTTATTATGACAATGGAAGTATTAAAGAACAGGTATTTTATGCACCAGTAAATGAAGAATCAGTAGTGATTCCAGATTTAACTAATGTAAATGTAGAAACTGTACCAATTGGCTATTCAGAAAATGAAAGAATAAGCTATCTA
The DNA here is from genome assembly GCA_023128035.1 of Halanaerobiales bacterium. The sequence continues at coordinate 3,517 of JAGMES010000260.1, read as the reverse complement.
TATGATGAAGTTGGCAATATTTTAGAGGTTCAAGATGCTGTGGGTAAAGTAAGCTACACTTATGACCGATTGAGTCAAATTACTTTAGAAACCAGAGAAATTGATCAAAAAACCTATACATCAGTGTATGAATATGACTTTGCTGGAAATATTGTAAGTATAAAGTATCCTGAAAGTGATGAATTGGTTGAGTATCAATATAATGAGCTTAATCAGTTGAAAAAAGTGGAAGGCTATCTTGATGATCTGATTTATGACCCAGCAGGTAATCTTAATGAGATACATTATAGTAAGAACATAATAACTGAGATTACTCCAGATATCATGAGCAGACCAGAAAGGATAACAGTTAAGTCAGAAAAAGATTCACATTATGCACTTGATTTGAACTATGCTTATGATGCCAATGGAAATGTAAATCTTCGAAATAAAAATATTTATACATATGATGAACTGGATAGATTAAAGACAGCGGAAGTTGATGGAACATTTTTAGTAGATGCTCCAGGTAGAAATGGTTATGTTGCCAATGATTATTTTGTAGATTCGACGCTTGATTATGAGATTCAGGATATCAAAGTTGATTTTGATTATGCAGCCAGTACTGTGGGTATTCAACTTGAAAGTATTCAAAAAGTGGGTAGGATAGAATTAGTACCAGAAACTTTTGAAAATCGAGTTAGTGAACATGGAATCAGGATATTTTATAGGCAATATACCAATGAAGGATATATAGAACTATCGCCTGATCAATGTGTAGTGAATAAAAGTTCTACAGGTAGACTGATTATTCTTTTGAAATCAACTGTAAGAGCATGGGAGATCAAAATTCATTCTAACTATGATGATCGAGATATTGAAACAGGTGAAATAGTTAATGTAGCAGAGTTTTCGAATGATTTAAATAAGATGGTCAGAGTTTATGGAAAATATGATCGGACGAAGATAGAGTATGATTATGATTCAGTGGGAAATAGAACCAAAGAAACTTATACAGATTTAAATTATCATTATAATGTAAGCTATTCTTATGATTATTATGATGGAAGTAATCGTTTGAAGAGTAGAGAAAGTCAGGAAGTAAGGGATTGGATTTCATCAACAGATAATGTCGATGGCTTTATGAAAATCGGAGTCGGGGATAAGAAAGGCTATCAGTATGATAAAGCTGGAAATATGGTTGCGAAGGGAAATAGCTATAGCTTTAATAGTAATAGTGTTGATTATTCAGATAAAGATGGTGAGGACGTTTTATATTGGAAGTATGGATATAACGCAAAGAATCGACTAACTGATGTATGGAAGAAGGGAGAAGATGAAGGCTCTCATATTTCAAGATATGGATATGATTATCAAGGTCTGAGAGTAAGAGTAGAAGAAGCAGATGCAGTGAGTTATCATGTTTATAATTATTTTGGTCAACTGATTTATGAGAAACAGGGAGATCAGGAAACTTTCTATATTTATGCATTAGGTAGAGTTATTGCAAAAAGAGAAGGAAAAAGTGGAGAAGAAGAGAAAGTATATTATTATCATCATGATAATCTTGGTTCTACAGTACTGATGACAGATGGTGAAGGAAAAATAGTATTTGAACAGGATTATGCACCATTTGGTCAGGATTTGCATAAGGCTGGTACTTATGAGAAGCCTCCTTATGATGTAGAAGCAGGGATGAAGTACACTGGGCAAATTGCTGATGTTGATACTGGGTTGTATTATTATAATGCAAGATATTATGATCCTGAGATTGGTAGGTTTAATCGGGAAGATGAGTATCGGGGGGATTTGTTTAGACCGCAGAGTTTGAATCCTTATGTTTATGTTTTAAATAATGCTTTGAAGTATGTTGATCCTACAGGATATAGATTTGTTGAAATACATCCAAGTGAAACTATGAATGAAGATTCAGAACAAAAAATGAAAATTATTTATAGTATGACCCAAGAAAGAAGAGAAGAGTTAGAACAATATTATTGGTTTTTAGAAGATTGGAGTCATGCAATAAATGTACCTACTTTGAATTGGTTTGCTGATAATGCTTATGTTGAAAATTCTAGAGATAACTGGGGTAAAAATACTAGAATTACGGAAGAGCAAATTATAAAACAACTTGAAAATTATTTATCAGATCCAATTTTTCAAGTTTTATTAAAAAAATTCCCAAAAGATAAAAGAACACATGTTATAGGCTTTGGTTTAGCAGGGTCTTACGGAAAGGTAGTAGGTGCACAAGATGGTTTGTTTGTTGTACTTGATGATAAAGGAAATATTGGTTTATATAACTCTTTAGAATTGGGCTTTTACATTGGTTTAGGTGCAACTGGGGGACCAAGAATATTATTTTCAAATAATGCATTAGAAATTTATGATTTACCTGGTTTGGCTGTAATGAGCTTTGGGTTTGAAGTTGGCTTTAATAAAACAGTTGATTATGGATATTCTGTTGCTTTTAATGGGACTACTGCTCATACTTCTGGATATAGTTATGGTTCTCAGGGATTTGGTTTTGTTTGTACGGCAATGTGGAATCCGTCATGGTTAGTATTTGATGGCAATGTAAAAGATTTAGATTTTTATAATTTTGTAATTCAACCAATCTTTGATGTTATTCAAACTGAAAAAGTAATAGTTAAATATGAATAAAATAGTAGTAAAAAGATTTAAAATAGTTATATCTGTAATTAGAAAGGAGTTAAAAATGGACTTAAAAGAAGAAAAAGTTGTTTTTGGGAATAAAACTGGGATTAGATCAGCAAATTTAATTTTTATTTATTCTGTTTTGTTTGCATTGATTGTAGTTTCATTGTTTTTTTTAGCTGATGAAAAGTCTTTAATAAAAATAATAATAGTATTTTTTCAAATAGGTGTTTTACTATTGTTCTTTTCACGGTTTGCTTATAAACTAGAGTTTAAGGAATATTTTATTATTATTTTTAGTCCTCCTTTTAGGATTCATAAATATAGAATAAATGAAATAGAGATAATTGATTTTTCAAAAAGAGTTTTTGTTATCAAAAGTCAAGTCTCTTTACTCAAAGTGCCTTATTATTTAGTTGCGTTAGATAGAAATGAAACCAAAAAATTCACTGAATATATTGAAATAAGAAAAGATATAAAAAAAGTTAATTAAGATATTCAGACTAATATTTTTAATCACTTGTCTATTTAGTATAATTTCTTGAAATTAATTTTAAGTAATTGTAGAAAGATTAAATAGTATTATAGGATATAATATTTATTATGTTAAGTCTACTTCTTTTTGGTAGACTTTTTTTGCAAAGATTGGAATGGAAAAGTTTTAGAGGTTAAAAAATATAATGAAGGTAAAGAATACACTTCTTCTGTAACCTATGACAGACTTGGAAATCAGGTTAGAGTTATTGATGGGAAGAGACAGATTTATGACTTTGTTTATAATGATCTAAACCAGACAATAAAAGAGATCATGCCTGAAACGGAAGTTATCTTGCCAGGAGGAATATTACTATCTTCTTATCGACCAGAAGTTTCTTAT
>JAGMES010000026.1 GCA_023128035.1 Halanaerobiales bacterium | reverse complement strand
CCTGAAGTCAAACACCGAAAATACAGGTTCTTCATATTGACTTTGGCAAGAAGGGAAATACCCATACTTAGGAGGTTTGATGACAGAATACTGCTTTGTTCTTGATAGTAAGGGTAAAAAACTTAGCCCTACTAAAGTCAAGTGGTACTTAATTAGAAAGAAAAGAGCTGTTTTAGTAGATAAATATCCTATGGTGATAAAGCTTACAAAAGAAGTTAAAGACGAAGAAGAAGATGAATCTCAGTTTGTTGTAGGTATTGATGATGGTAGTAAACATGTAGGTATCGGTATTGTTCAAAAGTGTAAAACCAAAAATAAGCCAGTGTTTAAAGGTACTATAGAACTTAGACAAGATGTATCACACCTCATGACAGTTAGAGTTGGATATAGGAGATATCGTAGGTATCATAAAGGATATCGACCTCAAAGATTTGATAATAGAGCTAGTAGTCGAAGAAAGAATAGAATTGCACCTTCCATAAAACAAAAGAAAAATAGTATTTTAAGAGTTTTAAATAGATTAAAAAAATATATAAATATCAATGAAATACATTTGGAGGATGTAGCAATAGATATAAGAGCATTACAAGAAGGGAAAAGACTATATAAATGGCAATATCAAAAATCCAATAGACTTGATGAAAATTTAAGAAAAGCTGCAATCTTAAGAGATAATAACACCTGTCAAATGTGTTATAAAACCAATTGTAAAATAGAAGTACATCATATAATTCCAAAGAGATTAAAAGGTGATAATAGTATTGATAACCTAATCTCTTTATGTGAAGACTGTCATGGAAAATTTACAGGCTAAAATTAATGGAAAACAATTATCTTTTCATATAGCTCAACATGTTATGCAAGGTAAAAATTATCTAAGAGAAGGCTTAAAAAAAATTGCTCCTCTTAAACTTACTAATGGAGGAGATACTGCAAATAAAAGAATTGAATTAGATATTAAGAAATCGCATGCTAATGATGCTTTAGTTATTACAGAATTAAACATAGAAAAAGAACAATGTAATATAAAAGATTGGAAAATAAAACCCCAAAGAAAAAAAGCAAAATCTAAAATTGATAAATTAGAAGGATTTAAGCATAGGGATTTAGTTAAATACACTAAGAGAAATGGAGATGCCTATATAGGTTATATTACTGCTATGTATCCTCAAAGAAACTGCGTTAATATAACTACTTTGGATGGCAAATCTTTAAAAAGATATGGGATTAAAAGACTAAAATTACTTTGGAGGTTTAGTAAAATTTATTGGTTCTAATTAGACTATATGTCTATGTTTTTATATGTTTTGAGAAGGAGGTCATGGATATATGACTGAAGATTATAAGCATTTGATTCCAGAGACTAGGGAATTTGTAGAAAAGTATGCTACTCGTGCAGGCTATAAATTGAATGAAAATGAAGAGATATTAGATGTAGTTTTAGAAGGTATGGCTCGGAATAAAGCTATTCATGGTAAACGTTATTGCCCATGCCGCATGTTGACTGGTAATGTGGAAGAAGATCGTCCAAAAATCTGTCCATGTAAATGGCATAAGGAAGAGATTGAAAAAGATGGTGTGTGCCATTGTCAATTATATTTTGCACCAGGTGAGTGAACTCGTCTAGCTAAAGCTGAACATTGGGGCTTCAGTGGGGGATTCTACCCCACTGAAGATTAAAAATAATTCGCACCACTTATAGAAGTGGGGGGTCTTATCTTAAAAGATAAAAATTTGTTAAAAAGGGTAGGACAATTGTCCTGCTTTTTTTGTGTATTAAAAAATATTTATAGTTATTATGAATCAATTGATATATTTACCTAAAGGATAAGAGTGTTATATTGCGAATTAATTAAAGTATATATTAATTCGCGAGGAGTGATAATTTTGAGGAAAAAGCTCCCTTTCCTCCTTTTCATTTTATTATGTATTGTTGGTTTAATTTCAGCCTATGAACACGTTTTAGCAAAATATGAACAACAGACTACGGATTTTAAATATATTGGAAAGATAGAACTTTATGCCTCAACATTTTCTCAGTTTGTAAAACCCCAAAATAAAGATGATTACAGTTTTTTAGAGGTTGAAAAGAAACTTTTGTTCCTGCCAGAACCTCCAGTTATAAAGATAGAAGATGAATTTAAAGTGCGAGGAATATTTATTACTGGTTGGGTTGCTGGGTTGAATGGTAGGATGGAGGAATATATAGATTTAACTAAGAATACTGAGATTAATAGTTTTGTTATTGACATTAAGGATGATACAGGATCGATCAGTTATAAAAGTAATGTTTCTTTAGCTCAAGAAATAAAGGCAAATCGACGTAAAATTCGAGATATAAAAGCGCTAATACAGCGTTTAAAAGAAGAAAATATATATCTTATAGGTAGAGTAGTAGCTTTCAAAGATCCAATATTAGCTAAAGCAAAAACTGATCTCGCGTTGGAGCTAAAGAAAGAGGATACAATTTGGAAGGATAAAGATTGGATTAATCCTTATCTTGAAGAAAATTGGGAGTATGCAGTGGCTTTGGCAAAAGAAGCCTTAGATCTGGGTTTTGATGAGATTCAGTTTGATTATGTACGTTTTCCTGCCCTAGGCAATGGCAATACTCAAGCTGTTATGGTAGAAGGCATGAGTAAAGAAGAGACAATTAACTCTTTTTTGAAATATGCCAAAAAAGAGTTAGCTGATTATAATGTCCCTATCTCTGCTGATATTTTTGGTGCTGTTACTTCTACTAATAATGATCTTGGAATTGGTCAGAGATTGGAAACAATCAGTCAAGCAGTTGATGTAATTTCGCCTATGGTTTATCCATCTCATTATGCTAATGGTGTTTTTAAACTTCCAGTACCAGAAGCGGCGCCCTATGAAACAATTTATTATAGTATGAAAGATGCTGTTGACCGTCTTTCTAATGGTGAATATGCCAAACTTAGACCATGGTTGCAGGATTTTTCTTTAAAGCATTATTACGGTGTAAATGAAGTTAGAGAACAGATAAAAGCTTTATATGATTTAGGGATTGAAGAATGGTTGCTTTGGAATCCTCGCTCACGTTATACTACAGAAGCGTTTTTACCTGATAAAGAAGAGGTTCAGTTAAGTAGTTATCTGAAAAGTTTTGAGTGAACTCGTTTAGCTAAAGCTGAATAAATACTTTTTGTGGGCTAATCATTTTGTAAAATAGTCAACCTTGGTTGGCTATTTTTGCTTATATATGTTATAATCGTTGTGTGGTATTTGCAGAAAGTTTTGAGAAAATAAAAAAGGGGTGCTCGGTTATGCGTGATCCAAGATTTACAAAATTGGCTGAGAATTTGATTAAGTATTCTGTTGACTTGCAGCCAGGTGAAAAAGTTTTAATTGAAATTGTTGGTTTGGAAATTCCATTAGCTAAAGAATTGGTTAGAGCAGCTTATGCTGCAGGTGGTGTTCCATTTTTAACAATTAAAGATAAAGTTTTATTAAGAGAAATTTTGAAAGAGACTACTGAGGAACAGATGAAGATGATGGCTCGTTATGAAGCAGAACGGATGAAAGATATGGATGCTTATATCGGAATCAGAGCTGGCGAAAATGCAAATCAGTGGGCAGATATTCCTAGCGAAAAGATGAGTATCTATATGGAACATTTCAATAAAACAGTTCATTCTGAGATTAGGGTTTCTAAGACTAAGTGGTGTGTTTTAAGATACCCTAACCATGCTATGGCTCAAGCCGCGAAAATGAGTACAGAAGCTTTTGAGGAATTTTACTTTGATGTTTGTAATATGGATTATGATAGAATGTCAAAGGCTATGGATCCGATGATTGAACTGATGAATCAGACGAAGCATGTGAGAATTACTGGCCCTGGTACTGATTTAGAGTTTAGTATCGAAGGAATTGAAGCTGTAAAATGTTCAGGAAACAAAAATATCCCAGATGGTGAGATTTTTACAGCACCAGTGAAGAATTCTGTAAACGGAGTTCTTACATATAACACACCTGCAGTATATCAAGGATTTACTTATGAAAATATCCGATTAGAGTTTAAAGATGGAAAGATTATTAAAGCTGAAGCAAATGATACTGAGCGGATTAATAAAGTTTTTGATACAGATGAAGGTGCAAGATATGTTGGTGAGTTTGCATTAGGGGTACATCCATATATCCTAGAGCCAATGAAAGATACTCTCTTTGATGAGAAAATTGCTGGAAGTTTTCATTTTACTCCAGGATGCACTTATGACGAGTGTGATAATGGAAATCGTTCAGCGATTCATTGGGATTTAGTTTGTATTCAACGTCCTGAATACGGTGGTGGAGAAATTTATTTTGATGGACGCTTAGTCCGTAAAGATGGCTTGTTTGTTATTAAGGAATTAGAATGCTTAAACCCTGATAATTTAAAATAGTGTTTTAAAGCCAGATCGTTATGATCTGGCTTTTTCGTGTCTTCAAATAAATATTGCATAAAAAGCAAAATTGTGCTACTATAAATATGTCTATACTCATTTTTTTCATCATATAGGAAATTGTGTATTTAAGTAAAATAATATAAAATGTAATAAAAATTTTATTCGATGAACATTGTTAATATAAATATTACATGATTAATTGTGTGGATGAGTTAGATGAATAAATATAAAACTAAGAGGTGATTTGTATGAGTAAAGTTTTATTAATAGTACCGCCCTTTTCTACCCCATTTGCGCCACCATTGGGAGTAGCTGTATTAAAAGGTTTTTTGCAGAGTAAGGGTCATAATGTCAAGTGTGTTAATCTAAATGTAAATCATAAACTGTGGAATATGCATCATGAATATTTTCATTTGATTGATCAAGCTAGTGAAAGGCATTTGAATGGATATTCTCTTTATTGGAATATTATTAATCCCCATCTATTAGCATATGTTAATGATTCGAGTAAAGAAGAGTGCTTGGAAATCTTGCACGTATTATTTAAAAGATATTCGATGGAAAATGCAACAGGGATTATGGAAAAATTAGTTGAACTAGTAGAAAACTATTTTGAAACTTTAGAGAAGATTCTTTTGGAAAAATGTCAGATTGGAGAATATTCATATATTGGTACTAGTACATATACTACATCTTTAGCTTCTTCACTATTTATACACAAAATTACTAAAAAATATTATCCTGAAACTATCACTATGATAGGTGGAGGCGTATTTACTGATGATTTATCAATGGGTACGGAAAATATGGAGACCTTGGTTAGCGAGTATGATTATGTTGATAAAATAGTAGTAGGGGAAGGAGAACTTTTATTATTAAAAACATTGGAAAATGAATTTGCGGATCAAAAGGTGATCTCTTTAAAAGATATAGATAATGAAACGTTTGAGATGAACGAAAGTAAGCTTCCAGATTTTTCTGATTTTGATATAGATAGATATTATCATTTAACCATTGAGGGAGCACGATCTTGCCCTTATACATGTAAATTCTGTTCAGAGAAAATGCAGTGGGGTCCTTTTAGGAAAAAAGAGGCAGCTTTTTTAGCTAAACAGATGATTTCATTGAAAAATAGATATGATAAGCAAACCTTTTTTATGGGTGATGCGATTATGAATTTCTATATTGAGGATTTGACCCGAGAATTGTTTAAGCAAAACGCTGAAATTTTGTTTGATGGTTATTTACGAGCAGAACCAGAGGTTATGATAAGAGATAATACTAAATATTGGTCAGAAGCTGGACTATACCGTGTACGGTTAGGGATGGAAAGCGCTTCACCTAAAGTGCTAAAGATGATGAATAAAGGGATAACTCCAGAGAATATGAGTGAATGCTTAAAGTCACTCTCATCGGCTGGAATCCGTACTACAACTTATTGGGTGATTGGTTTTCCAGGAGAAACTGAAGAAGATTTTCAGCAAACACTTGACTTTATTCGAGAAAATCACAAATACATATATGAGTTAGAAGCACATCCATATTATTATTTCCCAAATGGTCAAAGAATTTCATCTGATTATGATTATGAATGTATTTATCCACAAGATATTATATCTAAAATTAAATTTAAGACTTATGATATAGTTAATGCTTCTCCATCTAGAGATGAGAGGTTAGAACGTCTGAAGCGAGTATCTGATTTGAGTAGTGAATTAGGTATTATAAATATTTATTCTATGATGGATATGTATGAGGCTGAAGACCGTTGGATATCTCTATATCCATCAGCTAGAGTAATATATGATTAAACTTAAGAAATATTAACTACGTTATTATTTCGACTTTAGCTTAGTAAAGTTAAAGGAATGTTAAATTACATTCCTTTAACTTTTTTTATTGCCTTCAGCTATATTTTTGCATATGTAAGAAGAAAAGATTTCTCTTTTTTAGTAGCAATTTTTAAAAATCATTATTAGAATTTTAAAAAAAATTTACGTTACTATAACTAAAAGGTTACTTGACATATATGCGTAAATATAGTAAAATACTTATAAGTAAAAGTATAGTAAAAAAACTTACTTATTTAAAATAAGGTTATAATAAAAATGGAGGAAAAAAATGAAAGTCATAGCTTTTAATAGTAGTCCAAGTTTAAATAAAAGTGGTACAGATTTAATATTGAAAAAATTTTTAGATGGAATGAGGGAAGCAGGAGCTGAGGTTGAACAGTTTTATATTCAAAAATTAAATATTAAACCATGTTTGGGATGCTTTAATTGTTGGTTAAAAACACCAGGACAGTGTGTGCAAAAAGATGATATGGAGATAATTTACCCAAAGATAAAATCTGCGGATATTCAAGTTTATGCAACTCCAGTTTATCTAAATGGAATGAATAGTTTAATGAAAAAAGTTTTTGATCGAAGTATTCCATTGGTAGAACCGTTTTTTATTGAACGTGAGGGCCAATATGGACATCCCCGACGAGAAGGTGCTAAACAAGGAAAAATGGTTCTAGTATCTGCAAGCGGATTCCCGGGAGTGAAAACCTTTGAACCTCTCGTCTTACATATGAAATCTATAAGTAAAATTGCAGGTCATGAATTTGCAGGAGCTTTATTGCGGCCTTATGCGAGAATACTTCCAGAATTAAAAGAAAGAGGTTTTAAGGTAGATGTAGTTTATGATGCTTGTGAAACGGCTGGTTATCAACTAATAACAGAAGGACAGATTTCAAGTAATGTTTTAAAAAAAGTCTGTAAAGAGTTTATGCCACTCGGGATGTTTATAAAATTTGTAAATACAAATTTTCAAAATGAGTTAGACTTACTAAATAACTTGACATTGGAGTGAGGAGGAATAATCATGAAATTTGACTTATCTGAGTATGATAGTTTACTTGATATTTTTTCTAATAATAAGTTTATATATAAAAACGGTATAAACTTTATATATGGGAAGCAAAAAGAAAATTTTATTACTTATGAAAAGCTATATAATAAAGCTCTATGCCTACTTTTCCATTTGCAGAAAAGAGGCTTTAAATCTGGTGATGAACTAATTTTTCAGCTAGAAGACATTCAAGATTTTGTATGTACATTTTGGGCATGTATTATGGGCAAAATTATTCCAGTACCAATATCGGTGGGAAGAAACGAAGAATCTAAACTCAAATTGACTAAAATATATGATAAATTAAATAATCCTTATGTAATTACTACAGAAAATATCTTAGCAAATTTTTATATCATTGATGAGCAAATCAAGGAAAACGTAATTTTGATAGATGAGATCAGAGATGAAAGTAGGAAAGGAACTATTTATCCTGCAAAAATTGACGATATAGCCTTTATTCAATTTTCATCTGGTTCTACTGGAGATCCTAAAGGAGTTATTTTAACACATAAAAGTATATTAACAACAGTGAATGCAATGATTAATGGTGTAGTTGCTTGTAATCATGATGATGTTTATTTAAGTTGGATGCCTCTAACTCATGATTTAGGAATTATAGGTTGGCACATTACTCCTATATTTGCTACTGCAACTCAACATTTAATTCCCACGAATCTTTTCATTACAAATCCAAGAATTTGGTTAGAAAAAGTAAGTGAACATAAAGCAACATTGTTAGTAACTCCAAATTTTGCATTAAATTATTACCTAAAATCTCATCGGTCTGAGGTTGCAAAAAAATGGGATTTGTCAAGTGTGCGTATGCTTCTAATTGGTGCTGAACCTGTTTCAATAAAACTGTGTAAAGAATTTTCAAGAACTTTGAATGAATTTGGATGGAAAGATGATGTTATGCGTCCTGCTTATGGTATAGCAGAGGCAACTCTAGGTGTCACGATTGCATCAAGCGGGAGCCTTGAGGGAATATCTTTAGATCGTAGAAATTTATTAATTGATGAAAAAGTACAAGAAAACAATGAGAATGATGATAATAGTGTAATTTTTGCGAATATCGGAAAACCAATGATGGGTTGTAATGTTAGAATAACAAATAAAAATGGAAAAATTCTTAAAGATAATAAAATGGGCTATGTAGAGATTAGTGGTGATAATGTCACTAAAGGTTACTATAATGATGAAATTCTTACCAAAGAGGCCATTAAAGATGGTTGGTTAAATACAGGTGATTTGGGGTTTATGAGAAATGGAGAGTTAACTTTAACAGGAAGAGCAAAAGATATAATTTTCGTTAATGGACAAAACTTTTATCCACATGACATAGAACGTGTTGCGCAAGAAATTCCCGGGATTGAGTTAAATAAAATTGCAGTATGTGGCGTACCTGGAGAAAACAATTTTGAAAAAATTATTTGTTTTATTATATCACGTAAAAAAGCAGAAAACTTTGCTAAACTGGCTATTCAACTTAAAACACACATTAGTAACAAAATGGGTATCGAAATATATAAATTCATTCCAGTGAAGAATATCCCAAAAACAACTAGTGGAAAAACGCAACGTTATAAATTAGCAACACATTATCTTAATGGCGAATTTGATTCAGTAATTGAAGAACTTGACAATCATTTTGATTTACTTGAATCACAACGAGTGATTGAGTTACCAACTAATGAGGGCGAAACAAAATTAGTAAAAATCTGTGCAAATATTTTGGAAATTAATCAGCTGAGTATCACTGATAATTTGCTGAATGTAGGATTCAATTCTTTGAAGTTAGGAACACTTCTTGCTCAGATTCATATGGAGTTCGGCGTGGAAATGCCGATAAGTGAAATATTTCAAAATACTACGATTCAACAAATTGCAAACTATATTGATGGTGCAGAAAAAAGTAAATATTCATTGATAGAAAATATTGAAAATGCAAATGGATTATATCCCGCTTCATCTGCACAAACCAGAATATATGCTGCTGCCTTAGAGAATGAGCATATAGCATATAATCAACCATACTTTATGTTGATTGAAGGTACGTTAGATTCATTACGTTTTGCTAACGTGTTGAAGAAGGTTATTCAGCGTCATGAATCATTTCGTACTTCTTTTAAAATGATAAATGATGAATTGATTCAACAGATTCATTCAGAAGTTGAGTTTGTATTTCCAATTATCGAAGTTTCTGAGAATGAAGTAGATGAACAAATTGATTCTTTTGTGCAATCGTTTGAACTAAGCCAAACCCCCTTATTTAGAGTTAATTTTCTTAAGATTGGCGATCAAAAGCATATATTTATGTTTGATATGCACCATATTATTACAGATGGTTGGTCAATTGGGCAATTTGCTGATGAAGTCAATCAACTCTATCGAGGTAATGAATTACCTGAGTTACAGATTCAATATAAAGATTTTACTGCTTGGCAGAGTAAATTTTTTGAGACAGAATTCTATCGTAGTCAAGAAAAGTATTGGTTAGATACATTTGCAGATGAAATTCCGATACTTAATTTGCCTACTGATCGCCGGAGACCAGAAATAATGAGTTTTAATGGAGATCGGTACAAATTTAGAATCAATGAAGAATTGACATGTAAATTGAATGAATTAGCTGTACAACAAAATGCAACTTTATATATGATTTTAAACTCGTTTTTTTGTGTACTAATGGCTAAATATTCAGGACAAGAAGATTTCATATCAGGTGTTGCGGTTTCAGGAAGACAGCATCCAAGTTTGCAAAATCTAATTGGAATGTTTGTAAATATTTTAGCTGTACGAAATACTCCTAAAGGTGAGAAAAAATTTACTGAGTTCTTAATAGAAATGAAAGAAAATCTATTAAAAGCTTATGAAAATCAAGATTATCAATTTGATATGCTTGTCAATAAATTAGGACTCCAGCGTAGTTTTGATCGAAATCCTCTGGTTGATGTGGTATTTGTTTTGCAAAATACTGGACAAAGAGAGATACTTTTAGATAATTTGAGGTTCACGCCTTATGAATATTCCAAAAAAGCATCTGTATATGATATCACATTAAATGCTTTTGAAATAGACGATTATATTCAGTTTGATTGCGAATACTGTACTGATATATTTGATAAAAAAACAATTAAAAAAATCGCTAGATATTTTACTACACTTATCGAAAATATAACTAATGATCCAGAGCAAAAAAATTCAGATATTCAAATTCTATCAAAAGATGAGAAACAACAAATTTTATTTGGTTTTAATGATACAAAGATTGAGTATCCAAATAATAAGACCATTAATCAGTTATTTGAGGAAAGTGTTCAAAGATTTCCAGATCAAATTGCAGTAAGTTATGTTTCAGAAGATAGTAGTGAAGCTCATTTGACTTATAATAAATTAAATCAAATGGCTAATCAATTAGGCAAATTATTACGTGAAAAAGGTGTAAAGGCAGATCAGATTGTTGGAATCATGGTAGGACGTTCAGTAGAGATGATCGTTGGTATACTGGGAATTTTAAAGGCTGGAGGAGCTTACTTGTCAATTGATCCAGAGTACCCAGTTTCCAGGAGCAAATTTATCTTGGAAAATAGCAAAACGACCATTCTTTTAACTCAATCAGAGTTTATGGATATTTTCAAATTTAATGGTGAGTTTATAAATCTTAATGATGATGAATTATATAGTGGGATTAGTACTAATCTTGAATCTAATATTACATCAGATGATCTTGCATATGTCTTATATACATCAGGTTCAACTGGTAATCCAAAAGGAGTTATGATTGAACATAAAAGCGTTTGTAATCTAGTTACTGCATTAGATAAGAATATTTATGAATACTATTCGTCACCGCTAAAGATAGTACTTCTTGCATCATATGTATTTGATGCATCAGTTCAGCAAATTTTCGCATCTTTACTTTTAGGTCATAAATTATTTATTGTACCTGAAGATGTTAGAAAAGATGGTGAGAGATTAGTTGAATATTATCGAACAAATAGTATTGATATTTCAGATGGAACTCCAGCTCATTTGGATTTGATTTCAAAATCTATTGATAAACCTGTGAATGCGCTTCCAGTAAAGCATTTTATCATAGGTGGAGAGGCTATGTACGCTCGGACAGTAGTAGATTTTATTGATAAGTTTATAGATTATCGTCCAAATATAACTAATATTTATGGGCCAGCCGAATGCTGTGTCGATACTACTGCATATTTAGTTAAACTAGAAAGATTACACGAAGCACCAGTAGTTCCAATCGGTACACCCCTAGCGAATTCAGAAGTTTATATTTTAGGAAGAAATCAAGAGGTATTGCCAAGTGGAGCAGTAGGTGAAATTTATATTGCAGGAGAACGGTTAGCGCGTGGGTATTTTGATAATTTTGAATTGACTGAAGAGCGATTTGTCCAACATCTATTGCTATCTGATAGAAAAATGTATAGAACCGGTGATTTAGGAAGAATGCTACCAGACGGAATTATTGAATTTGTCGGTAGAATAGATTATCAAGTTAAAATTCGGGGATTTAGAATTGAATTAGGTGAAATTGAAGCGAAGTTATTAAAGCATGAAAGTGTTACCAAGGCAATTGTGATAGATAGAGAAACTACTGAAGGAAATAAATATCTTTGCGCATATATAGTTTCTGCTTGTGAGATTTCAGTAGCAGAGATTAAAGAGTATCTTGCTAGTGAGTTACCAGAATACATGATTCCAGCATATTTTGTACAAGTAGCAGAGATTCCACTGACTATTAATGGAAAGATAGATCGCAAATCATTTCCTGAACCTGTTGGTGTAATAAAAGATATAGATATTGTCGCTCCTGAAAATGAGGTAGAAGAAAAACTAGTTGAGATTTGGTGCAAAATATTGGATGCTGAGAGAATTGGTACTATGGACAATTTCTTTGAATTGGGTGGACATTCGTTAAATGCAACTTTATTAGTATCTAAAGTCAACAAGTTGTTTGGTATTAAGTTACCATTGAGAAAAATATTTACTAATCCCACTATAAAAGAACAGGCTAAAGTTATTGAAGGTTTGGAAAAGAAAAAACAATTAACAATTGAAAAGATACCGATAAGAGAATATTATCCTGTCTCATCTGCGCAAAAAAGATTATTCTTGCTAAAAGAGTTCGGTGAACAAAATATGAGTTATAATGCTCCTGATATTAGAATAATCGAGGGTGAACTGGATCTCGAACGGTTGACGCAAGCTTTCAATGTTCTACTTAAACGGCATGATGCTTTTAGAACTTCTTTTACGGTGATTGATGGAGAGGTTGTACAGAAAATCGCTGAAGATGTGGAATTTGCAATACCTTCTTATGAAGTACAGACAGATGATTTTAATACTGTTCTTGAACAATTTATTCGTCCATTTGATTTAAGTCAAGCACCCTTATTACGCGTAGAAATTATTAAATTTAATGACCAGCATTTATTTATGTTTGATATTCATCATATTATTTCTGATGGCCTTTCAATGGAGATTCTATACCGTGAGTTAAAGCAACTCTATGAAGGAATAGAATTAGCACAAATGAAGCTTCAATACAAAGATTTCGCGGTATGGCAAAATAAATTATTAAAATCTAATGAAATGAAAAAACATCAAAATTATTGGCTAGACAGATTTGAAGGAGAAATTCCTGTTCTTGATCTGCCAATAGATTATTTAAGACCAGTTATTCAGAGTTTTGATGGAGATGACATCAGATTTTCATTGGATAGAGAAATGTCAAGAAAACTAAAAGACCTTGCTATTCAAAAAAATACTACATTGTTTATGATACTTCTTGCAGCCTTTAATGTACTTTTAGCTAAACAAACAAATCAAGAAGACATAATCATAGGTTCACCTATTGTAGGAAGACGGAATGCAGATTTAAGTAATATTATTGGTATGTTTGTAAATACGCTAGCATTTAGAAACTATCCTACATTTGAAAAAATTTTTACACATTTTTTAGAAGAAGTAAAAGAAAACACGCTCAGTGCTTTCGAACATCAAGATTATCAATTTGAAATGCTTGTGGAAAAGCTGGATTTAACACGTGATTTAAGTAGAAATCCTTTATTTGATGTTGTCTTTACTTTACAGAATACTCATCCACGGGAAATATCTATTGAATGTGCCAAATTATCACCTTATCAATTAAAACATCGGATAACAAAATTTGATATGACATTAAATGCGTTTGAAGCGGAAAATAAGATTAATTTTGTGCTCGAATATGCTACTAAACTATTTAAACACGAAACTATAGAAATGATCTCCACTCGGTTTTTGAAGATTTTAAGAACTATTGCAGAAAATCCAGAATTAAAGATTGTTGACATCGAAATAATTTCAGAAAAAGAGAAAAATCAAATATTATTTGAGTGGAACAATACTAGCACAGACTATCCAAAATCAAAAACATTAGCAGAATTATTTGAAGAGCAGGTAGAAAGAGATCCTGATCAAATCGCACTAGTTTTTAGAGAGGGTAAGATGACATATCAGATATTAAATGAAAAAGCAAACCAATTAGCAGCTAAATTGCGGACCAAAGGAGTGGCAGCGGATAAGATAGTTGGAATGTTGGTCGAACCATCAATAGAGATGCTTATAGGAATTTTGGGTATTTTAAAAGCTGGTGGTGCTTATTTGCCTATCGATCCAGAATATCCAAAATCAAGAATTGAATATATTCTTCAAGATAGTGAAACAGATTTAATAATGATTCAAAATCATTTGAGTGATCTATTGTATTCATTTGAGGGAGAATTGATTAATCTTGAAGATGATGGATTATATACTGGGGATGTTTCTAATTTTAATAACATAGCTTCATCAGATTCTTTAGCATATGTTATGTATACTTCAGGGACAACTGGTAAACCAAAAGGTAACTTGACAATGCATTATAACATTAGTCGTGTTGTAAAAAACACCAATTATATCGAGTTTACCCCTGATGATCGAGTTTTACAACTGTCGAATTATTGTTTTGATGGGTCAACATTCAATATTTTTGGAGCATTACTAAATGGTTCAACACTTGTTGGAATAAATAAAGAAGAAATACTTGATCCAATGAAATTAGGTGAATTTATTAGAATAAATAAAATTACAGTTTTCTTTATCACTGCTGCTATGTTTAATACATTGGTTGATACGAATATAGATTGTTTTACTAATATGAGAAGAATTATCTTTGGTGGTGAAAGAGGATCTGCGCAGCATGTAAGCAAGGCTCTTCAGTATTTAGGCAAAGATCGCTTATTAAATGGATATGGGCCAACAGAATCAACAGTCTTCGCAGTGGTTCATAAAGTTAATGAGCTAGATAAAAAAGCAGATAATGTCCTGATTGGTCAACCAATAAGTAACACCCAAGTATATATTGTTGATCAGAATAATCGCCTACAACCAATTGGTGTAGTTGGGGAGTTATGTATTTCAGGTGATGGATTAGCTCGTGGATATTTGAATCAAACAGAATTATCAGCAGAAAAATTTGTAATTAATCCATTTGTTGAAGGTACACGGATGTATCGAACTGGAGATCTAGCAAGATGGTTGCCAAATGGCGTAATCCAGTTTATTGGTCGGAAAGATAATCAAGTTAAGATTAGAGGATTCCGTATTGAGCTCGAAGAGATTGAGTTTCAGTTATTACAACATAATTCTATAAATGAAGCTATAGTTATTGCGCGAGATGAGAATGTAGGTAATAGTAAATATCTAACTGCATATATCGTTACTGATGAAGAATTGTCAAGTGCTAAGATACGTAAGTTTCTTTCGAAGGAATTACCTCAATATATGATTCCTACATATTTAATTTTATTAGATCGCTTGCCACTTACTCCAAATGGTAAAGTTGATCGCAGAGCATTACCAATACCTGAAGAAGGTTTGATGAGTGGTGTTGAATATGTAGCCCCAAGTAATGATATCGAAATAAGATTGGTTAATATTTGGAAAGATGTACTTGGAGTACAAAAAGTAGGGCTATTAGATAATTTCTTTGATTTAGGTGGTCATTCTTTGAAGGCTACTATGCTAGTTTCAAAAGTGCATAAAGAGTTTCAAACTGAACTACAGCTAAAAGAAATATTTAATAAGCCTACAGTTAAAGAATTAGCAGAGGTTATTACGGCAACAGATAAAAAGCAGTATTCAACAATTACACCAATAAATGAACAAGAATATTATCCAACTTCGTCTGCTCAGAAACGGCTTTTAGTAATTGACCAACTAGCAAACAATAGTATTACATATAATATGCCTTTAATATCAACAATTAAAGGAAATCTTGATAAAGCTAAGCTAACTTCAGCTTTTCAAGCTTTGATTCAGCGGCATGAATCTTTGCGAACATCGTTTACAATAATAGACGGAGAATCAATGCAAAAAATACATCAAAAAGTGAATTTTACTCTTTCATATCAGGAATCTGAAGAAGATAAGTTAAATCAAATAGTAGATAAATTTGTTAAGCCATTTGATTTAACTAAAACTCCATTATTAAGAGCTGGATTAGTCAATTATAAAAAAGATTGTTATTTATTTATGGTAGATATGCATCATATTATTTCAGATGGTGTTTCCACAGAAATAATATTCAAAGATTTATTTGCTCTCTATGATGATGAAGAATTACCTGCATTACGGATTCAATATAAAGATTTTGCTAATTGGCAGAACGAATTTTTGCAGTCTGATAAAGTAAAAAAACAAGAAGAATTTTGGATGAAGCAATTTGAAGATAATATTCCTGTCCTTAATCTGCCGATTGATTATTCACGACCATCTGTAATGACATTTGAAGGTGATTCAATTATAAATATTTTGGATGAAAAGATGTCAGATAGTTTAAGAACTCTGGCAACTGAAAATGATGTAACTTTATATATGTTATTATTAACAGTTTATAATATATTACTAGCAAAGTATGCAAATCAAAAAGATATTATAATAGGCACACCAATTGCAGGCCGACGTCATGCAGATATCGAGAATATTATTGGTATGTTTGTTAATTCGTTAGCACTAAGAAATTATATTAATTATGAGAGATCCTTTACTGAATTTTTAAGTGAAGTTAAGGAGAATACTCTACAGGCCTTTGAAAATCAAGATTATCAATTTGAAATGTTAGTTGACAAGCTAAATCTAGAGCGTGATACCGGTCGTAATCCTTTATTTAACGTTATGTTTGCTTTTCAAAATGCTAACGATATGTCTATTTACGGTAGTAATTTAAAATATCAATCAAGTGGTGGAGAGCTAAAGTTTAGTATATATAACGATTATAAATATCAGATTGCAAAATTTGACCTCTTATTGGTGGCATTTGAAGCAGATGGAAAAATTAATTTTAAATGGGATTATAGTACTGTATTGTATAAGAAAGAGACAATCGAGCAAATAGCTGAACATTTTATACATATATTAGAAGAAATTTGTAAAACTCCAGAAAAACGCTTGGAAAAGATTCAGATGATTTCAGCAGAAGAGAGAGAAGAATTCCTCTATACTTTTAATAAAACAAGAGTAGAATATCCAAAAGAAAAAGTTATTCACGAACTCTTTAGAGAACAAGTTTATAGAACTCCTGATCACTATGCGGTTACTTTTGGAGATGATAAATTAACATATTCTGAATTAAATGAAAAATCAAATCAATTAGCTCATGTTTTAAAGTGTAAAGGTGTGGTGCCAGATAAAATTGTAGGGATTATGGTTGATCGTTCATTAGAGATGCTAATTGGTATTCTTGGAATTTTAAAAGCTGGTGGAGCTTATCTACCAATTGATCCTGACTATCCAGAAAATCGCATTAAGTATATTCTTGATGATAGCGATGTAGAGATTGTCTTATCTCAGAAAAATCTAATGAATCAGCTATCATTTACAGGTGAATTGATAGATATAAATGATGGTGAACTATACAAAGGTATAAGTACTGATCTTGAAGTAATTAATGGACCAAAGGATTTAGCATATATTATCTATACATCAGGTTCTACAGGGAATCCAAAAGGCGTTATGGTTGAACATAGGGGAGTTATCAATTATATTACCTGGGCCAGCAAAATGTATTTAGATGAAGAACGCTGTGATTTTCCACTTTATTCATCTCTATCATTTGATTTAACTGTTACATCTATTTACGTACCATTGCTTTCTGGAAATACAATTGTTGTTCAAGATGACAAAGAATTATTGATTTCCAAGATTATTAAAGAAGATCGAGTTCAAATAATAAAATTAACCCCTGCACATTTGAAAGTAATCAAAGAAATCGAGGTAAGTAATACTAATCTGAAACGAATGATAGTAGGCGGTGAAGCATTAACTGTCGAATTAGCGGCAGATATTCATCATAAATTTGCTGGAAAAGTAGAAATTTACAATGAATATGGCCCAACCGAAACAGTTGTCGGATGTATGATACACAAATTTGACCCTGATCAAGACACAAACATAACTGTACCGATTGGAACTCCAGCAGATAATGTACAGATATATCTACTTGATCAAAAGCATCACTTAGTTGCAGAAGGGGTTACAGGTGAAATTTACATCTCTGGAGATGGTGTAGCTAGAGGATATATCAACAAACCGGAACTAGTGGCTCAAAGATTTATGTTAAATCCATTCATGCCAGGTGAGAAGATGTATAAAACAGGTGATCTTGGTCGAAGATTACCTAATGGAAAAATTGAGTTTTTGGGAAGAATAGATAATCAAGTTAAGATTCGTGGATATCGGATTGAATTAGGTGAAATTGAAAGTCACTTACTTAAATCTAAAGCGATTGATGAAGCAATAGTGATTGCTCGTAATAGTGGAGATGATACATATCTTACATCGTACATTGTGCAAAATGATCAAAATTATTCAGTTCAAGATATTAAAGAAGATTTGAATGCTAAATTGCCAGAGTATATGATTCCCACTTATTTTATCCAAATGGATCGTTTGCCACTAACACCAAATGGCAAGATTGATAAAAAAGCGTTACCAAATCCTGAAATAAGTAATACTGGTGAAAATACTGGAAACCCACGTAATGAACTAGAAGAAAAACTTATTGAAATTTGGAAAAAAGTTCTGGGTAGAGATGAACTAGGGATTTATGATAACTTTTTTGAACTTGGTGGACACTCATTAAAGGCAACTCAGCTATTGGCAAGAATTTTTAGAGACATGAATATTGAACTTTCACTATTGGAAATATTTAACAAACCAACTATTGCTGAACTTGCCGAAATTATGCAAGTTACTGAAACAAGTATATATTCTTCGATTGAGCCTGTGGAGGAAAGAGAGTATTATCCATTATCATCAGCACAAAAGAGAATATATATTATGAGTCGTTATGGTGATGTTGGAACCACTTATAATATGCCGATGATTATGACAATGTATGGTCATTGTGATTATGACCGCTTTGTAGAAGCTTGGGAGACGATTGTAGAACGTCATGAAACATTTAGAACAAGCTTTGAAATTATCAATAAAGATCCAGTCCAAATTATTCATCAAGATAGCGAGTTTTCGGTTGGGTATCGTGAGGCTAATGAAAAAGAAATAGATGGACTAATTAAAGAGTTTATACGCTCATTTGATTTAAGTAAAGCACCACTTCTGCGGGTACAGATTGTCAAAGTTGATGATCGTTACTTGATTTTATTTGATACACATCATATTATAGCAGATGGTCTTTCGTTTGAAACTATCTTTAAAGAAGTATTTGAATTGTATCAAGGCGAAGATTTGCCTGATTTAAGAATTCAGTACAAAGATTTTGCGGTATGGCAGAATGAACTTTTAGATTCTGGTGAGTTAACCGATCAAGAGGATTATTGGTTAAACCAATTATCTGGTCAACTTCCTGAACTGACATTAGTGACTGACTATCGCAGACCAGACTCAATAAGTTTTGCTGGAGATGTTCAATCTTTTAAAATTGAGAAAGGAACTGCAGATAAGTTAAATTATTTGAGTACTTATACTGGGACAACTTTATATATGGTATTAATGGCGGCGTATAATGTCTTATTTTTCCGCATGACAGGACAGACTGATATAATTGTTGGAACAGCTGTTGCAGGTCGTCCAAATGCTGATTTGGAAAATATTGTAGGAATGTTTGTTAACATGTTACCTTTACGCCATTATCCAACAGATGATAAAACTTTTGAAGAATTTTTGCTAGAAGTACAGGAAAATACTTTGACTGCTTTTGAAAATCAAGATTATCCATTTGAGATGCTCATTGACAAGTTAAATCTGAATCGTGAGACCAATCGCAACCCAATTTTTAACACAGTATTTAATCTACAAAATTTCGATAATGCAGGGATTAAGGAGATTAATGTAGGTGATATAAGATTGGAGATTATGAACTTTGATCTGAAAATATCAAAATTTGATTTAGGTGTTTATGCATTTGAAACAGAAGAGGGGATCGAGTTAGTTGCGGAATACAGAATAGATTTATTCAAACCAGAAACGATTCAACGAATGATGCAGAGTTATATAGAGATTATACAGCAGATATCTGTAAATGAAAATATTAAGTTAGCAGATATTGATATTATGACAGAAGAAGAAAGAGAGATATTGCTAACAGAAGTAAGTTTAGAAGGATTGGATGGGGATTTAGACTTCTAGAATAGAGGAGGATGATTATGTCTTTAAATGCAAATGTAACAGGTGGTCTTGAGCAACAAGTTGATAAGAAAATGGAATTCAAAATTCGAAAAAATATGTTGTTAATGGTATGTGGTAAATTAGTATCCCAATTTGGATCAATTATATATGGTTTCGCTCTTGGTTTATATGTGTTAAAAGCAACAGGCTCTGGCCTGGGCTTTGCTGGAACTTTAGTATGTAGTTTGTTACCAGGTATAATTTTAGGGCCTTTCGCTGGAGTAATTGCAGATCGTTTCAATCGTAAGCGAATGGTTGTTATAATGGACTTTTTGAGTGGTCTAGTTGTTTTTGGATTATATGTATTAACTGTTAAGTATGGATTAAAGTTACCATATATCTATACAGCTTCGATTTTACTTTCGATTTGTAGTACATTTTTTAATGTGTCTTTAGATTCAAGTATTCCAAATATTGTTGATGATAAAAGATTGATGCGGATGAATTCTCTAAATCAAAGTGTTTCATCAATTACTCAGATTACAGGGCCAATGTTAGGTGGTTTAGTCTATGGGTTAGTTGATGTAAAAGTATTTTTATTGGTTAACGCACTATCTTTTATTATTTCAGCATTTTCTGAACTCTTTATTGATTTTAGACTTACTGCTAAGAGTATTATAAAAGTTGATGGGAATTTAACAGTAAAAAAAGTTTTTAGTGAAATGAAAGATGGAGTGTTATACATGAAATCTGACGAGGCAATGTGGATGGTAATGATTTTTGCATTATTTATAAATTTTTTCACAAATATTGCTTTTGGAATTCCATTGCCATATATAATTAATGAAGTTTTACATTTTTCACCTTGGCAATATGGATGTATCACAAGTGCATATCCTATAGGTATATTAGTAGGTGCTTTGTTGCTCTCAGTATTACCAGAATTTAAGAAAAAGTTTAAGGTTATGCTGGTATGTTTGTTAATCACATCTACTTGTGTATTTTGTATAGGTATCCCAGGGGTTCCGATGCTTGATTTCTTGGGAAAACTTCCGTTTTTCATTTTTTATATAGTTGTAATCCTTATTATGGGAGCTAATAGTTCTATTTTCAATATTCCACTTTTTACTTTGTTACAGAGGACAGTTCCAGACGAGTATCGTGGTAGAGTTTTTGGAATAATTCAAACATTTATAATGGCGCTTACTCCAGTCAGTTTTATTTTAGCAGGTTATCTTATTGACCGGGTTCCAGCATACTCAATTCCAATTGCAGCCGGTATTATGTTGTTTATTTTTGTAATTAAATCATTTGCATCAAATGAGAGCCTTAAGAAGATATAATTTGAAAAAGAATAGAGTTACTCCTAGTCATACTTAAGGAGTGATTCTCTTCTCTTTTCTATAAAGAAGAATAGGGGGGATAAATAGTGAAAGATATAAATGAACTAGGGAAACTATCTGACTTACAAAAACAAGATGAACAATTTTGGTTAAATAAATTTTCTGGTGAATTGACTGAAACAACATTACCTTTTGATTACAAGCGGAATCAAAGAGAATTTTCTTATCAAAAGGAAATATATTATTTTTCGATTAAAGCAGAGTTAAGCACCAAGTTAAGTAAAATAAGTAAAAATATTGACACTTTATTATTTACAATTTTAATGGCAGGCTTAAAAATATGTATAAGTAAGTATACTAAAAATAATGACATTACTATAGGAACGACCATTCATAAGAAAAATGAAAAAATCAAATATATAAATACAATTTTGCCGATTCGAGATTTTGTTGATTCAAATATATCAGTTAAAGAATTTATTGTATTAGTGAAAACCAGTATCGCTGAAGCTTATCAACATCAAAAATATTCGTTTAGTAAACTTTTGTCTAAATTATCTTTTACTAATAATGCACTATTTAATATTACACTCCTGTTAGAAAATATAAATGATATTGATCATATAGATGGACTAGATAATGGTCTTCTAATTATTTTTCAAAAAGAAGGAACAGAAATTACTGGAAGGATTGAATATAACGCCTATCATTATAAACAGACGACTATCCGAAGATTTTCAGAACATCTAATCACAACTCTTAGTCAGATGCTAGATAATTCACAGCAGAAAATTTCTGAGATTAGTATGTTAACTACAAAAGAAAGAGATATGATACTGTATGAATTTAACGATACAAAACAGGCATATCCAAAGCATCTTACAATTTCTGAAATATTTGAAGAACAGGTAGAAGTGACTCCAGATAAGATTGCAATTATCTTTGGTGGGAAAGAGATGACATATTGGGAGTTAAATAATAAATCTAATCAACTGGCTAGAGTTTTGCGTAATCAGGGGGTTGGCTTTGAAAATATTGTAGGAATGATAGTAGAACGTTCAATAGAGATGATAGTTGGAATTTTGGGTATTTTAAAAGCTGGGGGAGCGTACCTACCAATTGAACCAGAATATCCAGAAAATAGAATAGAGTTTATGCTTGAAGATGCAGATGTTCAGCTAATCTTAGGACAGAAGAAGTTTTTTGATATTATCTCAACTTATACTGGTGAATGGATAGATTTATTTGACGAAGAATTATATACCGAAGATGTTACTAATTTGCCTGCTCTTAGCAAAGCAGATAATCTAGCTTATGTTATTTATACTTCAGGAACTACTGGTAAACCTAAGGGTAACTTGACAATGCATTACAATATCAGTCGGGTTGTAAAAAACACTAATTATATAGAAATTATAACAACAGACCGTGTATTGCAGTTATCTAACTATGCCTTTGATGGGTCTACATTTGATATTTATGCAGCCTTGTTGAATGGGGCTACACTTGTCTTGATCAGAAAAGAAGAAATTTTTGATCCGAAAAGACTGACAGAGTTTATTCAAAACTCTGGAGTAACTTTATTTTTTATTACTACTGCTCTATTTCATATTTTAGTAGATAATAATCTTGAATGTTTTAGATCAGTTCGAAAAGTGTTAGTTGGTGGTGAGGTCTTATCCATACAGCATGCTAAAAAAGCATTGGAATATCTGGGGAAAGATAAACTAATTAATGGTTATGGTCCCACTGAGAGTACAGTTTTTGCGACTTATTATCCGATTAATGAAATTTCAGAAGAAGATGATACTGTTCCGATAGGGAAACCTTTAGCAAATACGCAAGTATATATCATTGATGAAAGTAATCATCTCCAACCAATTGGAGGAGTTGGAGAGTTATGTATATCTGGTGATGGGCTGGCACGGGGGTATTTGAATCAATCAGATTTAACAAAAAATAAATTTGTAGATAATCCTTTTGTCCCAGGTAGTAAGATGTATCGTAGTGGTGATTTAGCAAGATGGAATGCAGATGGACAGATAGAATTTGTCGGTCGGGTTGATCATCAGGTCAAGATCAGAGGGTATCGAATTGAATTAAGTGCGATTGAAGCAAAGTTAAAAAAGCATCATTCAATTAATGATGCATTAGTAATCGCAAGAGAAGATCAACTTGGGATTAGTAGATATCTTTGTGCATATATCGTGACAAATAATAAAGTTTCCGTCTCTGAAATAAAAAAATATCTACTGAGAGATTTGCCAAACTATATGCTTCCTGCTCATTTTGTAGTTTTAGAGCGGATGCCGTTAAATTTAAATGGTAAAATAGATCATCGTGCTTTACCAGAACCAAAAGAAAAAATAAATGAAGAACATAATTATGTTGCTCCAACGAATGATCTGGAAAAAAGAATGACAGAAATATGGTCAACATTATTGGAAAATTCAAAGATAGGGATATATGATGATTTCTTTGAATTAGGTGGTCATTCTTTAACAGCAGTTACACTTGCATATCAGATACATAAAGAGTTTAATGTTGAAGTAAATTTAGATGATATTTTCCGTGCTCCGACAGTTAAAGAGCTTAGTGAACTGATTACAAATGCAGAAAAGGCTCAATTTAAAAATATTGAACCGATAGAGGAGAGAGACTACTATAAAGTTTCATCAGCCCAGAAACGTTTACTATTAATTAATCATCTTTCCTTAGAAAGTATTTCTTACAATATGCCTTTAGCAATAAGCTTAGAAGGAAAACTAGATAAAGAAAAATTTATAGAAACATTTTATCAACTAATAAAGCGGCATGAATCTTTACGTACTTCTTTCGATTTTGTAGAGGGAGAACCTGTACAATTAATTCATAAAGATGTTGATTTTAATATTCCAATTCGAAAAGCTGAAAGAGAAGAATTACAAGAAATTATTCAAGAATTTATTAGACCATTTGATTTACGCAAAGCACCGCTATTAAGAGCTGAAATCATACAATACGCTGAAAATAAGTATTTACTTATAGTAGATATGCATCATATAATATCTGATGGTGTTTCGATGGGGATTTTATTTAAGGAGCTTCATGCCCTTTATATGGGTGAAGTGTTACCAGAATTACGAATTCAGTACAAGGATTTCGCTGCCTGGCAGAATGAATATCTACAATCAGAAGAGATTACAGAACAAGAAGAGTATTGGTTGAACAAATTAGCTGGTGAACTTCCTATACTTGAACTGCCTACAGATTATCAAAGATCATCAGAGATTAACTTTGAAGGTGATACAGTTCAGTTCATCTTAGATCAGGAACTTTCTGAAAAAGTTAAAAATTTGGCGACTACAAAAGGTACAACATTATTTATGACATTATTAGCAGCTTTCAATCTGTTAATGGCAAAATACACAGGTCAGGAAGATCTAATTGTTGGAATCCCGGTAGCTGGAAGAAAACATGCTGATTTAGAAAATATTATTGGAATGTTTGTAAATACACTAGCACTTAGAAATCAACCCGTAGGAGATAAAACTTTTGTAGAGTTTTTAGAAGAGATCAAAAAAAATGCTTTAGAAGCTTATGCAAATCAAGACTATCAATTCGAAATGCTAATTGGCAAATTAAACATTGATCGTAATACCAGTAGAAACCCTTTGTTTGATGTAATGTTTGTACTTCAAAATATAAATGAACTCTCTGTCTATGAAAATCAGTTTTCTTCAGAAGATCAACTAAAAACTTCAATGTATGATTACGAATATAAAATATCCAAGTTTGACATATTATTGATTGGATATGAGAAAGAACAGAGAATTAACTTTAGGTTGGATTATCGTACAACATTGTTCAAAAAAGATACTATTGAAAAGATGGCAAGATATTTTGTAAATATTCTTCAAGAAATTGTACAAGAATCAGAGATTAGAATTGAAGCGATTCAAATGATTTCTCTAGAAGAAAGAGATAGATTGATTTATGAATTTAATGATACAAGAGTAGAATATTCAAATGATAAGGTTATTCATCAACTTTTTGAAGAACAAGTGAAAAAGTCTCCGACTGAGGTGGTACTGACATTTGGCGAAGAAGATTTAACTTATTTTGAATTAAATGAGAAAGCAAATCAGTTAGCACGTTTCTTACGTTCAAAAGGTGTTGGATCAGATACTATAATCGGAGTGATGGTTGAACGTTCATTTGAGATGATAGTTGGAGTGTTAGGAATTTTAAAGGCAGGAGGGGCTTATCTGCCAATTGATTCCAAGTATCCAGAAAATCGAATCAAGTATATGCTAAATGATTGCAATGTAAAGCTACTTTTGAGTTGCGCGAGCGCGCATCATTTATTGAGTCAATTTTCATTTTTTGCTGAAATGATCGACATTAATGATAGAAATTTATACACTGGTGACGGAAGTGATCTCGAATTAATTAATCATGTTAATGATCTAGCCTATATAATCTATACTTCTGGATCAACGGGTAATCCTAAAGGGGTTATGTTAGAACATCGTGGAGTTGTAAATTATATCACCTGGGCCAAAAAAGTTTACCTAAAAGGTGAAAGGTTTAAATTCCCTCTTTATTCATCACTTTCATTTGATTTAACAGTAACATCAATCTTTGTACCTTTACTCTCAGGAAGTAGGATTATAGTCTATGGCTATGATGAAAAAGAATTATTAATCTCTAAAATTATCAAAGAAAATAAAGTTCAGATTATAAAGCTAACCCCTGCACATCTCAAAGTGATAAGAGATTTAGATTTAAGTAATTCTAAGATTAAGCGATTAATTGTGGGTGGAGAGCAGTTAACTGTAAAATTAGCTAGAGAAATAGATGAAAAGTTTGCTGGAAATATCGAAATATTTAATGAGTATGGACCAACAGAGACAGTAGTAGGGTGTATGATTTATAAATATGATCGAGAGCGAGATCAAGGAATATCAGTACCGATAGGAACTCCAGCAGATAATGTGCAAATTTATCTTTTGGATGAGAGATTAAAGCCAGTTGCAGAAGGAATCACAGGTCAAATTTATATATCTGGTGATGGAGTAGCAAGAGGATATTTCAATCGCACGGATCTAACAAAAGATAGATTTGTGGACAATCCATTTATTGCAGGAAAGAGGATGTACAAGACCGGGGATTTAGCACGAAAACTTCCAGATGGTAATATAGAATTTTTGAGTCGGATAGATAAGCAAGTTAAAATACGGGGCTATAGGATCGAATTAGAAGAGATTGAAAAACAATTACAGAATTATTCAGAAATCAGTACAGGTATTGTTGTATCCAAAGAAGATGAAAATGGAGAATCCTATCTTTGTGTTTTTTATGTTAGTGATATAGAAATTTCGATCTCTGATTTACGAAAATATCTTGCAGATCGTCTACCTGAATACATGGTTCCAACACATTTTATCCAACTTGACGAGATTCCATTGACCATCAACGGCAAGATTGATCAAAAAGTATTGCCTGAACCGGGTAAAAAATATATTACAGTTGAAATAGAAAAACCAAGAGATATAGTAGAAGAAAAACTTTTAAAGATATGGCAAGATGTTTTGTTAGTTGATAAAATCAGTATTTACGATAATTTTTTTGAGTTAGGTGGTCATTCATTAAAAGCAACTCAATTATTAGCAAGAATTTATAAAGATCTAAATGTTGAACTTTCATTAATGGATGTCTTTGAATATACATCAATTGCAACTCTTGCGGAAGTGATTAAAGATAGAGATATGAGTATGTTTATTGAGATTGATCCTGTTGAGGAAAGAGAGTATTATCCAGTTTCGTCAGCACAAAAACGATTGCTAATTATTGATCAACTTGCTGTAAATAGTATTTCTTATAATATGCCTTTGATGATCAAAATTGAAGGTGAACTGAATCAAGATCGTTTTGTAAATTCAATAAATAAATTGATAGATCGACATGAATCTTTGAGAACATCATTTGGCTTTTTTGAAGATAAACCAATTCAAAAGATTAATCAGGATGTAAAATTTAATGTTCAGTATGAGGAAGTAGTTGAAGTAGAATTACAAGAGGTAATCAATCGTTTTGTTCGTCCATTTAATCCAGATCAAGCGCCACTTATGCGAGTTGGGTTAATTAAGTATGATTTTGATAAATATTTATTTATGTTAGATATGCATCATATTATTTCAGATGGAGTTTCGATGAATATTTTCTTCAAAGAATTAATGGCGATTTATAATGATGAAGAACTGCCTGAATTGCGAATTCAATATAAAGATTTTGCAGTATGGCAAAATGAATTTTTGCAATCGGAAAAATTAAAAGAACAGGAAGAATATTGGTTAGATCAATTTGCAGGTGAATTACCAGTGTTGAACTTGCCTATTGATTATAAACGTCCAGCTTTAATGGATTTTGCAGGAGACTTTATCGAATTTGCGTTTAACGCAGAAGAAACAGAAAAATTAAATGATTTAGTTTTTGATCAAGATGTAACATTATTTATGATTTTATTAGCAGCCTATAATGTATTGTTAGCAAAATATTCAGGACAAGAAGATATTATTGTAGGCACACCTATAGCAGGTAGAAACTATGCAGATTTAGAGAATATAATCGGAATGTTTGTAAATACTCTTGCACTACGGCATCAGCCTGAAGGAGGTAAGAGTTTTAATGACTTTTTAGCTGAAGTTCGTAATAATACGTTGAAAGCATTTAATAATCAAAATTATCAGTTTGAAATGTTACTCGATCAATTAAATCTTGACCGTGATACAAGCAGAAGTCCTTTATTTGAAGTTATGTTTACATTACAAAATACTAATACGATCAGCTTAAATGATTTTAACATTTCTAATGATGATTTTAAGATTTCCTTATATGATTATGATTTTAAGATTGCGAAGTTCAGTCTTTTATTAAATGCTTTTGAGGTTGATGAAAAAATTCACTTTAGACTAGATTATAGTACTACTCTCTTTAAACGGGAGACAGTAGAGAGTATGGTACAGTATTATATCAATATTCTTAGAGAGATTATCGAAAACTCAGAGAAATTAATAAAAGAGATTCAGATGATCTCAGCTCTAGAGAAAGAAGAACTTATTTACGGTTTTAATGATACAAAAGCAGAATATCCAAAAGAGAAAGTAATTCATCAATTATTTGCTGAACAGGTGAATCAGAGCCCTGATGAGATTGCTGTGAGCTTTGGAGAAGAGAAGTTAACTTATCGGGAATTGAACCAAGAATCAAATCAGCTTGCGAGATTTTTAAAAAATATAGGTGTTCAGCGAGACCAGATTGTTGGAATTATGGTTGATCGCTCTTTGGAGATGATAATTGGAATTTTAGGAATATTAAAAGCTGGCGGTGGATATTTACCTATAGATTCAGAGTATCCTGAAAGCCGCATCGAATTTATGCTAAATGATAGTCATGCGGAAATAGTGCTACTACAAAACCATCTATTGGGAAAAGTTAACTTTAAAGGTGAAAAGATAAATATCAGTGATAAAGAACTTTTAAGAGGAGATAGTAGTAATCTAGAAGTTATCAATCAATCTAGAGATCTAGCTTATATGATTTATACTTCAGGTTCGACAGGAAATCCAAAAGGTGTAATGATTGAACATCGTGGTGTGGTTAATTATATAACTTGGGCCAAAAAAGTATATCTCCAAGGTGAAAGTTTAGATTTTCCATTATATTCGTCACTTTCGTTTGATTTGACTGTTACCTCAATTTATGTTCCATTACTTTCAGGAAATAAAGTAATTATCTATGGAGAAGATGATAAAGAGTTAGTGATCACAAAAATAATTAAAGATAATAATATTCAGATCATAAAATTGACTCCTGCTCATTTAAGAGTAATTCGTGATTTAGATTTGACTAACTCGAAAGTTAAACGAATGATTGTTGGTGGAGAAGAATTATCTGTCAA
Source organism: Halanaerobiales bacterium (assembly GCA_023128035.1). The sequence goes on along the minus strand of JAGMES010000026.1, from coordinate 15,781 downwards.
GTTAGCGTCAGAGATTTATGAGAAATTTGCAGGTAATATCGAAATTTATAATGAATATGGCCCAACTGAGACAGTAGTAGGATGTATGATCTACCAATATGATCATGAGAAAGATCAAGGAATATCAGTACCGATTGGAGTTCCCGCAGATAATGTACAGATCTATCTAGTTGATGATAGATTAAATCCAGTAGCTCAAGGAGTAATTGGAGAAATTGCGATTTCTGGTGATGGGGTCGCAAGGGGATATTTGAATAGACCAGACTTAACAGCAGAGAAATTCGTAGAGAATCCATTTATAGAAAATCAAAGAATGTATAAAACAGGAGATTTAGCACGAAAACTTTCAGATGGAAATATAGAATTTTTAGGACGGAAAGATAATCAGGTAAAAATACGTGGATTTAGGATCGAAATAGGTGAGATAGAAAAGCAACTAATTAGCCATCCATCTATAATAGACGCAGTAGTTATTGATCATGAAGATAAAGAAGGTAGCAAATATTTAGCGGTTTATTTGGTGAGTGATAATGAGGATATTGTTACTGAGATAAGAGATTATCTTTTAACTAAACTACCAGACTATATGATACCTAACTATTTTGTGAGGCTAGATAAGTTGCCATTAACATCAAATGGAAAGATTGATCGCAAGGCTTTACCTGAACCTGAAAAAAGTACTGAATATGTCGCACCAATAAGTGAAGTTCAGATGATAATGGCAGGTGTATGGGAGAAAATTTTATTAGCCGAAAAAGTAGGATTAACTGATAACTTCTTTGAGCTTGGTGGCGATTCAATTAAAGCTCTACAAATAATCGCGAAATTAAAGCAAGACGGAATAAATATTAGCATTAAAGATATATTTACTTATCGAACAATTGGAGATTTACTTAATAATGTAGATTATTCTAAACAAAAAATAAAAATTTCTCAAGATGAAGTTATAGGTGAAATTCCTTTAACACCAATTCAGAAATGGTTTTTTGAACAAAATTTTGAGCATAATCATTACTGGAATCAAACATTTATCTTTTCTTTACGAAGTGATGCAGATTTAAATATATTGGAAAGTGTTTTTTCAAAAATTATCACCCATCATGATGCACTAAGAATGGTCTATAAGTTTAATGGAGAGCAAATTGTTCAGTATAATCGCGGAATTGAAGAAATTAACTTTCAATTAGAAGTTATAGATTTTTCGGCGCACTCTTTTGAGATACAAAGTAAAAAATTACGTGAAACTAGTGAAGAGATTCAAAACAGTTTTGATCTTGAAAAAGATTTATTGTTCAAAGTAATTGTATTTGATTTGGGTGAAAACGGAAAAAGACTGGTAATTCCTGTACATCATTTGATTATAGATGGTGTGTCATGGAGAATTATATTTGAAGAAATCCAAACATTATATTCTTCTAATTTAAAAGCAGAGTTACCTTTGAAGACAACTTCATATAAGAATTGGAGTGAAAAACTTAGAGACTATGCGGCTAATACGGAAATTTATTTAGATTATTGGAAAAATATTACTCAAACTGAGATTCAATCTCTTTCATTTGAAGCAGCAGATAGAAATTTTTCTCAAAAAAATCTCATGACGGAAATTACTCAAGAACAGACAGAAGAATTATTGAAAAATGTGAATTGGGTATATAACACAGAAATTAATGATTTATTATTATCAGCATTGACTATTGCAATTACTGATACAACTGGAGTAAAAAATATTCTTGTGAATTTAGAAGGGCATGGTCGAGAAGAGATTATTGAAGATGTAGATATTTCGAGAACTATTGGTTGGTTTACCAGTATGTACCCTGTATATTTTGAAAGACAAGAAGGTATTGAACAGACGATCAAACATGTTAAAGAAAGTTTACGAAAAATACCTAATAAAGGTATCAATTTTGGAATAGCAAGATATCTAGAGACTAATACTGAGTTAGAGAAACTCAAACCTGAAATTTCTTTTAATTATTTGGGGCAATTTGCTGAAGTAAATAGTGAAGATAACTTATTATCTATATGTAAGGAAACATCTGGTCGGAGTATTCATCTTAAAAATCATTTTCCTTATCTTATTGATATAGTTGGAATAGTCGTGAATGATAGATTACAGATTACCTTTAGTTATAATCCAAGTAATATCGAAGAAAAATTGATAAAACTAATTCAAGAAAGATATTCTGTTCTATTAATTGAGATAATCGAACATTGTTTGAACAAATCAACTAGAACTTATACTCCATCAGATTTTGGTGATGCTGTAGATGAAGATGAATTTGGTATTATTGCTGATCTTTATAATTTATAAATTAACTTCCAAAGAGAGGGGTGAATAATGTGACAGATACTAAAGTTTTAAAGATATTTAAAGCAACTCCCATGCAAAATGGTATGCTTTATTATACTTTACTGAATGAAGATAGTGTAAATTATCATGTACAAATATGTTTTAAGTTGGAAGGAAAAATTAATCAAGATTATCTAAAACAAGCTTGGGAAGAGGTTATTAAACGACATGAATGTTTAAGAACTGATTTCAAATGGAAAGAATTTAAAACTCCAATCCAAATTATTTTAGAAAAAAAAGAAGCAGATATATATGAAGAAGATATTTCTAAATTAAATGATTCTGAGCAGAAAAGATATCTTCAGCGTTTCAAAAAAGAAGATTTACAGAAAAAATTTGATTTTGATTCAAATAAACTAAGCAGATTATCATTAGTAAAACTTTCTTCTGAAAAATATTTTATGTGTTGGACATTCCACCATCTACTTTTAGATGGTTGGAGTACTCACATAATATTTGATGAACTAACTAAAATTTATAAAAGTCTTGTAAATAATCGACCATTGCCAGCTAAACCTCTTGCGCAATTTTCTGATTATCTAGAATGGATAAAAAATCAAAATCTAAAGCAAGCAAAACAATTTTGGCAAAACTATATTCAGGATGTAACCGAATCTACACTATTACCTACAGATATTGGATTTAAAGAAGGAAAAATTATAACTGAAGCAACCGAAATAAAACTAGAACTTGATAAAGAAAGTACTGAGGAAGTTAAGTCAATATGTTTAGCTAATAACATTACTGTAAATACCTTTATTCAAACTGCTTGGGGGATTTTGCTACAAAAATATAATCGTACTGATATTAGTTGCTATGGGATGACAGTGTCTGGAAGACCTGCAGATGTGGAGAATGTGGAAAAGATAGCAGGGTTATTTATCAATACATTACCGGTTGTAATAAAAACAGATCCTCATGAAACAGTGACAGATTTATTAAAAAAAGTCAATAAAGAAATTCTTGAGATTCATGAATATAATTATATGCCATTAATAGATATTAAGAAGTTAAGTAAGTTTACTTCTACTGAGGAGTTTTTCGATTCAATAGTTGTTTTTGAAAATTATCCTATTAATGTTTCTGAAGATGATCCAGAATTAGGTTTCATAATTTATCAAGATTCAGCTCATGAACTGACAAATTATGATTTAACGATATTAGCGGCGAGTGGGGATACAATTTTATTGAATATGATCTATAACAATGAGGTATTGTCTTTAGAAATGATGGAGCAAATTAAGAATAATTTGCATCAGTTAATAAAAATTATAATTAAAAATCCTAAACAATTAGTTCAGGATATATCCATTATTTCTAAAGAGGAGAGAGAACATTTATTATACGAAATAAATGATACAAAACTTGAATATTCTCAGGAGAAAACTATTCATCAGCTTATTGAAGAACAGGTTTTGAAAACTCCAGAAAAGGTTGCATTAGTTTTTAAAGACAAACAACTCACATATCGAGAATTAAATGAAAAATCCAATCAATTAGCCAGAATTTTGCGCGATAAAGGTGTCGAACCAAATAATTTGGTGGGAATAAGAGTTGAACGTTCACTTGAGATGTTGATTGGAATTATAGCTACTTTAAAAGCAGGTGGTGCGTTCTTGCCAATTGATCCTGAGCTTCCTATTGAACGCAGTATGTATATGCTTGAAGATTCAAATACGCAAATTTTATTGACTCAGAGTTCTTTAGAAAAAATTTCTATCAAAACTCAAACAATTAATATAGATAAGCCAGAGAACCGTTCTGCTAATGGAGAAAATTTAGAGAATATCAATAAAGCTCAGGACTTAGCTTATGTAATTTATACTTCTGGTTCTACTGGTAGACCTAAAGGGGTAATGATTGAGCATCAGGCTGTAAATAATTTCATAGAAGGTATTACACAAAAGATAGATTTTTCACCTGATAAAACAATCTTATCACTAACAACGATTTCATTTGATATTTTTGTACTGGAAACTTTCTTGCCATTATCAAAAGGTTTAAAAGTTGTTATTGCCACAGAAAAGGAACAACTAATTCCTGAAGAATTTGCTGATGTTATCGTTAAAAATAATGTAGATATAGTTCAAATGACAGCGTCAAGGATGCAGTTGTTGACAAGTAATGAAAGTGGAATTAAAGGTTTGAAAAATTTAAAAGATATCATTATCGGAGGAGAGAATTTTCCTGAAACATTATTGAAAAAATTATCAAAAGTAACTGATGCTAAAATCATAAATGTCTATGGGCCAACAGAAACGACCGTCTGGTCAACTGTGAAACTTTTAAAAGAAACTGAAGAAATTACAATTGGTAAACCAATTGCTAATACACAAATCTTTGTTCTCGATAATAATCTGACTTTACTTCCAGAAAATATTCCCGGTGAGCTCTATATTTCAGGTGATGGGATTGCTCGTGGTTATCTAAATAGAGCAAAATTAACTGGGGAAAAATTTATTCCGAATCCATTTATTCCAGGGCAAATGATGTATAAAACCGGTGATTTAATAAAATTACTTTCTAATGGTGAACTTCAATTTTTAGGACGGATAGATAATCAGGTAAAAATCAGAGGATATCGTATTGAATTAGGCGAGATTGAAAATCAATTAGTTAATCATGAGTTGATTTATGAGGCAGTGGTAATTGATCGAATGGATGCAAATCAAAATAAGTATTTATCAGCTTATTTAGTTTTAAAAGAAGAACTGTCAGTTTCAAAATTACGGGAATATCTAACAACATCTTTACCAGAATATATGATTCCATCATATTTTACTATTTTAAATAAGATTCCAAAATTAATAAATGGAAAAATTAATAGACTTGCTCTTCCAGAACCTAGTAGTGATATTAAACTTGGCGTAGAGTATAGAGCGCCTCGAAATGCAGTTGAAGAGAAATTAGTTGAGATTTGGAAAGAAGTTTTAGGATTGAAGAAAGTAGGTATTGATGATAGTTTCTTTGATTTAGGAGGAGATTCAATCAAAGCCATTCAAGTTATAGCACGCTCTAATCAGCAAAAATTTAATATTTCAGTCAGAGATATGTTAAAACAACAGACTATAGCTAATTTATGGGATAATATTCTTTTTAAAGAAATAGATAAAGTTAATGTTAGTGCTGAAATTAAAGCTATTAAAAGATTTGAACCTGATACTTATCCTTATTATTTTCCATGTATCTATGGGGTTATACGAGAAAAAATGAGGTATGAAACTGGTTATAATGTTGATATGGGATATTTCATGGCAGGAGACGGAGAGACTTTATTAGGATGTTCTTATATCTTAGATAATGATCAATCATTACAACTAAATTATATCGACATTCCTTACAATAGATTAGGAGGTTTTCCTAACTTAGGAGAAAGATTTGGAACGACAATGGATTACAAAAAGTTCTCCTCCTTAGAAGAAGGAATAAAATATTTTGAAGCACGATTAGACGATAGAGAATTGATTATTGTAACAGGAACATCATATTTCTTGAATTATACTCCAGATTATCATAAAGAAGAAGATGAATGGTTAGAAGAGATGAACCGCGGTAGAGTAAATATGATACAACTTGATGTAGAAATACCTCATATCTTTCTATTGGTCGAGAGGACAGAAGATAGTTATATCGTTTATGATAGTACGTATAATTTTTATGGTCAAATTCCGAAAGAAGATTTTCATAATGCTTTCACCGGTTTGCGTGTTATTGAATTTATGAAGGGTCATCCTTCATATGAGTCCAGCACACCTTATATTATACTTGAATTGAATATTGATAATTTAAAAAGAGTTGATATCAAAACATTAGGTAAAAATATTCTTCGTGAAATAATTGATATATCTAAACTATCCAAGAAAGCTATTTATCAAAATGGAGATGAAGAGCATCATGTTCAATTAGGTATTGAGGCAATCAATGAGATAATACGATTTATTAAAATATTGAATGAAGATGATAAGAAACAAGATAGTTTGATCAACTATCTTGCTGAAATTTTCAATTCATGGAAGTACAGATATATTTTCCTGAAAGATTTCTTTGATGATTTTTCTAAACATCTCTTTATTTCTGAATATTTTCATAATGCGGTTTCAAAAATGATTGATCAGATGAATGAATTAGCTAACAATTGTGAAGCTAAAAAGCAAGATTTAACTGGGCGCCAGGAACTTTTTGATCAGGTAATTGCCAAATTACAGATAATATATGATGAGCAAAAAACTTTCTTTGATAAGTTAGAAGACGTACTAAAGGGATGATGTTCAATAGATATTGATAGAAAGGAGATGAGCTAATGATAAAAGATATTGTTGTGACAGGGATGGGAACATTAACTGCGATTGGAAATAATGTTGATGATTTTTGGGATGGATTGATTCAGGGTAGATACGGAGCTGGAGAAATTACATCATTTGATATGAGCGAATATCGTCATAGTAGAGGATGTGAATTGAAAAATTTTCGTCCACAAGATCATCTTTCTCAAAAGGAATTACATAGGATGGATCGAGCTTCCATTTTAAGTGTTGTTGCAGCTAGAGAAGCAATAGCTGATGCAGGGATTGACTTAGAGAACTATCAGGGACGAATTGGGGTTGCTATTGGAACAACTCTCTCTGGAATGATTAAAACTCAGGAATATTATCGAAAAATTTTTACTGGCAAGCAAGATCGAGTTTTAGCCTCTAAATTATTAGAATATCCTTTGTACATTCCTGGTAATCAAGTAATCGACAAATTAGGTATTGTCGCTGAACATTTTACAGTTTCTACAGCCTGTTCTTCAGGTTTACATGCTATCGGAATTGCTACAGATTTATTGCGAGTGGGGCGTTGTGATTTGGTGATTGCAGGAGGGGTAGATCTAATATCAGAGTTAACGTTTTCTGGTTTTGAATTATTAAAAGCTTTGTCAAATGAAGATATAACACCTTTTGATCTAAATAGAAAGGGTCTATTATTGGGAGATGGTGTTGGAATTGTAGTATTAGAGAGGGAAGATTCAGCAAAGGCACGTAACGCCAATCTGTATGCAAAAATTGCTGGATATGGTTCTTCAAGTGATGCATTTCATATGACTGCACCTCATAAAGATGCCGAAGGAATTTTCCAGTCAATGAAAATGGCTTTGAAAGATGCAAAAATGAATGTGGAAGAGATTGACTATATTAGTGCACATGGTACAGGAACAAAACACAATGATGCTATCGAAACATTAGGGATTAAAAGATTTTTTGGTACAAGAGCATATAATATTCCAGTAAGTTCTATCAAGTCAATGATTGGTCATACTTTAGGAGCTGCGGGAGCTATTGAGACAATTGCTGGAATTTTAACTATAAGGCATGGAATTATTTCTCCTACCATAAACTATCAAACGCCTGATCCTGACTGTGATCTAGATTATGTTCCGAATGTTGCTAGAAAGCAAAATATTAGATCATTTATGAATAACTCCTTGGGCTTTGGCGGCAATAATGCAGTTTTGATAGTCAAGGAGGTGGGATAGATGGATAAGAGATATGTGATTACTGGATTGGGAGTATTATCTCCTTTCGGAATTGGTTTAGAAACTTTTTGGCAAGGTATCAAAGATGGGGTTTCTCCGATCAAACCAATTACTTATTTTGATGGAGAACAATATGTAACAACTGTTGCAGGACAAGTGCCAGAAATTAAAGGGAAAGACTATAATTTTGATCGCACCTTTAACCGTTCACCGAGAATTACTAAATATTCTATTCTCGCAAGCACTTTTGCTCTACAAGATGCTGGTTTATTGGAACTTTCTGAAGAAGAGGCTAGTACAATGGGAATTTATATTGGGACGAGAAATGGTGCAACTGAGAAAACAGGTGAGTATTATAAAAAGGTTGTTGTAAAAGGGCCTTATCGTTCAAACCCATTACTATTTCAAGAGACAGTTTATAACAGTATTGCAGCTAAAATTAGTTTGCAATATAAAATTACTGGCCCAAATTATGTAACACCGACGGGCGAAAATGCAATGATGAGTGCTTTAGATCTTGCTTTATTGCAATTACAAACAGGTCGGGTTAAGAATGCACTTGTCGGTGGAGTTGAAGAGTTTACTGAAGTAATGCATCAAGCTTATTGTCATTTAAAGATGACTGCAACTGATGATAAAAGTCGACCTTTTGATCTGAACAGCCAGGGAATCATTTTTTCAGAGGGAGCAGTAATTATGGTAATTGAAGATTTAGAAGATGCATTAGAACGTGGGGCAAATATTTATGGTGAGATTGCTTCTATTGTCGGCTTGAATGACTATCATCAGGTGTATGGCAATGATGTAAATGGAGAATCTTTAGCTAAATGTATGCAAGAAGCTTTACAAAGAGCTAATCTAACTGAGGTTGATTGTCTTATCACCAGTGCTAATGGTAATCCAAATATAGATCAGTTAGAATTGAAAGCAATTAAAAAAGTTTTTAAACAAATTCCGATAACAAATATTAAATCCTTGATTGGAGAGACCAGTGGAGCTGGAGCTGCGATAAACATTGTGTCTGCTTTAATGATGATAAGAGATTGTTACATTCCTCCTATTGCTAATCTTACGGATTCTCCAGAGGGTTATGATTTTGTTATAGAACCAAGACAGACTGATGTTAATACTGTCATGATTAACTCAATTAGTTTTGGTGGTAATAATTTTTCGCTATGTATAAAAAAATATAAAAAATAGGAGGTAACAATATGAGTTATTCAATGGAACAAATTAAAGAAAAAATTAAGGAAATGATTATCGAGAGATTGGAACTGGACATTGAGCCTGAAGAGATTGAAAATGATGCGCCATTGTTTGATGAAGGTCTTGGATTGGATTCAGTTGAAGGATTGGAAATTACAGTGGGATTAGAAGAAACTTTTGATATTCTTATTGAATCCGATGAACCTTTGACAAATGAGTTTTATTCTATCGATACACTTGCTGAATTTATTAATAGTTTATTGTAGGATAAAAAAATATTGAGGAGGGATAGCGGTGATAGATGTAAGGGAAATTATTGCCCGAATTCCACATCGCTTTCCTATGCTTCTAATTGATCGGGTTCTTGAAATAGAACCTGGTCAAAGGGGAGTTGGGATTAAGTGTGTGTCAATTAATGAGCCATATTTTCAAGGTCATTTTCAAGATTATCCAATAGTTCCAGGAGTTTTAATCACAGAATCGTTAGCTCAATTGGCTGCTGTTGTTTTTTCAGAAGATAATAATTCTAATGAAGATAGACCTGGTTTTTTAGCTCAAGTAAATATGCGCTATCGCCAACCAGTAAAACCTGGTGATGTCATGAAATTAGAAATTTCCTTAATAAAAAAAATGGGACGATGTTGTAAAGTAAAAGCGATAGCATCTGTAGATGATAAGATAGTTGCAAATGGAGAAATGACATTTTCTTAATCCTAGGGGGGGAAAAGTTGGTGCAAGATTTAAAAGATAAAATCATTTTAATTACAGGTGGATCGCGTGGAATCGGGAGAGCAATAGCAATTCAATTTGCAAAAGCTGGGAGTCTAGTTATTATAAATTATAATTCTAATGAAAAAGCTGCAAATGAAACTTTAAATGAGGTTATTAGATTAGGTAGAAAAGGAGAAATTTATCAAACTTCAGTGGCAAATAATAATGAAGTAAAAGAAATGTTTAAATATTTAAGAAAAAAGTATAAAAAAATTGATGTCTTAGTTAATAATGCAGGAGTAAATCGGGATAATTTGGCTGCAATGATGACTAATGATCAGTGGAATCAGGTTATTGATACAAATTTGAATGGATTATTTTATTGTTGCCGTGGGGTTTTAAAAATGATGATTGGTAAAAAATCAGGTTCAATAATTAATTTAACTTCTTTATCGGGTCTTGCTGGTAAAGCAGGACAAACGAATTATAGTGCTTCCAAAGGTGGAATTATTGGTTATACAAAAGCATTAGCTAAAGAAGTTGGAAGATACGGGATTCGGGTGAATGCTATTGCACCTGGGTTGATAGATACAGATATGATAAGAGATATACCTGAAGAAATACTTAAGCATCATGAAGAAAATATTCCTATAGGTCGTTTGGGTAAACCAGAAGAGGTTGCAAATGTAGCATTATTCTTGGCATCTGATCTTTCGAGTTATATTACTGGTCATGTCTTGAATGTGAGCGGAGGGGAATATACGTAGTTTTGGAGGGATCAATTTGAAAGAGAGAGTGGTAATTACTGGTATTGGGATTGTCTCTGCATTAGGATTGAATAAAGAAGCATTTCTTAAGGGTTTAAAAGAAGGACATACAGGAATTCAAGAGATTACCCTTTTCGATACAGAAGAATTATTTCCAACAGGTGGTCAAGTCCAAAATTTACAAGAAGATGAAGGAAATAAAGATAGGGCATCGATCATGTTGGAAATGGCTTTAAAGGAAGCTTTAGCTGAAAGTAGGCTTACTGCTGAATCAGGAATCCGTATTGGTGTTGTTATTGGATCTGCTCAAGGTGGCCTAAGAAGTGGTGAAAAAATTCAATATCTAAGTATGACAGAAGAAAAAATTGATGATGACTTATGGAGAGAGTATCCTCTTAATAGATTATTACATTATGTCAAATCTGAAATTTCGATTACTGGCCCAGCCCTTGTAATTAGCAATGCCTGCGTTTCGAGTACTATGGCATTAGGGGTTGCAATAGACGCTATCAATGATGATCTTTGTGATGTGATGATCGTAGGTGGAGTAGATACTATGTCGAGGTTTGTAGCTGCTGGTTTTAATTCGTTGAAAGCTGTAACAAATAATCTTTGTCGACCATTTGATCGTGAACGAGAGGGAATGATGCCAGGTGAAGGCGCAGGTGTTTTGATTGTTGAGCGTGAAGATTTGGCGAAAAAACGCAATAAAGGATATTGTATTGAGTTGGCAGGGTATGGATCTGCTGCTGATGCAGTACATATGACAGCACCTGATCGTGAAGGTAGAGGTGCAATGTTAGCAGTTAAGATGGCACTTAGAGAAGCATCATTGGAGCCTGGTGAGATAGATTATATAATTCCACATGGGACAGGCACAGTATATAATGACAAAATGGAGTTAGTGGCATTAGAAAAAGTTTTTGGCCCTAATATTGCTGATAAGCCAATGAGTTCAATAAAATCTACTACTGGTCATGCAATGGGTGCTTCTGGGATAATTTCTACTATTGCAGGAGTTTTGGCAATAGAAAATTCCTTTTTACCAAGTAATTTAAATTTTACAACTCCTGATGTAGATTTTCCTAATGTTAATATAGTTAAAGCCCCAGGTCAAACCTATAAGATTGACAATGTTTTAGTGATGACATCTGCTTTTGGAGGAAGCAATGCAGTGGCTATAATAAAGCGAATAAAAGAATCAAGAGGGGATCAGTTATGAAGAGATATGTAATAAGTGGAGCAGGTGTTGTTTCTAAATTTGGAATTGGTAGAGAGAGTTTTCAAAAAAATATTTGCTTAGATCAGAGTAAGGAATTGTATACAGAAAAAGTTCTGAAAGATACATTGAAGGGAATGAAAAAAGAAATTACAGATTATGATCTTTCAGGTTGGGGTGGAATGGATGAACTTACTAGATATGCAGTAATCGCTTCACTATTAGCAGTACAAGATGCTGAAATTGATCTTTCTTCAGTTAACCCAGAAGAGATTGGAATATTTTTTGGAACAGTTTTCGGATGTTTAGAGAGCAATGTGAAATTTAATAAAAAACTGATAACATCTTCTCCTCGTTATGTAAGTAGGCTAACTTTTTGCAATACTGTTTCAAATGCCGCTATTGGACATATAGGTTTAATTCTTGGAGCAAAAGGAGTTCATACTACGTGTGTTTCTGGTGGACTTTATCCTTTAATTTATGGTATTCAACAACTGAAAGCTGGACGGATTAAAATTGGATTTATTGGTGGAATGGAAAAGCTGAGCCCTATCGTTATCCAAGGGATGGAGCAGTTGGAAATAGGTAATTTTTTTCAAGATGGAGCAGGAACATTAGTTATTGAGAGTTTGACAGATTGTCAGAAAAGAAATGGAAATATACTTGCAGAAGTTGTAAGTTATGGTGTGGGTTCTGATTTTACAGAAAGCATGAAAGAGGCTTTTAAAAGAGCAGATTGCACTCCTGAAGAAATTGCATGGTTAGTTCCTCATGCATATGGTTCAAAATGGGACAAAGATGAAGAGAATAGTATTATGGAGATTTTTGAGAGTAAAAATTCTACTCCAATTATCTATTCGCTTAAAGAAAAGATAGGTGAGCCCTTAGGTGTTGGCTTGAGTATGAGTATTATTAGTGTACTACCTAAAATGGCAGATTCAGAATTAGTTATGATTAATTCAGCCTCTTATGACTCCACTTCAAAAGGCACAATTATTTTAAGAAAATTTGTGTCCAACAAGGAGGTTTAAAACTATGGAGGCTTCTGTTAAAGTTCATGTAAGGTATAGTGAGACAGATCAGATGGGTGTTGTTTATCATGGTAATTATTTTCCATGGTTTGATCTTGCTAGATTTGAAATTTTAAAAAAGTGTGGTATTGATATAAAAGAGTTAGAGGAAAATGGAATTTTAATGCCAGTTATTAATGTGGAATGTAAATATAAAAAATCTGCAAAATTTGATGATGACTTAATTATTGAAGCTAAGGCAGATACAAGTTTCAGTAATCAATTAGTAGTCAATTTTAAAGTGATTAGAGAAAAAGATAAAGCAATTTTAGCAGAAGCAAAAACAAGATCTATTTTTACAAATCGAAAAAATCAAGTTATACATAAGAAAATTTTTAAAAATGTGAGGTGAGTAAAGATGAAACTTACCGAGAAAGAGTTTATGAGTCGAGAAAAAATATATCAAATGCAAGAAGCTTTAGTATTACAAACGATAAATTATACATATCAAAATTCTAAATTTTATCGTGAACTTTATGATAATCAAGATATTGAAAAAGCAGATATCAAATCATTAGAAGATATTAGAAAGTTGCCTTTTACCAATAAAAAAGATATTCAGGAACGAAATATGGATTTTTTCTGTGTATCTAACTCCCAAATCGTAGATATTGTATCGACAAGTGGTACCACAGGTATGCCAGTTCTCTTTCCACTTACTCGTTCTGATCTAGATCGTTTAGCATTAAATGAAGCACTTAGTTTTTCCTGTATTAATGCTAACAATGAGGATTTGTTTCAGATTATGGTGAACATGGGGAATCTATTTATGGCAGGTTTAGCTTATTATCTTGGCCTAGTTAAATTAGGAGCAACTACCTACCGAATTGGTGCAGGTAAGACTCAGCGTCAATTGTTTTTGTTAAATAGTTTGCGACCTAACGGACTTGTTTCAGTTCCATCTTTTCTCCTTAAGCTGAGAGAAGCAGGTATTGAGCAAGGCATAGATGTAAAAGAATTTGGATTAGAAAAAATAGTTCTTATTGGTGAGACTATTTTAGATACTGATTTAAAGTTAAATCGATTAGGGAAAAAGATTGAAGATTTATGGGGGGTAAGACCATTTTCTAGTTTTGGAAGTACAGAAATGGCTGGATCATTTGCAGAATGTACTGCGCATCAAGGTTTGCATAATCATCCTGAATTGCTCTATTTTGAAATTATTGATGAAAATGAAGAGCTAGTTCCTGATGGAAATTTGGGTGAACTTGTGATAACTATCTTGCAAAATCAAGGTATGCCTTTAGTTCGCTATAAGACGGGAGATATTACTTTTAAAATAACTGGTAAATGTGATTGTGGGCGGAATACGGAGAGGCTTGGCCCGGTAATTGGACGGAAACATCAAATGATAAAATGCAAAGGCACAAAATTATACCCGGGCCAAATTGAAAAAGCACTTATGGCGTTTGATGAGATTAATAATTATATAATTGAAGTCAGTACAGGAAAAGAGTTTTCAGATGAAATTAAACTAAAACTAGGGGTAAAAAAATCAGATGAGAGTTTGATTAAAAAAGTTAAAGAATATGTCAATGCGCTTGGTCGTGTTACTCCTGAGATTGAACTATATGATGCGCATATTATAGAAGAACTTTTATTTAAAGGTGATAGTCGAAAGGCAAAAACATTTATCGATCTTAGAGATAAGATAGATTATTAGAAAGGAGTAGTAAAATGAGTTGTGGAACGCAAATAAAGCAAAATGGGAGAATAATTGGTTTAGATTTTTCAAAAAAAGAGATTGATGCTGCTAGAAGAGAAAATAAAATTTTAACTTTGGATCTCGAGTTAAGCAGAAAGTGTAATTTAAGATGTATATATTGCTATGCAGATTCAGGAATAGCTCCATCTAATGAGATTACTTTTGATGAAATTAAAGATGTAATAGATCAAGGGATTCAGCTTGGAATAAAAAAGGTGTCTATTGTTGGTGGTGGAGAACCTTTAATTTATCCACATTTTTTTGAGCTTATAGAATTTATAAATAGTCGTGGGTTAGAACAGATTGTTTTTACAAATGGGCTTTCAATAACAAGAGAATTAGCAAAAAAACTTAAAGAGTATCAGGTTTCAGTAGTTATGAAAATGAATAGTTTTAAAGAAGATGTTCAAGATTTTTTAGCTGGAGGTAAGCATGTATTAAGCAAAATTATGGCAGGATATGAGATATTGCGAGAGGAAGGCTTTTTAGATGATGATAATTTGACATTAGGTATAGAGACTGTAATCTGCAAACAAAATATTGATGAACTACCAACAATCTGGCGTTGGGCAAGAGAGCGAGGAATAATTCCTTATTTTGAAATGTTAACTATGCAAGGTCGTGCAAAAGAATATAATCTGGCTGTGCCGATTGAAGAAATAAAAGAACTTTTTGAAACATTGCTTGAAATTGATAAAGAATTTGGTTTTGAGTGGTTTCCAAAACCTCCTATCGCAGGTTTGACATGTCAACGTAATTATTATGCTATATTATTAACCTCATTAGGAAAAATTCAACCATGCACTGGTATTGATATTGAAGTTGGAGATATTCGCAAACAACCATTAAAAGAAATTATTGAAAACTCAGAGGTGTTAAATAATCTTCGTAATATGCCAGATTCACTAAAAGGTCCTTGTGGTAGTTGTGAACATAATGTACAGTGTTATGGTTGCCGTGGTTCTGCATATAATCTAACTGGTGACTATTTAGCAACTGACCCTTTATGTTGGTATCATGATGTTGAAGTGGAAAATTGCAAAACAATGGAATGTGTGAAATAAATATTTGTAATCTACAGTAGTTTGGATTGTATACAGTACAATTCAAACTTTTTTTCAAAGATTAAAGTCCCTATCTACTATTAGAGGAAAATAAATAATTCAACTTTCGTAGTTCAAATGCAAGGCTGCGAAAGTTGTGTAAAAAAAATTCAGCTCTAACGAGTAAATATT